>JAZLGA010000048.1:0-50399 GCA_045616045.1 Bacteroidales bacterium | reverse complement strand
CTGCAGATTTTGGTTCTGCCTGCCAAGGTTCGAGTCCTTGCGCGACAACATGAAGTAGAAGCACAAGTAAAACCTGCTACGGAGTGTAACAGGTTTTTTTATTTATAAAATTCAATCATTTGTTGATGACCCAATAGCTTGAGAATATGATAGATAAAGAAAAAATTAGAATCGTTGCCGAAGAGGCGGTAAAAGACTCCGACAAGTTCGTCGTTGAAGTGAAAGTGGCTGCCGACAACACTATAAAGGTGTTTGTTGACGCTGACTCATTTGTAACCATTGACGATTGTGCCGCCATAAGCCGTTTCATCGAACAACGTTTCGACCGTGATGTGGAGGACTATAGCCTCAGCGTGCTCTCTTACGGACTTTGCGGTGCCCTTAAACTTGAACGCCAATTCAAGAAATATATTGGCAAAAATGTCGAGATAAAGCAGAAAGGACACCCGCGTATGACGGCAAAACTTGTTTCTTTTGACGGAAATATCGTAAATGTTGTTGTAGAACAAAAAAACAAAAAGAAAAAAGACGCAAAACAGGATGATGTTGTGACATTCAATATTAATGAGGTGGATGTGATGCCGGCTGTTGAATTTTGATGATAATAAAATAAATATAAAATGGAAAACAAAGGATTAAAACTAGTTGAATCGTTCTCTGAATTTAAAGAGTACAAGAACATTGATCGTGAAGCCATCATGCGTATCTTGGGCGATGTGTTTCGTGCGACGATGAACAAGAAATTTGATACCGTTACCGACGATTTTATCGACATTATTGTCAATGTTGACCGTGGTGATTTTGAGATTTACCATAACCGCGAGATAGTTGAGGACTCCGATTTTCAAGATGCGCTTCGTCAAATCAAGTATTCCGATGCCATTAAAATCGAGCCGGACTATGAAGTCGGTGAGCAGGTTACTGAAATCATGAGCATCGATACCTTTGGCCGCCGCGACCTCTTGGCCTTGCGCCAAAACCTTCAGACCCGTACTCAGGAGTATGAGAAAGAGATGATATTCCGCAAGTATAGCGAGAAAATAGGTGATTTGATAACGGCCGAGGTTAACCAAGTTAGCAGAAAAGAAATTCTTGTCATTGATGAGGACGATATAGAACTCTCGCTTCCCAAAATAGAGCAGATACCTGGTGATATCTATAAGAAAGGTGATACCTTAAGGGCTATTGTTAAGGCTGTTGACAACCGTAACGGTACGCCTGTCATAGTTTTGTCGCGTACTTCAGAGAAGTTCCTTGAACGCCTTCTTGAGACTGAAGTGCCTGAAATATATGACGGCCTTATCACAATCCGCAAAATAGCACGAGAACCTGGCCAGCGTGCCAAAGTGGCTGTTGAGTCGTATGATGACAGAATAGACCCTGTCGGGGCTTGTGTCGGCATGAAAGGCTCGCGAATTCACGGTATAGTGCGTGAATTGCGTAACGAGAACATTGATGTCATAAACTATACATCAAACCCCGATTATTTCATACGTCGTGCCTTGAGCCCTGCCAAAATCACTTCCATATCGCTTGACAATGAGCGTATGTATGCTAATGTATATATGGACAGCGACCAGGTGAGCCTTGCAATAGGCCGTGGCGGATATAACATAAAACTGGCAGGTAAGTTAACTGGCTATCAGATAGACGTGTTCCGCAACTCAGAACTCGATGTTGATGATGATGACATCGAACTGCAGGCATACGCAGATGATGGACAGATTGAACAGTGGATTGTTGATTCGCTGAGAAAGATGGGCTGTGACACAGCCAAGAGTGTTCTTGCTTGCAAACCTGATGAAGTGGCTGAACGTGCCGACCTCGAAGTGGAAACAGTTAAAAACGTGTTCGACATTCTGCAAGGCGATGTCTATTTGAAAGATTTCAACGATGAAATAGAACAAAGCGTTATAGACACCCTTGAAGCAATGGGATGCAATACGGCGAAAGAAGTGCTGTCGCTGAAACAAGAGAAAGTTGTCGAAAAGACAGGATTAAGTCCTGATGTGGTGAAGAATGTGTTCGAAATTCTCAAAGCCGAAATGGAACTTTGAATCGAACATATTGTGTGTTAATTAAATGTATAACCTTATAATGCGAATTTTATATGCCCGAAGAAACCAATAAAAAACAAACCACAACCTATAGGTTAAACAAACTTACAAAAGAGTTTGGCGTCACTGTTCAGAGAATAGTTGACTATCTCAGTAAAAAGGGGTTCGAGATAAAAAACTCGCCAAACGAGAAACTCAATGAGGAAATGTACCAACTCGTGAGTAAGGAGTTCAGTAAAGACAAGGAATTAAAGAAAAACGCCGAGAAACTTTCTGATTTGACTTATAAGGGAGGAACAGCCTCTATTGAAAATGTAAAAACTGATGATGCCCACGAAACTGAATATGTGCCCGACATCATAGTGCGTACTAATATATTGTCGAATGCCCTGAAAAAGGAAACGGCACGTGAGGATAATACACATGTCGAAAAACTTGCTAATGAGACCGACAACGATGTTATAGAAGCCAAGAATGAAAAGACGGATGCCAAAGAACAAAACATAGAGGAGACCACGGTAGATGTTGCCGCAATAAAACAAAAGACAGATTCTGAGGATTCTCACACCGAAAGTGAAAAAGAACAAAAAATAACTTCCGAAAAGGTGGAAGAAAGCAGTAAAGAAGTCGCAGACAAAGAGAAAGAAGAACCCTTTGGATTGAAGATAATCGATAAGATAGACCTTCCTTCAAATTCTAAAAAGAAGAAAGAGGACAAGGTGAACAAGGAGAAAGAAAAAAAGCATCAGCCCAATAATACAGAACAAAACCAACAGCCACAAGCCAACAAGCATAAGCAGACTGTGCAGTCGCAAAACCAAGAAAAGGTGGAATCGGCTGACGATAAGAGCCAGGGCATCAAACAACCAAGGGTTATTGAGACTGTTTATCAGAAACTTGATGGACCAAAAGTATTGGATAAGATTGAGCTTCCTGACTTGCGAGACAGAAAACGGAACAAGGCATCAAAACAAGAACCTGTGGCATCATCAAGTGATTCTGCAAAGGATATCAATAAGAAGAGAAAACGTCAGCGTATAGGTGTCAATGATCAACAGCAGCTTGGCAAAAAGAATAGTAACCAATCTGATGGCAATAAGCAGAAAAACAATAAACCTGACGGCACCAAACAGAAACCATCAAAGAAGGATAGGTTTAAGAGAGAGCCAATCGTTGAGCCTTCAGAAGAAGACGTTAAGAAGCAAATCAAAGAGACCCTTGAGCGTCTGACTGCACCCGGCAAGTCAAAAGCTTCGAAACACAACCGTGAAAAACGTAACAAGGTTGCCGAACAACAGCGAAGTGAAGCGGCACGCCAAGAAGAGGAGAACAAGATACTTAAGGTGACCGAGTTTGTAACGGCCAACGACTTGGCAACAATGATGAACGTGCCGGTTGTGAAGGTTATTGCTACATTCATGAGTCTTGGAAAACCGGTATCTATCAACCAACGTCTTGATGCCGAATATTTGTCACTTGTGGCAGAAGAGTTCGGATTTAAAGTCGACTTTGTGAGTGCCGAACTTCAGGAAGCCATAGCGGAAAAAGAGGAGGCTGACAATGAAAAGGATATGCTCCCGCGTCCTCCTGTCGTTACAGTAATGGGACACGTTGACCACGGTAAGACAAAACTGCTTGACTACATACGCAATACCAATGTCGTAGCTGGCGAAGCTGGTGGTATCACTCAGCATATTGGAGCATACGAGGTTACTACTTCAACTGGAAAGAAAATGACATTCCTTGACACTCCTGGTCACGAGGCTTTTACCGCCATGCGTGCACGTGGTGCCAAGATGACCGATGTCGTCATCATCGTGATTGCCACTGACGATAATGTCATGCCACAGACCGTTGAGGCCATAAACCATGCACAAGCAGCTGGTGTCCCAATTGTTTTTGCCTTGAATAAGATTGACAAGCCAACAGCAAACCCTGATAAGATCCGTGAACAACTTGCCAACATGAACATTCTTGTTGAGGAGTGGGGCGGAAAGTTCCAATCGCAGGAAATTTCGGCCAAGGCAGGTATAGGTGTGGAGGAACTTCTCGAGAAGGTGATGCTTGAGGCTGAAATGCTTGAACTTAAAGCTAATCCTAACAGGCTTGCTAAGGGTACCGTAATTGAATCTGCCCTTGACAAAGGCAGGGGATATGTTGCAAAGATATTAGTACAAAGCGGCACATTGCGCATTGGCGACATGATGCTTGCCGGTACTACCTACGGCAAGGTAAAGGCCATGTTTGACGACCATAATCGTAATATTAAGGAGGCTGGGCCTTCGACACCTGTGCTTCTTCTGGGCTTGAATGGTGCTCCTGAAGCAGGTGACACATTCAACATCATGACCGATGAGCGTGAAGTTAAATCTATTGCAAGCCGTCGTCAGCAACTCCAACGTGAACTGATACGCCGTGCCACACCTCATATTACACTTGAGGAGATAGGCCGCCGTATAGCAAAAGGCGACTTCAAAGAACTCAACCTTATCGTCAAAGCCGATGTGGACGGTTCTGTAGAAGCATTGTCGGACTCGCTGCTTAAACTTTCAACTGACGAGGTTCAAGTTAATGTTATACACAAGTCAGTCGGAGCTATCAGCGAATCGGATGTGAACTTGGCAGTGGCCTCCAACAATGCCATCATCATTGGCTTTAATGTACGTCCTACAACACAAGCAAAACGTTTGGCCGACCAAACCAAGATTGACATACGCATATATTCAATTATCTATACTGCCATTGAAGAAATCAAATTGGCTATTGAAGGTATGCTTACTCCTGACATCAAGGAAGTCGTCACTTGCAACATCGAGATACGTGAGACCTTCAACATCAGCAAGGTCGGAACCATCGCTGGCTGTATGGTTCTCGACGGCAAGGTTACTCGTAACACCAAAATTCGTGTCATACGCGATGGTATCGTAATTCACACCGGCATTCTTGGCTCGCTGAAGCGTTACAAAGACGATGTGAAGGAAGTGCCTGCCGGTATGGAATGTGGTCTCAATATCGATCGTTTCAACGACATCAAAGTTGGCGATATTATTGAAGGCTACACAGAAGAAGAAGTGGCTCGCAAACTGTTGTAACACAGCTTGTGAGACTTTTTTTGTCAATATGGACACGCTTTTATGGCGTGTCTTTTTTTTGTAAATATCGTTTGTCGTTAGAGAATAATGTGTGTGTTCTTATAAAAAAAGGTATGTACGTGTGTACATACCTTTCATAATAGATTGAAAATAAGTCAAATCTTATTTGGCTCTTTCTTCTTCGATAGCAGCCTGCGCGGCGGCCAGACGTGCCACTGGGACACGGAATGGCGAACAACTCACATAGTTCAGACCAGTCTTGTAGAAGAAGTGTATCGATGCGGGGTCGCCACCATGTTCGCCACAGACACCACATTTCAGATTGTTGCGGGTGCTACGACCACGGGTTACACCAAGGTTGACCAATTGCCCAACTCCTTCTTGGTCGAGGGTGTTGAATGGGTCGGCAGCGATTATCTTCTTGCCAACATAGTCTTTCACTATTGCGTTCACATCGTCGCGGCTGAAACCGAATGTCATCTGGGTGAGGTCGTTGGTGCCAAATGAGAAGAACTCGGCCATCTCGGCAATCTTGTCGGCTACTAAAGTGGCGCGTGGTATCTCTATCATAGTACCATACATATATTTTATCTCAACACCATATTTCTTTTCCACTTCAGCTTTCACTTCGTTGGCGATTTCTTTCTGGTTTTTAAGCTCGTTTACGTTGATTGTGAGAGGTACCATTATCTCGAGATGTGGTTCAAAGCCTTCCTTCATCAGTTCAGCTGTTGCCTCAAAGAGAGCGCGGAATTGGGTACGTGTGATTTCGGGATAAACGATTCCGAGACGAACGCCGCGCAGACCCATCATTGGGTTTGTTTCCTGGAGTGCGTCGATGCGTTTTTTGATCTCTTCGAAACTGATGCCACGTTCTTTGGCAAGTGCGCGTTGCTTGTCTTCGGTGTGAGGAACGAACTCGTGCAATGGCGGGTCCATGAGACGGAAAGTGAGAGGTTTGCCGTTCAACACCTTCAGTGTGCCTTTTGCTGAGTTCTTGATATAAGGTTCAAGTTCTTCAAGAGCGGCTTCGCGTTCCTCTGTGGTGCTGGCGAGAATCATGTTGCGCAGTTTTGCAAGAGGTTCTTCGCTGTTTTTGCCGTAGAACATATGTTCGATGCGGAACAGACCGATGCCTTCAGCACCGAAGTTGATGGCGTTTTGTGCATCTTCCGGGTTGTCTGCGTTGGTGCGAACTCCCATTTTGCGGTATTTGTCTACGAGAGCCATGAATTGTTGGAAGAGAGGGTTCTCTGTGGCGTTAATCATACCTACGCTTTCTGCGTAAACCCATCCTTTTGAGCCGTTGAGGCTGATGATGTCACCTTCCTTGAATTGTTTTCCGTTTATCGTTACGGTACCTTTTTCAAGGTCTATCTTAACGGCGTCGCAGCCCACTATGCAGCATTTGCCCCAGCCGCGTGCCACGAGGGCAGCATGTGAAGTCATACCTCCGCGTGCGGTTAGTATGCCGTCGGCGGCACGCATTCCTTCAACATCCTCAGGGTTGGTTTCTTCGCGAACCAATATGTTGGATGTCTTGGCAGCCTGGTATTCTTTAGCTTTTTCGCTTGTCAGTGCTATGCGACCTACTGCACCACCAGGACCTGCGGGAAGACCCTTGGCAATGACGTCGTGTTTTTTCTCGTCGCTTGCGTCAAGGATAGGGTGAAGAAGTTCGTCAAGTTGCTCTGGAGTGAGTCGCATGACCACTTCTTTTTCATCGATGAGGCCTTCCTTAAGCATGTCAAGAGCCATAGTGAGAGCAGCAACACCTGTACGTTTGCCAACACGGCATTGCAGCATATAGAGTTTCCCATCTTGTATGGTAAATTCTATGTCAAGCATGTCATGATAGTTCTTCTCAAGAATGTCTCTAATCTCGCAAAGTTCCTTATATGTATTAGGCATGAGCTCCTGCATAGATTGCATGTGCTTGTTCTGTTCGTTTTTGGTGTCGTCGTTGAGCGGGTTGGGTGTGCGTATGCCTGCTACAACGTCTTCACCTTGAGCGTTGATGAGCCATTCACCATAGAATTGGTTGTCGCCTGTGGCAGGGTTACGTGTGAAAGCAACACCTGTGGCTGAGTTGTCACCCATGTTACCGAACACCATTGCTTGTACGTTGACAGCAGTACCCCAGTCATCCGGAATGCCTTCTATGCGACGGTATGAGATGGCTTTCTTTCCATTCCAGCTCTTGAATACGGCTTTGATGCCACCTTCAAGTTGTGCTTCGGCGTCATCCGGGAACTCGGTGCCAAGCACTTCTTTGATCCTCTTTTTGAAGTCTTCGGCAAGTTGTAAGAGCTCTTCTGCTTTTATGTCGGTGTCTGACTTGTATCCTTTGGCTTCCTTGAAAGCGTCAAGCATGTCGTCAAGTTGTTTGCGAATGCTCTTGCCGTCGGCCGGCTCAATGCCTTCTGCCTTTTCCATGACGACATCTGCATACATCATTATGAGACGACGATAGGAGTCGTAAACAAAACGTGGGTTGTTAGTCTTCTTGATAAGCCCAGGTATTGTCTTTGAACACAGACCTATGTTCAAAACAGTGTCCATCATGCCAGGCATTGACTTGCGGGCTCCTGAACGGCATGATACCAAAAGCGGATTTTCAGGGTCGCCATATTTCAACCCCATTATTCTTTCCATGTTTTTCAGTCCGGCATGAACTTCGTCCATAAGCCCGGCAGGAAGTTGGCAGTTATTGGTGTAGTAGGCGGTGCAACATTCTGTTGTGATGGTTAATCCAGCGGGAACAGGCAATCCCAAAAGGCACATCTCGGCAAGGTTGGCACCTTTGCCACCTAAATCATTTTTCATCTTTGCATTGCCTTCGGCTGTCTTCCCTCCAAATGTAAAAACGTACTTTGTCATCTTTCTAATGTTTAACTAATTATTAATCAATGAGTAATCTATAATAGATCCTTTTTTTGAAAGTGCAAATTTAGTAAAAAACAAGTAACATCTTGCCACCATTCTCTTTTTTTTGAGAAATATTTATGTTTGCTCCTATTTATCACCATTTTGTTGTGCTTGCGTTTTTCAAGGCCGTTTTTTTTTGTTTTGTGTTCCAAAAGTCTTTTTCTTTGAAGTGTGAAAACCAAGGACGAACATGTACAGAACCTTATAAGAGTAAGGTGAGCATGCCATGTTTGACTTTAAGTTTGAGATTTCTGACAGCCGTTGTATATCCCGTTCGTTGTGTGCTTTTGCCGATACCCGTGGAGGACGAATTCTTGTAGGCGTTAGTGACAATGTGGCCATAGCGGGAGTGTGGTCGGATGAGGAACAGAATATGATTCGGGCTGTTGCCGAGATGTTTTGGTGCCCGCCTGTGGCTTGCGAAACCCATGAATGTGATGCCAACAAATAATAGGTAATAGGCTTTGACAAACCGTTCAAGGTCTTTTATCTATCTTTGGCCTGAAAAGATTGCATTTTGGCCCGGAATCTATATTCAGTGTCAAAAATTTCCAATCATGTCAGTATAAACATAAAATTACTAATTTTGCAGACTGGTAATTTACAGTTAATGACAAACAGAGAGTTTTTCTTTAAGAGGTTTGACGAGGTGCTCTCGCAAAAACGACGTTTTGTTGTTGTCTCACATCTTAATCCTGACGGCGATGCCTTGGGTTCGTCGTTGGCAATGACGCGTTTCCTTCAGGCCAGGGGACACGAAGTGACGGCAATGGTGCCAAATGACTATCCGCATTTCTTGGCATGGTTGCCAGGCACCGACAAACTGCTTGTCTATTCTCAAAACATATCGCTCTGCAAACAAATAATTGCCAAGGCCGAGTATATATTGTTTCTTGACTTCAACCATCCTTCGCGCAGCGGACTTATGCAGCCTGAACTTAATGCTTCAAAAGCCCCACGTGTGCTAATAGATCATCACAAAGATGCCGACTACTCGCTGTTCCAGTGTTATCTCAGCGATACAAACGTGTCAAGTGCCTCAGAATTGGCTGCTGAAGTCATAGCACATTATACTGGAAATGTCTTTGACAAGGAGATGTCCACATCCCTTTTGGCTGGCATCATGACCGATACAGGCTCGTTTTCGCATTCCGTCAACTCGCCCGAAATATTCAATATGTGTTCACTTTTGGTGAAATATTCAATACCTTATCACCAAATTCATCAGAACATATACGATACTTTCAGTGAAGGCCGCTTGAGACTCTTGGGCTATGCCATCAACAAGATGCGAATTCTCGACGAATATTCCACTGCCATCATAACGCTCGACAAAAAAGAATTAGAGTCGTTCGACTATCAGGTTGGCGATACAGAAGGAGTGGTCAACTATCCACTTTCCATAGAGAAGATTAAGATGTCGGTGTTGTTGACAGAGCGTGGTGGACTTATAAGGCTCTCTTTCCGTTCCAAAGGGTTGTTTTCGGTGCACGACCTTTGTTCAGCCCATTTCTCGGGTGGTGGACATACCAATGCAGCAGGAGGAACGTTCAATGGTGGCATTGAAGATGCCTTGAATAAGCTTATGGCCGTGTTGCCAGAATTTAAAGACAAACTAAATTCTTGAAAATGAGAAAATTGTTGTTTTTGATGTTGTTTTTTGTCTTTTTCTCATGTGGCAACGAAGGCTCACACAATGAGCCTGTGAAAAAAGTGAATCACAAAGAATTGGGCAGCTCTCTTGAGAAAGTCAATAGGTATTTGGTGAATGAGGAGGAAGGCGAAATAGACAGTTATGTGAAACGTCACAAACTTGACATGACACAAACGGGTACCGGATTGCGTTATCAAATAGTCAAGGACGGTGAAGGCAGACAAATTGAAAACGGCGATTTGGTTACTTTGCAATATGAACTTTTTTCCATAACCGATGACCTTATTTATTCGTCCCAAAATGATGGCGAGAAAAAGTTTGTCGTTGGCAATGGAGAGGCTGAAACAGGATTGCATGAACTTATGCCTTTGCTAAAAGTAGGGACTATTGTCAAAGCAGTTCTGCCTTCGCATTTGGCTTATGGGCTTACGGGCGACCAACATCAGATAAAACAACGTAATACGTTGATTTATAATATAAAAGTGATAAAAGCAGATAAAATCAAGTAATAATATTCAAACATTAAATATTTATAAAATGAAAAAAGGATTAATTATCGCATGTGTCAGCTTTGCAATGCTGGCAATGGCCTTTACTTCCTGCAAGAATCCAGGTGAAAAGCATAAAGGCTATCAACAGACTAAAAATGGAATTTACATCAAGTTCTTGACTCAAAATGAAGGTGAGACACCTAAGGAAGGCGATGTGGCCGACTTGGTTTTCGCCTATTACGTTCAGGATACCAACGGTCGTGACTCTCTTCTGTTCTCGTCACAAGATAGATTAAAGGGACAGCCTTTCTACGACAAAATCCAAAAGCCCCTATTCGTAGGCGACTATTACGAAGCTATCTGCATGATGCACAAAGGCGACTCCATATCAATGTATCTCAATGTTGATTCGGTGTTTACAAAGATGTTTGGTCTGGATAGCAGCAATATACCAGAATTCATCAACAGGGATGCTGACATTCGTTGGGAAGTAAAGCTTAACGATTTCTGTTCGGAGGAAGAGTTCTTTTCAAGAAAGGTTAGCGCTGCAGAGAATGAATTCAAGACATATATGAGCGAAAATGCCATTACAGCCGAACCCACAGAATCGGGTCTCGTTTATTCCTGCACACAGCCTGGTGATGGAATACACCCACAAGCAGGCAACAATGTGAAAGTTAATTACACAGGGATGCTCTTCAGTGGCAAGAAATTCGACTCTTCATACGACCGCAATGAGCCTATTAGTTTCGTTCTCGGACAAGGAAATGTGATCCCTGGCTGGGATGAAGGCATCGCTCTTATGTCGAAAGGTGAGAAAGGAGTGCTTTATATTCCTTACAATCTCGGCTATGGAACTTTTTCTCCATCTCCTGAAATACCGGCTTATTCAAACCTTATATTTGAGGTGGAATTGGTTGATTTTGAATAATAATGGGAACAAAACGTGTAATAATGATAACGGCAGCCGTTGCTTTCGCAGCGGCTTGCCTTTATTCATGCAAAGACAACCCTTATAAGGGCTTTGACAAAACCGCCAACGGTGCTTATCTCAAGTACAATGAGCATGGCAATGCCGACAGCCTTTGTCCGCGACAGGGCGATGCGATAAGGTTTACTTTGTCTCAGACTATACTTGGAGAAACAAAACAGGTCGCCGACGAGGAAGACCCTATTGAGATAATAATGGAAGAGCACGCCTTTGTTGGCGACATCTTCGATGCTCTCTCGGTAATGCACCCAGGCGACGCTGCAACACTCGCATTCCTTGCCGACTCGCTTTTCCTTAAAGCCCTTGAACAGGATGAAACACCCGAAGAGTACAAAAACACTCTGATATATTATGACTTGAAACTGTTGGCTGTGGTGCCGGCAGAAAGGATGGACGCAGAATATAGTCTTTGGATAGATGCCCTAAAGAATGCCGAGCAAGAATATCTCAAAAAGGCTGTAGAGGAAAACAAGGCTACTGTGGCTGAATCTGGTCTAGTCGTCTTGTCTCACAAACAACTTAGCACAAAATCAATAACCGATGGACAGTATGTCCTCGTTGACATGCTGCTTTGCAACAATGCTGGCGACACCCTCATAAACGATAGGGAGTTTGTTGTGCAATGCGGCCTGTACGAGATATGTAGAGGCATAGACGAAGCCTTGCTGATGATGCGTCAAGGTGAAATAATTAAATGTATAATCCCATCGCATTTGGCCTTTGACAGTGTTGGCAAGGAAGAGATGATACTGCCTTACGAACCGCTTCATCTTGATATGAAAGTGTCGAAGATTTTCACCGCTGACCAATACAAGAAATATGTTGAGGTGCAGGAGAAGATACAACAGGCTGAATATGAATCAAGAATGGCTGAGCAATCGAGACAGATTGACAAGTACTTGAAAGACAATGGCATGAAAGTGATGCCGACAGAATCGGGACTTTATGTGAAAATCACCAAAAAAGGTCGTGGTCCAGTTGTCGCCCAAGGCCAGCATGCGTCTGTGCATTATGTCATTTACAACATAAAAGGCGAAGAAGTGGAGTCAAGCTACAGCTACGGACAACCACTTGAGTTTGATGTAGGGCTTGGACAGATGATACCCGGCATCGAGGAAGCTGTACTTATGATGAACGAAGGGGCAAAGGCTCGTCTGGTAATGAATTCAGACCTTGCATTTGATGATATCGAAATAGACCCCGTATTGTTGCCAGCCTATTCACCAATAGCTATTGATTTGGAATTGGTGTCGGTTAAGTGAGGCACCAATCTCTTTTTTTTGTTATTTATGCCTATTTTTTTAACGATGAGGAAAAACTTATTGAACATAATAGCCCTTTTGATGATATGCGTCAGCTTGTTGGGACATAATGTGCCTGAAAACGATTCGTTGCAGAAGGGCGATTCAAAATGGGCAAAATTTCTCAACCGCACCGATTCTACTTTGGTGGAATATAATGCCTTGTCGTTCGATAGCATATTCCTTGGACGCAAGCACTATACCGACACTGCCGTCTTCAATGCATCCGACCACGACCCCTTGAGCCATTACACTACTCTTTTCAACACTTTGAGCAATGCAGGCGCAGCAGCAAAGCCTATGCGTTATGCCTATGGCAAGAATGTGGGTTTTGACATGTCGGTGCCGGTTTATGACTTTTATTTCTTTACCGACAAAAACATGCCCGTGTTCAAGTCGGTTCTCCCTTATAGCGAATTGCGTTATCTTATGGCGATAGGTGACAAGGAACAAAACCTCAGAGTGAGGTTTGGAATGCAGATGTTGCCGCGCTTGTTCCTTTCGGCTGGTGTTGATTACGACTATTCGCCTGGCATATACAAGAACAACAAGACCAATAACAATGATGTGTGGGTAAATGCTCATTACACAACCAAGAATGGACGTTATGCGGCAATGGCATACTATTTTCGCAACAAGATTGACAATCAGGAGAATGGAGGCATAGTTTATGACACCGTTTACACCACTCACCAGGAGACCGACAATGCGGTTATCATTACCAATTTGACAACAGCAACCAATCATGTCGTGTCGTCAGGATTTGGCTTGAACCATTATTTTAACATCATGCCCCATCCGGATATGCCATCACCGAAAAAAAGTGATGAACACACAACCGATACTTTGGCTTTTGGCAATGACACTGTTGCAAATGCATTAGTGCACGACACGACGTCTTTGAATGTCGCAATAAAAGATACACTTATTTATGACACTGTTGTTGCTAACGATTCGGCAAATGTCAAGGAGAAGAAGAAATGGCGTTTTTCATTGGGCAGGATAGGGCATACCTTTGCATACAGGCAAAACAAACTGTTTTTCAATGAGTCATCGCCTGCAGTGTCGTTCTACGCTCCTTTCGGCTCCATGATTGATTCGACATCCACCGCCGACTCTACAATAGTCAGGTCTATAGTTAACGGTGTCAGGTGGAATAATCTCGCCTATGACAAATATAAGGATGACGTTCCGCTTTATCTTTATGCCGAGGCATCATACGGTTTTTATAAAGTTAGCGGCATGCATGATTATTCTACAGGCGATATGCTTGAAGCACGCAACTTCTCGCAGGTGACTGTTTCTGGCGGGGCGGAACTTAACTTGTTTAAGTCGTCGCATCTCACAGCAACCGCCAATGTCGTTGTGCTTGGCTATCAGGTTGGTGATTTCGCCGTCAATGCGGAGTGGCTGCAACTATTCGGAACGACCGAAAAGAACTACGGCAGATTCGAGTTTAGGTTCAACATGAAGCGTCAGTCGGCAAACTGGTTTGAACAGTCGTATTATTCAAACCATTTCACTTGGGACAATGATTTTGGAGCTGCGACATACCTTTCATTCGATGCCGCTTACCGATACAAGACCTTTGCTTTGGGTGCCAAGCACACATCCATAAAAAATCTTATTTATTTCGGAACGGACGCTCGTCCAACCCAGCATGACGGTTTCTGTCCCATAACCGAGATTTATGCGACATATTATTATTCCATCAAGCGTTTTGAGTTTAGTGGCTTTTCTAGTCTTCAAATAACAAAGTCCGACTCGCCTGTGCATCTGCCTCTTTTCATGACAAGATTAAAGTTGGCCTATTCTCAGCCCATTTTCCGCAAGGCGGCAACAATTCAGCCTAGTGTTACCATACAGTATTTCACAAAATATTATGCTGATGCCTACATGCCTGCGTTGCGTGTGTTTTACCAGCAGAACGAAGTCAAGATAGGTAACTATCCTTTTATCGACTTAGCCATATCAATAAAGGTTAAGAGAGCCAACATCTTTATTCAATACAGCAATATGGTTATGCTTTCGCGTTATCGTGAGTCGTTCACCACACCGCATTATCCTTTCCGTGACGGGCGTTTCTTCTTCGGCGTGAACTGGAGGCTGTTCAACTGATGGTCGCAAACCGTGTCTCGCTGCATGGCTTGTATGGAGTTTGCTAAAAAGTGGTTGGCGTTTTTTTTGATATTTATGTTTTTGAAAAGTGCTTCCGAGATGAGCTGGATGGCATAGTGGCGGTCGAAGGAGGCTGGTCATTGTGGGTTACGTTGGAATTGTGCATGGCAAAGAGTGCACTATCGGAGCTGGTCTGCATGATGTTGTCGAAGGCGGCGAGGCTTCCGGCACAGGGACGACGAACTATCGCCGTGTGCAGGTGGCAAAAAGGATAAGAAACAATGATATGAAAATAAGGTGTTTCATGGCTTGTGGCTATACAATACCTCTTGTTTCTTTAATCAACTCATAGGCACTGTTGATTTCTTGCAGTTTCTGCTCAGCCGATTTGCGCACATCATCACCGAGATGGCTGACAAGGTCGGGGTGGTGCTTTTTCGCCATGTTGCGATAGGCTTTCATCACATCGTCGTCGCTGGCTTCGGATGTTATCTCAAGAATCTTGTAGGCATTGTCCAGCTTGTTGTAGTCGTGGCTTTCGCTGCTGCCTTGTTGTCTGTTGTAATTGTAGGTGTTGCCGAACATTGCCTTTGTCGATTCGAAGTCGGTGTTGCTTATGTTAAGGCCTTGAGATATGCGGTATAGCACGTCAATTTCGTAATTGTTGATGTCGTTGTCGGCTTCGGCAATCCCGAAAAGGTAATACAAAAGTTGCAGACGTGAGGCATAGTCGATGTATCTTATCTGAGCAGTGACTTTGTCGAGGTCGTACTCTTTGGTGAGTATTTCTCGAAGCATTTTAATGTAATCCCCGGCTCTTTTTTCACCGAAGTTTTTGATATAGAAACGCTTTATGTAGTCAAGTTCTGAGCGAAGCATGGTGTTGTCGGCCTTCATCACGGCAGCCGATAGTATGAGCAGGCTTATGTTGAAGTCGCGTTGTGGGCCCGTGCTGCCTATGCCTTTGCGTATTTTGCTTCTGCTCGTGGGCGATGTGCTGCTGTTTATGATGCTTGTAATGGCATACGCTACAATGGCGCCTATTGGGCCCCAAATCATTAGGCCAAGACCAATTCCCAGCCAGCTAAGACAGCCTAATCCACAGCCGTTGTCTGTATCACTTGACATGTTGTTTGATTTTATTGAAGTTGATAATGATTCGGCAAATATAGCATCAAAAGTCGTTTCTTATATGTTAAAGGTGAAATATTGTCAGAAATGTAGTTTTCTGTATAGTTCACTCAAGATGACTGCCGTCGCTATTGAGGCGTTGAGCGATTCTGTTGGACTGTCTTGCGGCTTTGGTATTGTGATAGGTGTTGTGATTAGTTCCTTGATATCCTTGCTGATGCCGTGTGATTCACTTCCTATCACCACTATGCCCCCTTCATATTTCATTTCGTTGCTGAATATGTTTTTGCCGTCGAGCAGGGCTCCATAGTTTCTTATCCCGTGATGTTTTATTAGAAATTCGCAAAGGTTTGTCTTGCAGATGTTCACCCTAAAGATAGATCCCATGGTGGCTTGTACCACTTTAGGGCTCCATGTTTCTACGCAGTTGTCGCTGCAAACAATGTTTTTGATGCCAAACCATTCTGCGGTGCGTATTATGGTGCCCATATTTCCTGGGTTGCCTATGTCATCTAATGCCAGCGTTGTCATGTTGGGCAAGGGAACGCATTCTTTGTTTTCAGGTATCCTTACCACAGCCAATATTCCTGGTTCTGTTTCTAGTCCACTCATCTGTTTCATCTGGATAGGGGAGACGGTGGCGTATTTTGCTGTTATGTTGTTGTTGTCGGCATATTTTTCGGTGGCAAGCAGCATTTCCACATCAAAGTGCGACGAAAGTAGTTCTTCTACCATTTTGCGTCCTTCCACTACGAAGAGTCCGTGTTGTTTCCTGCATTTCTGCTGTTTTAGCGACTGGACGAGTTTTACGGTGTTTTTTGTTATCATGGCTGGGGTTCAAAAAAGGCTGCCTCTGTTGGAAGGCAGCCTTGTGGTTTGTATGTTTTTTTGAATTATTCAGCGAATACTTCAAAAGGTATCTCGACTTGCACTTCCTTGTGGAGTTTCACTTTGGCAGTGTATTTGCCGATTTCTTTGATGGCGTCTTCGTTGAGAGCTATCTGTTTGCGTTCCACCTCGATGTTGCATGCTTCTTTGATGGCGTTTGCAAGCTGAATGGTGTTTACAGAGCCGAATATCTTGCCTGTTGTAGCGGCTTTGGCGGGCAGACGCAGGCTGAGGCCTTCAAGGACTTTGGCTTTTTCAAGAGCCTCGTTCTTTATCTTTTCGGCTTTGTGTGCCTGCTGGCGAATTTCTTCTGCCAATATTTTGCGGTTTGACTCGGTAGCCAATATGGCCATTCCTCGTGGTATCAGGTAGTTGCGGGCATAGCCTGGTTTCACTGTCACGATGTCGTTTTTATAACCTAAGTTTGTTATGTCTTGTTTAAGAATGATATCCATTTCTCTTCCTCCTATTATTTCAACATATCTGCAACATAGGGCATCAAGGCAAGGTGACGTGAACGTTTGATTGCTTGAGCCACTTTCTTTTGGTACTTTGTAGATGTGCCTGTTATACGGCGAGGCAGTATCTTGCCTTGTTCGTTGACAAACTTCAACAAGAAGTCTGCATCTTTGTAGTCAATGTATTTGATGCGGTTCTTCTTGAAGCGGCAGTATTTCTTTTTCTTGGTATCGACTGCTATAGGAGTCAAATATTTGATGTCGTTATTGGGTTGTGCCATTTTTATTGATTTTTTTGAGTTAAACAATTAGGCTTCTGCCTCTTTCTTTTCCTGAGCCTTCTTACGTTTTTTCTCGTTGTAGGCAACAGCGTGTTTGTCAAGTTTCACTGTTAGGAAACGCATGATGCGCTCGTCACGTTTCAACTCTGTCTCATAATCGGCAATGATGTTTCCCTCGGCTTTGTACTCAATGAGTTGGTAAAAGCCTGTTGACTTTTTCTGGATTGGATAGGCCAATTTGCGCATTCCCCAGTGTTCCTCGTGAACTATCTCTGCTCCAGCATTGGTCAGGTAGTCCTCGAATTTCTTTACCGCTTCCTTCATCTGGTCTTCAGATAAAACGGGAGTTACAATGAAAACGGTTTCGTACTGATTCATAACTTTTTGATAATTAATTATTTATGTTTTTATTACAATAATTTAAGGCTGCAAAGGTACAGTTTTTTTTTGAATTGGACAACTTTTTGCTCAGATTTTTCGATTTTGTCGTATGATTTTACTCTTTGTTCTTGTACGGGCATCAAAAAAATGTTGTGTTTGTTACAATATTCCGTTCTCGGCAAAGCTGTAATAGTCGTTTGTCCCTATTATTATATGGTCAAGAAGGTTGAGGCTCATTGTCTCGGACGCCTCTTTTATGCGTCTTGTGAGTTTTTTGTCGTCTTCGCTGGGCTTGAGGTTGTCTGATGGGTGGTTGTGGCCTATGATGATGCCTGTGGCGTTGTTGAGCAATGCTTTTTTGAATATCGTTCTTATGTCTATTGCAACCAACGATATGCCGCTTATTCCTGAGATTTGCTCCACTTTAATTACGTTGTTGTTAGTGTTGGTGAAAATGGTCATGAACGACTCTTCGTTGTGGCTGCCGAGGTGGGCTCTGAAAAGTTTGTAGGCGTCTTCGCTGTTGTTTATCTTTGGCAACTCGAGGAATTGGCTTATATAGCGCCTGTTGCCCAACTCAAGTGCTGCTGTTATGCAGACGGCCTTTGCTTCGCCAACGCCTTTGTATCGCATTAGCTCTTTGGTGTTTAGCCTTGAAAGCATGGCCAGACTGCCGTGGTTGTCGCTAAGCATCTCGCGAGCCAACTCCACAGCTGATTTGTCGTTGCTGCCCGATCCCAGCAGTATTGCGATTAGCTCGGCATCGCTGAGGGCTTTCTTGCCCTTGCTTAGCATTTTTTCGCGTGGTCTGTCGTCGGCAGCCCATTCTTTTATGCTTTTCCTGTTGTCTGCCATGGCGTCATACAAACAAAAACCCCTTCTTTAAAAAGAAGAGGCCGTGTTTTTATTGAATGTCCAACACTTCTCTTAAGCTAACTTTGCAGTGTATTTGCAGAGTTTCGACTTGAGGTTGGCAGCCTTGTTGCGGTGAATGATGCCGCGTTTTGCTGTCTTGTCGATCAACTGGTACATCTTTGGGAGTTGTGCTGTTGCCTCGTTCTTGTCGGTTAATTCTCTGAATTTTCTAACTGCACTACGCATCATCTTGGCGTAGAAACGGTTATGCAGACGTCTTTTCTGTGTTTGACGTATTCTTTTAATTGATGATTTGTGGTTTGCCATATCTGTTTATTTTTATTTTCTTCTCCAATTGGGTCGCAAAATTACAAATTTTATCTTCACAACAACATAATTAAATGAAAATTTTTCCAAAAATATCATAACTTGTTATAAATCAATTGGTAATCCTTGAAATAAAATTTTCTCTTCGTTGCTGTTTTCTATTATTTTGTATAGTTTTGTCTTCTTGAATGTGTTTCTTTCGTCATTTTTCCCTTCAAAAACGACGGGAATGTAGTGTTCTCCGTATCCTGTTGCTTGTCCTTTCGAGTCAAGACGTTCTATCAGCACGGTTTGTGTCTTTCCGGTAAACTGGTTGTAGTAGCTCATTTTGTTTTCTCGCGATATGCGGCGCAGAGTCTCGCTTCGTTCCACTTTTTTTCTCTCTGTTATTTGGTTGGGCATTTTCTCGGCAAGTGTCCCATTTCTTACCGAGTATCTGAAAGTGTGTATGTGGCTGAAGCGCATCTCTTTGGCGAAGTCGCAGCTTTGTGTGAATTCCTCGTCAGTTTCTCCCGGGAAACCTACTATCATGTCGGTAGTGATGTTGAACATGGGGTCGGCTTGTCGCAGCTGTTCGCATAGGCGTGCAAATTGCTCAGTTGTGTAATGTCTGTGCATTCGTTTCAAAGTCTCGTTGCAACCGCTTTGCAGGCAGATGTGGAGGTGATGGGCCATTTTGGGGCTGGTGAAAAGGTCTGCAAAGTTGTCGGAGAAGAGGTCTGGTTCAATTGATGATATGCGCAGGCGGAAATCATAGTCAAGTGTTATGATTTTTTCTGTCAGTTGTTCGAAATTCATGCCTTCATAGCTGTATCGTCCCATGTTCACGCCTGTCAGCACTATCTCTTTGAAGCCGTGGTCGAGCACCTCTTTTATATTGGTGATGATGTCTTTGGCTGGGCGGCTTGTGGAGCGTCCCCTCACCATGGGTATGATGCAGTAGGAGCAGAAGTTGTTGCATCCGTCCTGAATCTTTATCAGGCTTCTGGTGTGGAAGGTGTCGTAGGCGGGTAGGTAGCTGAAGAGGTCCTTGTCGAAGCCTTCGGGGTCGCTTTGGCCTTCGCGGAAGTGGTTGTCGATTATGTCGAAGATGGCACTTTTGCGTTCGTTGTCGATGACGTAGTCGGCGGTGCCTGCTTTCAGCAGCTCGTCCTTGCGATGGTTCACCATACAGCCTGTCGCAACGATGAGAGCGTCGGGGTGGTTGCGCCTTAGCTGGCTTATCGCTTGGCGGCATTTCTGGTCGCTCGTGTTGGTGACGGTGCATGTGTTTATGATGTAAACGTCGGCTTTCTCACTGCTCAGTGCGATGTCGTAGCCATTGCTTTTGAACTGCGAGGCAAGCGAGTCGGTCTCGTATAGGTTAAGGCGGCAGCCTAGTGTCTTGAAGGCAATTTTGGTCATGTCACAAATCTTTTTCATTGAATAATTGTTACCACCCATTGACCATCTTTACGACCACCTTTGCGTGTAAGAAATTTAATCTCTTTTAATTGCGAGATGTATCTTTGAAGAGTTCGAAATTTAATGTTTAATTTTTGCGCCAACTCGCTTGTTGTAATAAATGGATTTGTTTGGATTTCAAAGATGATAATCTTTTGAATATCAGTTAGTTCTTTTACGCCATTTTGTTGTGCCTGGAATGTTTCATAAGAAAACTTTGGGTGGCAAGGAATGTCTATTAGGAAAAATGTTCTTCCTTCGTCTGTTTCAATTGTTGCTAATGGAGAACCGTTGGTTTGAAGTTCGGTTTGTATTGTAGGTATGCCTGTCGCACGGCCTTCAGTAAGCCCCAACTCCTTGAGAAACTCTACTAATCTGCTATTGCGGTAACGGCGTGAGCGGAGCAGTCTCCCTTTGTGTATGGCATCTATAGGAATAGTATAATTTGGTCCTGAAAAACTTAAGATAGATATTTTGTCGGGCTCAATGGTAATCTCCACTGGTTCCCTGACTGTCCAATCGCGGTGATATAGACTGTTTACAATGGCTTCTTCCAACGCTTGGTATGGATAGTTGTAGAATTTGTCGGAATGTTCATCGTATTTTGTCTTTATAATCTGTTTTTTGATGACATTTGTGCGCAGATAACTTAAAGCCTTTTCTATCATTATTGGCACGCTTCCTTTGATAGGTTCTGCCTCAATCATGTTGTTCGGATTTTTCTCTCGACCTTCAGGGAAAAGGACAATATCAATTTGTGTTTGAGGGAAAAAATGGTCAGGGCGTTCTGAAAACATCATTGCCGCCACATTTTTAATTCTCCATCCTTCGGGGGCTGGTTCTAACAAATCCATCCGTTCCAAGATGCTCTCCATGTTGTCGGTCAACGGAATATCTGCAAGGCTGCTTCTCGCTTTTGTCAAATAATCGTGCAAAAGCATAGGAGAGATGTCGTTCATAGTAATCTGGTCGTTTCCTCGGTCATCGAAGGGAATGCGGTTAGCCAAGTCTGTCAGTTTCCGCTCATATTCATCCTTGGGTACAATGCTGCTGCTATTGTAGCGAATATAGTAGTTGTAGTTTTTTTGTTTGCCGGTAACCATGTCTGGCACTTTGTATGGACGGTGCTCGCCTGGTGATACCTTAATTATAGGTATTGTTTTATTGTCTGCTTCCTCAATATACAGTCGTGGTTGGTAGTGAGGACGCATCAAATTGTTGAAGCCAACCATTTCTTTTTCGATTGATTCAATGATGTTGGGATTAATTCCTGTTACAGGTCGTAAGGCACGACCGTTTTCCTCCTCGACGCCAATAATGATGTATCCTCCGCCTGTTTCATCAAAATCATTTGCAAAGGTGCAAATGGTGCGGTAAATGGCATCAGGATTCCATCCTGTTTTGTATTCCAATCGTTCGCCCTCTACAGCACGCCCGCTAAGTAGATCTTCTATGTTTACGGGTAATTTCATCAAATTAATTCTTACGCTGCAAAGTTACATTTTTTTCAATTGGCTCTTGAACAATAATTGACAGATGTTTGTTGTCTGATTCAGAAATAGTTAGTGTCGCTCTGCTCACTTGTGAGACCCGCTACCACCGCCTCCGCACACTGAGCCTGTCGAAGTGAAGGATGGCTTGCTAAACTTATTTCAGGACAAGTCATTGGATATTTTTTTTGTTGAAATCGGTCGTTAAATGGATTTCTTTGTATCTATGCGGTTGAGCCTGTCGAAACCGCGTCACGATGCTTTTGCAAGCTGAGGCAAGAATGACAAACAGCCACTTTTCCCGTCACTGCGAGCGACGAAGGGGTGCGGCAGTCTCAAGAGCGGGAATACC
This sequence comes from Bacteroidales bacterium, assembly GCA_045616045.1. Classification (GTDB taxonomy): domain Bacteria; phylum Bacteroidota; class Bacteroidia; order Bacteroidales; family F082; genus Limimorpha. The sequence continues at coordinate 28,161 of JAZLGA010000048.1, read as the reverse complement.
CGATACGCCACATGATGGCTTTCCCGCCCCCCCCCTGTCATTGCGAGGAATGAAGCAACCTTTAGCTCGCTGCATGGCAGCAATCAGAGGGGTGACCGCAGGCCGGGTGAGTTAATTGGAGAATATAATGTCCACAACTATTGTGTCGCCTATGTTGCCCCTCGGCAATGAGACTGCCGCGATTACAACCACACTTGTCCCACACTCACGCCTCGCAGTGACGGTGTAGGGTGGCAGTAATGTCTTTCACTGTAGTTTTGGCCATCGTTCAGTAAACTATGGACTCGGTTTTTGACGAAAAAACATGGCGGCGTTTCAAAGACTTGTGTATCTTTGCAGAGACAATACAATTAAAATCAAGATGAGCAGAAAAGAAATAGTGATGCAAATACAAGTGCTGTTGCGGCGGCTGTTTCCCACTGCAGAGGTCATTTTGTATGGTAGCGAGGCCCGCAACGAGGCAAGGCCCGATAGTGATATAGACCTGCTCATCCTTGTCGATGGCGACAAACTTACCATGCAACAAGAGGATGCCATAACAACGCCATTGTATGAGCTGGAGCTGCAAACGGGAGTGTCAATCAGTCCGATAGTCATGCTCAAAAAACAGTGGGACAACCGTCCAATGATAACCCCGTTTTACCTTAACATAAAAAAGGAAGGAATCAGGCTATGAGTGGATTGGATGACGAAAGCAGAAAATCGCTAGTTGAATATAGGCTTGAGAGGGCGTATGATACAATGAAAGAAGCCGCTTTGTTATCCGAAAAAGGCTATTACAACGCGGCTGTGAACAGATTGTAATACGCTTGTTACTATGCTACGGCGGCATTGCTGCTGAAGTATAAGATAGAAGCCAGAACCCACGCAGGGGTCAAATCCATGCTAGGCCTTCATTTCGTTTCAAAAGGGCTGATACCCGTTCACATCGGGAAAATTCTATCAACCTTGTTTGAGAAAAGGCAAAGTGGCGACTACGACGATTTCATCTATTGTGACAAGGAAATGACAGAAGAACTTAGTGTCCAAGCCAAAACATTCATTGATTGCTTGCTTGTCCAAGTTCATGAAGGAAAACAACACTTCAATGGGTTGATTGTTTTTTTTGCCTTCCGTCGGTTGAGCTGTGTTGAACTGAGCATGTTGAACCATCGAAGGGCAGCATCTCCGCCACGGGAACAAAACAAGACAGTGCCTTTCGTGCAGTTCCTGTTTCCCTCTTCGCTGCACTGAGCCTGTCGAAGGGAGATGGGTGGCCGCAGGCCGGGGAAGTCAATGAAGGACAATGAGTTGTCCTGAAATAGTTTTACAGGATTAACAATTAAAACGTAAACAAAATACAGGACGAGTCAAATTTTTCCAACTTCCAACTATTAACTTTAAACTATCAACTATCAACCAGTTCTCCCTCAATCGACAGTGGTGTGGCCTTTGTCACTCTCACCTTCACTATCTGTCCTATGAGGCTGGTGTCGTCCGAGGCGAAGCGCGTCACGATTTTGCCTTCGGTGTGGCCTGTCAGGAAGCCTTTTTGCCGGTCGGGTTCTTCCACAAGCATCTCAACAGTTTGCCCGATGAGGCTCTGGTTATAGACGAGGCTGTGTTTCATGAGTTCTTCTGTCAGGATGTGATAGCGTTGGCGTTTCACTTCTTTTGTAACGTCGTCGGCCCATTGTGATGCCACTGCGCCGGGACGCACGCTGTACTGGGCTATATAGGCCATGTTGTATTTGAACTCTTCCATTGCCTTGCGTGTGTTTTCAAATTCCTCTTCGCTCTCGTTGGTGAAGCCCACGATGATGTCGGTGAAGATGGTGGCTGTTGGGAGCAGTTTCCTTATTGTGTGTATGATATGGCGGTATGTCTCAAGGTTGTGGTGGCGGTTCATGCGCTGCAGCATGTTGTCGTCGCCCGACTGGATGGGTATGTGTATCTGTTTGCCGAGACATCTGTATTGCGAAATTGCCTCAATCACCTCGTCGCTCATGTCGCGTGGGTGGGGAGAGGTGAAATACACCCAGAAATGTTTGTCGGTGCTGTCACCGTATTTGCCGATGCGTCGTAGCAGTTCGGCAAAGTTTATTTCGTTGTCCTTGTCCAAACCGTATGAGTTGACGTTTTGCCCAAGCAGTGTTATGCTTTTGTAACCTCGTTCCACAAGCGATTTCAACTCGCATATAATCTCTTCCGATGGTCTCGACACCTCGCGACCGCGTGTGTAGGGTACGGCGCAGTAGGTGCAGAACTTGTTGCAACCGTTTTGTATGGGAATAAATGCTTCAAACTGTGAAGTTTGTGTTGGTTTTATCGCCCAAAACTTGTCCATGTTTGCCGAAGGGTTTATTTTGTCGTTCTTGTGGAAAAGCGGTTCGATGGGCCTAATAACGGGTTGGCAGCCTATTTCTTCCCCAGCCTTGAGCGATGCAGGAGTAGTGATTCCGTACTGCTTAACCATGTCGGGGAGATTGTTCAACTCGTTCATAGGGAACACCAGGTCAAACAATTTCAGGAAGTTGAGCCTGTCGGCTGGAAGTATGCAACCCGATACGAAAGTTATCATGTTCTGGCGGTTCTTCATCGAGTTCCATTTGCTAATGCGCCCGTACACCTTGTCGATGCCTTTTTGTCTCACCGAACATGCTATTATGCCCAATAGGGTTGCCTCTTCTTCGTTTTCGGTGGCAACGAATCCCATATTGTGCAGCACGGTCTTCACGCGCTCGGTGTCGCTTCGGTTCATCTGGCAGCCCAAGGGCAGGAGGTAGTATTTCATTTCTTTAAATGCTTATAAATGAGTGCGCAAAGGTAAGGAATTTTTGGAATACAGAATAAATGACTATGACGATGACCAAATTGTCATTGTATCTTGTGTCCCGCAGTCTCGTGTTTTTATGTATAAACCAACTCCACAATGTCTTTGATAATTGGGCTGTTGCAGTCAATAAAAGGTGCCTGGTATGTCGATTTTCCTTTAAGCATCTGCTCGGCGGTGTTTATGGCATCGGTATCGAGACAATCGGAGGCTATCTTGATGTCGTTGATGATGCCTTGACTCTCGTTTATGTCAAGGCCGATGGCCACATTGCCCCAGTCGAATTGCTGTTGACGGCTGGTCTTGAAGTTGTCCCATTTGCCGAAAATGTACTTGTATGAACTAATGTCATCATAGATTTTCTGCACTTCAGGTGTTTTGGACAGTCTCTCGAATTCAAGGAATGATGGTGTTGACTCGTATATTTTTGAAAAGGCCATTACAAGAGGCTGTTTTATGTTGTCGGCTGTTATGTCGGCTAATTCAGAAAGGTTAATGACTCTGCTTGCCACTGATTTGACACCGTTTTTTAGTAGTTTTGCCTTGTTGACGGTGAGATATCGCAGCATCATGTCATTATCGGTTCTTATAAGAATTGTCCCGTGGTGCAGGTTGTTTCTCGTCCCGTTGTAGAAGGCGTTGCCCGAGAACTTGCGTCCTTGGCAGGTGAGGTCGTTGCGTCCCGATATTTCAGTTCTCAATCCGTATGTAAGCAGGGCTTCCTGGATGACCGACAATTGTTTTTTGACGTCATAGTTTGTTTTGTTTGCTATGAACGAAAAATTAATGTTGCCCAGATCGTGGTAAACGGCGCCTCCACCTGTTTTGCGGCGCATGAGGCTGCCGCCGTCGTCGAGGAGTTGTTTGACGTTGCATTCCGAATAAGGGTTCTGGTTGGTGCCTATCACCACTGTACGCTCATTCTGCCAGAGGTACATGGTTATTGTGTCGTCAGGCTGCGTGTCGGTAAGGTAGGTCTCGACAGCACGGTTGAGGAAAGGATCGTATTGGTTGCTGGTTATGACGGAAAGGGTCATGGTTAAGAGTTTAGAGTTTAAAGTTAAGAATTAAAAGTCGAAAGTTGATGGTTTTTAGTAAAGAGTTTGGCGTTTGTGTGGTATAAAAAAAGCCCGCTATTGCGGGCTTTGTAGTCTCTCCGGGATTTGAACCCGAGTTACCAGGATGAAAACCTGACGTCCTGACCAGACTAGACGAAGAGACCACTATTTCAAACTTTAACCTCTTGGTTGTGGGGTTAATTTGCGACTGCAAAATTACACTTTTTTTTCATACAACCAACAAAAAAGTGCATTTTTTTTGATATATTTTATAAAGTGTTGAAAATATGTGTTTTAAAGTGGTTATTCAAATGTAAACGACAGCATAAACATCTTGTTGTGAAGATTGTCTATGCACGATGAGTATATGAATGCATCATCCTTGACGATGTTCAGCAGTCCATAACTCATTTTTACCTCTATGCCTAACTTGAACCATTGGTTGTAAATGTCCATGCCTACACCAACCTCTGCTGCCACATCGAAGCGGTTCGTTCGCAGGTTGTCGATTATGGTGCGGTTTTCTCCGTCGATGATTACTTCTATAGTGTTGCGTTTCTGCGACGCAAGGTCAATCTTTGGATTCACGCCACCTATTAGGTATCCTCCTATGTTGTTGAGTCGGGCTGAACGGAATTTTATCATCAGAGGGAACTCTACAAATGTGGAGAAAATGCTTTTTGTCAGAACAGGGTACTCTACAAGGCCGTCATCGCCCGTCGTGACGAGCCAATAGTTCATCTTTCTCTCGCCGAAGCTGAGAGTAGGAACGAACCTCAAGTCGGTATAGCGTCCAAGACGGAGGTTGCCTATAATGCCTATTGAAAAACCTGGCACTTTTTTTGTCTCCACATTATATACATACAAGCTGTCGACTTTATCTATGTTATAGCTGGCATTTGGCCAGTCGGTGGGGGCGTGTGCAACATTTTGGTACGAATCGTTAAGCTTTATGGTGTACATCATTTGGTTTAGCGATATTGCGAAACCAAAATGATACGGCTCGTTGTTGTAGTTCTGCAGATAGTTCAGTCTTCTGCGTTGCGCCGGCAGTGTTGTGGCAAATGAGAACAGCAGTGTGGCTGCCAATAATATCTTAAGTGTGTTCTTCAAGTCAGCAGGTTTTTTCTATTAACGAAATAGCTTTTTTTTTATTGTTTCGGAACTGCAAAGATATGTAAAAATGTCAGTGCCGCATTTCTTTTGTACACATAAAGTTATTGATTTTTTTTTCTTGAATGTTTGAATCAAAAAACTGCATTGTTAGACGGTTTTCATTTGATTGATTCTCGTTTATTGTTACTTTTGCAGATGCTTAATAATAAAACCATATTTTGCCATAATCTAACTTGTTGATATTGTGAGTGATGATGTCCAATCAGACAATGAAGGCGATTATATCGTGCGAGTGTGCATTGACGAGGACTTCGCCTATGAGATGTGGAAGAAAGGCATTAATGCCGGTTCAAAGCTCTATGGTGACTTTACAATGAGACCACAATGACCCGTTTCTACCTATTACAGCGTTCCTCTCAGACAGCAATGCAATATAAAATCCGTTTATGATACCATAAAATACCATTGGGACATGTCATTTCCTGACGCACCCGACAAATTCAGCATTATTTCAGCCAAGTTCCACGATGAAGAATTGGCCAAATTTATGTCTTCCCTATTCAGTCTGTTTTTCGGCACCGATGAATATCTGCGGCTTTGTGCTGAAATTACAGATGTTTTGCCCTTGATGAAGCAGCGCAATGTTTAAAGGTGGGTTCTATAAATTCAACGAAATAAAATACAAATGATATGACAAATTTAAAATTTCTTTTCTTAGCTTTTGGCCGCTTTTCGGCATCTTGCTGTTTGTCAATCGGTTGCATAGCCTGCTATGCGCCCTCTTTCTGCGCAGCAATCTGCTCGAAAACCGACTCAAAATCACTGGAAATTAATTTATAGAACCCACCTAAAGTTTTTTTTCTTGGTGCCAGTTTCCTTGTGGCTGCCAATCCAGGCTGCGGATTCACCGAAATCACAATGACATTGGGCTGTCTGCTTGACAAACTTCGGTTGTTTGAAAAACCGGGTGACAAGTATTGGGACTTGGTTGTTTCTGACAAGACTGAAAATGGTTGTTTCTCACCCGATTCAGTCCTTGAAATTGTTCAAGACGAAAACAATCAAAACACTACAATGGGACTGGATATAAGCTATTTCCTCAATAATAACAAGCATATTGAATTACGCAACTTTCTTTTCCGGCTTAACAAGTATCAGGACAAGTTTGTTTACCTTTCTCGTGTGCCATATCTTGAGAAAGAAGTTTTCAGCAGCATCAAGAGCATATTGTCAGACGTGATAAACATCAAGGATATTATTGTCCCTCCACCAAGCGACATAGTGTTGCTTGTATTTCTGACGGCAAGGCTTATGGTGGGTGGCTATAGTATAGACAATAAGGCTATTGAATTGTTTTCCGATAAGATAAGAAAAGCGTGATGGCCGTCTTTATGGTTTCAAGACTGTTCTCAAGATATGCAACGAGATGTGTTGGCAGAAAGCCAAGAACGATAGTGACACAATAAATGCGGGAGGTGTTCCAAATGAGTCTGTCATAAGTTCTGATGACATATCGGGCTTGTGCAATGTGTTTGAGGATGAGCGTAGTGGATACGAGATGCTAAACGATTTGGTTGGCATGGAAGACGTTACTGCACAGATAAAGCAGATGGTGGCCCAAATGAAACTTGCCCTCAACAACAAGTCGTTTGACCGTCATTGCATACACATGCGTTTTCTTGGGGTGCCTGGAACTGGCAAGACGACGGTGGCGCGTATAGTTGGCAGGATTCTCAAGAATGCCATTGTCCTTGTTGCAGATGACTTCCGTGCCGCTTCGCGCGAGAAGGAATTTCCGGAGAACCTTAATGCTTTCACTCCTGTTGGATTTAAAAGATAAGGTGTCAAACTCTTGATAGTGAAACGAATAATAAAGAAAAAGTGGAAATAAGGACAATGAGTTTTTTTTTGTCCATACATTAGCCAATCATGGCATCACGTCCGACTATACTGGTGCAAAGTAAGATTATGAAGACAGGCGAGAAGGATGGTGTTGGGAACAGATATACTTGTTGAAAAAGGTTTATTATGTTTTTTTTACTCCTTTTTCCCTGTATATATCATGGCAATGCCCATGCTAAGTGTTTTGACCTTTGTCGAGGTGAAGCCACTAAATCGCATCATGCTTAGGAACTTGTTGGGGGAGGGGAAGTCGTTTACCGATTGTGGTAGGTAGGTGTAGGCATTCTTGTTTTTTGAGAAGAGCCTGCCTATTTTAGGAAGTATCTTGTTGAAATATAGTTTGTATATTTGTCTAAAAGGTGTCTTTTGTGGCAACGAGAATTCTAAAATGCAAGCCTTGCCTCCTGGTTTCAGCACGCGCCACATTTCGTCAAGGCCTTTTTGCCTGTCTGCAAAGTTGCGTATGCCAAAAGCGCAACTTGTAGCATCAAAACTATTGTCGTCTGAAGGTATGTTTAGGGCGTCGCCTTGGATTAAGGTGATTCGTTGGTTTAAGCATTGTCGTTCGATTTTTTTTTTGCCAAATTCGAGCATGTTTTCGGCAGGATCCAAGCCTGTTATGCTTGTGCTGCTGCTCTTTTGTGCAATGATAATTGCAAGGTCGGCGGTGCCGGTGGCGATGTCAAGAACAGTGCGAGGATTGTTGGAGAGTATTTCTTCTGCAGTTTTTCGCCTCCATATCTTGTCGATGTTTAGTGACAGAAGATGGTTGAGGAAGTCGTATTTTGGGGCTATGTCGTTGAACATATCCCTGTTTTGTAGTTCTTTGTTCATGGTTTGACACTGAGGCGTTTGACTTCGTTGATGAGTCGTTGCCTGTCGATGCTGACCACGCCTTTCGACTCGCATACTATTCCTCCAGCAATGTTGGAGATAAAGGCTGTGTTGATGGCTGTTTCGCCTATGGCGAAGCATAGTGCTGCAGTGCTTATAACAGTGTCGCCAGCACCTGAAACATCAAGAATGTTGCGCTGTATAGCTTCGAAGTGTTGCGAGTTGATGCTGTCAGTTATTATAACACCACGTTCCGACAAGGTAGTCATCACAAACGAATGCCCTCTTTCGTGGCATAATTTCTGCGAAGCTTTTATGATGTTGTCTATCTCATCGTCTGTAGTGTTGGTGCTTTCGCATAACTCTTTGGCATTGGGCTTGAATAGGAATGCATTTTTGTAATCGTTGAAGTGTTTCTTTTTTGGATCCACCATGATTGGAATGCCCAAATGTTGTGCTATTGAGGTGATTTGTCCTAACAGTTTGGGTGTCAGTATGCCTTTGTCGTAGTCTTGAAGTATTATTGCATTGACGGGGACGCTGTTCAATATGTTGACAATATGCGATTCGATAGTGTTATATTCAATATCGTTGAGGTCGGCGGTGGTTTCCTCGTCAATGCGGATTAAGTGTTTGCCGTTGCAGATGACTCGTTCTTTAGTCGTGGTAGGGCGGCTGTTGCTTTTTATTGTATGAGTAGTGTCAATGTCTTGTTTTGACAGGATGTTTGTTAGGTTGTTGCCAGCCTTGTCGTTGCCCACAATGGTGCATAAGATGGGTGTTGCGCCGAGTGCTTTTATGTTGCAGGCCACATTAGCCGCTCCTCCAGCTTTGTTGTGGCGTTGGATGACATCTACTACGGGTACGGGGGCTTCTGGTGAAGTTCTGTTTACCGCGCCCTCTGTGTAAATGTCGAGCATGGCATCGCCAATGACAAGGACTGTTGTCTTGCCAAAGGCTTCAAAAATTTCGTCAATATGTGCGTGTGTTAGTTCCAATGTGCTTAAAGATAGACAACAGGAGAGGTGTTGAGCCTCTCCTGTTGAAGTGTGTGTTCAATGAAGTTTTGCCAAGGCTTCTTTTATGCGTTTGACAGCTTCACGCAGTTTGTCCTCTGATGTTGCGTATGAGAGTCTGATGCAGTCGTCGTTGCCAAAGGCTTTACCTGCCACGCATGCTACATGAGCGTTGTAAAGCAGCCACATGCAAAGTGAGTCGCTATCAGTGATTGTGGTTGTGCCATCTGTCTTTCCGTAGTATGACTTGACTTCAGGGAACATATAGAACGCACCGGCAGGCATATTGGCCTTTACTCCTGGTATTTCGTTGAGCAGTTTGTGTAGCATGTCGCGGCGGCTGCGGAATGCCTTCAGCATTGTTTGTATCTCGCTTGAGTTGTCTGGACACAGTTCCATGGCCTTAAGAGCAGCGGCTTGTGCTATGGTGCAGATGCCCGATGTGTATTGTCCTTGTATCTTGTTGGTGGCTTTTACAATAGCCTCAGGTGCTGCTATATAGCCTATTCTCCAACCTGTCATCGCATAGCCTTTTGCAACGCCGTTCACTATCACAAGGCGGTCTTTCAATTCGGAGAACTGCCCCATGCTTTCGTGTTTGTGCTCATATTGTATGAATTCGTATATCTCGTCGGAGATGACTATGATGTTGGGATGTTTGGCCAATACCTTTGCAATGGCTTGCAGTTCTTCTTTTGTGAACACCGAGCCACTGGGGTTGCAAGGTGTGTTTATGATGAAAGCCTTGGTCTTAGGAGTGATGGCTTTCTCAAGTTGTTCGGCTGTTATCTTGAAGTTGTGTTCTATGTCACTTTTCACAATGACTGGAATGCCGCCTCCAAGTTTTACCATTTCTGGATATGACACCCAGAAAGGAGCGGGTATGATAACCTCGTCGCCTTCGTTGAGGATGGCCAGGAATGTGTTGGTGATGGCTTGTTTTGCACCGTTTGATATAATTATCTCGCTTTCTTTGTATTCAAGCCCATTGTCGCGTTTCAGTTTGGCGGCAACCGCCTTGCGCAGGGCTGGAGTCCCTGGTACCGGAGGATAGTGTGTGTCATTGTTGTTGATGGCGTCAATGCCGGCTTGCTTTGCAGCCTCGGGTGTGTTGAAGTCGGGCTCGCCTATGCTCAAACTGATGACGTCAATGCCTTGTGCTTTAAGTTCTCGGCTCTTGTTGGTCATTGCCAATGTGGCCGACTCTGCCATGTTCAGTACTCTGTTTGATAATGTGATGCTCATTATAGAATGTTTTTTTGTGTTATTTTTATCAACAAGTGTTTTATTTGACGACAAAGGTAGTGAAATTTATTGATTACGCTTGCTTTTGTTGTGGGAAATTCTCTTCTGTTGTGACAAATGCGATTTTTTTAAAAACAAATATTTTATAGTTGGTTGATAAATAGATGGTTATGCCTTGATTTGATGTCTGACTGTTTTAAATAATAAATGCAAGTTTCGGATAAACAGTTGTTTGTATGTAAATGATATTTAAAGAGAAAAAAAAGTGTCCGTTTTGCGAAAAAATTCTACCTTTGCAACCCTTATCCAATTTTTAGGGTGTTTTTTTAATACGAGAGTCATGGCAAACGAAGTTAATCAGAATCAGCAGTTTACGACAAGAAAGAGGAATGTGTCGGCCAATGTTTTCAACTCATACGAAGTTCAAGGCAAGTTGCCTCCGCAAGCTATTGACCTTGAGGAGGCTGTTTTAGGCGCTTTGCTGATAGAAAAGGAGGCTGTAAATGCCGTGATTGACATCCTTCAGCCCGAAACATTTTATGTTGAGAAGCACCAGAAGATATTTCGTGCCATTAAAGACCTTTTTGGGCAGTCGGAGCCTATCGATATTCTTACTGTTACTCAGCAGTTGAAGAGAAATGGCCATCTTGAAGATGTAGGAGGGCCTGTTTACATACAGCAACTAACAAGTCGCATTGTTTCGGGAAGCCATATTGAATCGCATGCCCGTATCATAATGCAGAAGTATATTTTGCGTGAGTTGATAAGGATTTCATCTGAAACCATCACATCTTCGTTTGATGAGACCAACGATGTGTTTGACGTGCTTGACGATACCGAGAACAAGATATTCCAGATAGGTGAAAACAACTTGCGTCGTAGTTACGGAACCATGAAAGACCTTGTTGGCAGGGCTATCGACGACATAGAGAAGGCGAAGGCTGCGGGTGCTGATGGAAGTTTGCGAGGAGTGCCTTCTGGTTATAGCGAACTCGACTCCATTACCCAGGGCTGGCAGAAGTCTGACCTTATCATTTTGGCAGCGCGTCCTAGTATGGGTAAGACAGCTTTTGCTCTTAATCTGGCCCGAAATGCCGCCGTGATGGCAAACCGCCCGGTCGCTTTCTTCTCGCTTGAAATGTCGGATGTGCAACTGGTAACACGTCTTATATCTACAGAAACTGAGATCACTGCCGACTTGCTACGTTCAGGAAATCTCGACGACGAACTTTGGAGCAGGCTTCACACAAAGGTCGCTCCGCTCAATAATGCACCTATCTTTATTGACGACACCCCGCAATTGTCGGTGTTTGAACTTCGCGCAAAATGTCGTCGTCTGAAGCAGCAACACAACATTCAGATGATATTCATAGACTATCTTCAACTGATGACTACAAAAGGCGAGAACAAAGGAAACCGTGAGCAAGAGATTAGTATGATTTCGCGTTCGCTAAAGAGCCTTGCCAAAGAGCTGGACGTGCCAGTTTTGGCTCTTTCGCAGTTGAGTCGTAGCGTCGAGACCCGTCCTGGCTCCAGAAAACCTATTCTTTCTGACTTGCGTGAATCGGGCGCTATTGAACAAGATGCCGACATGGTGATATTCATATACCGTCCCGAATATTATAAGCAGGATGTTGACCCCGAAAAACCTAAAGGATACACCATCATAGACATTGCCAAGCACCGTAATGGTAAATTGGGCGAGGTGGAACTTCAGTTCATAGGCCAATATGCCAAATTCGTTGACTATAACGTAGGGATAGCAAAGGACAGCATAGAGATAAAGCCTAATACCAAGTTCGCTACATTTATGTCTACGGCTACTAATAACAGTCCCAACAATAATATTGAAGGCGGCGATATTCTAATGCCACGCGATGACGAACCTCCTTATTGAATGAAAATATTAATCCATTAATAACATAACAAAACACAAGCAAAATGAAAAAATCAGCAAAAACCGTTTTGGCAATAGTCGCAATGGTGGCTTTTGTGTCAATGTCTTTTATGGCTGCCAAAGGACTTGTTCTTAAACTTAATCTCCAAAAAGGCGAGAACTACACTGTTACGGTCAAGTCAAGCCAAACTATTGTCATGAGTATTCAAGGTCAGAACATGACTCAGGGCATGACGATGGAACAGACAGGTATTCTCAATGTGACCGATAAAAACACTGTCCTTTCAAAATGGGATGCCGTTTATTTCAAGGCCTCGGCAATGGGAATGGATATGATTTATGATTCAAAACATCCTGAAAACACCAATCCCATGATTAAAGCCCAGGTCAAACCATACGAGGACATGTTGAATGAAGATGCAACATACAAGTTTGACGAACAAGGCAAGAATCTGGAATCAACAGCAAATGAAAAGTCTGTTGGACCTGCTGAATCAGTGATTAAGGAACTCCCCAAAGATGAATTGGTAAAGGGCTACTCATGGACAAAGGAAGGCGAGAAGGAAGCTCAAGGTGCGATGGTTAAAACCACTACAACATTAACTGTGAAAGAAGTGACTAAGAAGAATGTCATAGTCGATTATGTTGGAAAAGGTAGTGCCGATGAGGTCTCAATGAGCTTTTCTGGAACCTTGACTTACAATATCGCAAACGGAATGGTTGTGAAAAATGTCGTAAAACAAGATGTCACAGCATCTGTATCCGAGCAGGGCATGACGATACCCGTGAAGGTTTCTGGTACAACAGAAATAGTTGTGAAATGAGCCTTATGCATATAGAACAAAAAAGCACGGATTTTTCCGTGCTTTTTTGTTTATTTTTATTTTTTTTGGGCGCAGATTAAATTAAATCTCGCTTGTAACCGAGTTTTTCATTATGCCCACTTTTGAAGTCTCTATGAAGTTGGTTATTGTCCTGCGGTCTTCGGTGTCGGGTAGGTTCTCTTTGATGTATTGAATGGCTTGGGTCACATTCATGCCTACGCTGTATATTACGCGGTAGATGTCTTGGATGGCATTTATGCGTTCCTTGCTGAAGTTTCGTCTTGAGAGACCTATGGAGTTTACTCCGGCGTATGAGATGGGATAGCCTGTGCCTGTTCGTACAAAAGGAGGTATGTCCTTGTTAATCATGGCTCCTCCGCATATCATGACGTGTGCCCCAATGCGGCAAAATTGGCTTACGGCAGCCAAGCCTCCCATAATTGCCCAGTCATCAACGGTGATATGGCCGGCAAGGGTGGCAGCGTTAGACATTATGACGTTGTTGCCCAAATAGCAGTCGTGTGCCACATGAGTGAAGGCCATAAGGAGGCAGTTTTTGCCAACAACAGTCTTTCCGCTTGCAACAGTGCCCTTGTTTACTGTTGCTGACTCGCGTATGGTCGTACCGTCACCAATATAACAGTAGGTGTTTTCCCCATTGTATTTCAGGTCTTGAGGTACTGCGGAGACAACGGCGCCAGGGAATATTTTGCAGTTTTTGCCTATCCTTGCGCCATCCATGATAGTGGCGTTGGGGCCAATCCAGGTGCCTTCGCCAATCTCAACATCAGCCCCTATCCATGCAAAGGCCTCTATTTTGACTCCTTCGGCAATTCGTGCTTCGGGATGTATGTATGCTAATTGTTGTTTCATTAAATGTAGTTTTAACGATAAATGAACTTTTCCGCAATTTATTTTGTTATTGAAGAAAAGATAAATGTTTATCTTATGGAGTGTTTTATTTTGCGTGCAAAAGAGGTGTTTGAGAAATGCCCTGGCTTATAGGCTGTCACATGGCCTTTTATTGGCCGCCCAATGAGGGTGAGGTCGCCTATTATGTCTAAAAGTTTGTGTCTCGCCGGCTCGTTTACGAAAGAGAGTTCAACATTGTTCAGGATGCCGTATTCCTTGATTTCCATTTTGGGCTTATTGAAGAATTTTGCAAGTTTGTCAAGCTCTTCTGGTGAGACTGCTTTGTTGACGAATACAATGGCGTTTGTGAGGTCGCCTCCTTTGATAAGGTTGTGGTTTATCAGCGTTTCAAGTTCGTGCAGAAAGACGAAGGTGCGGCAAGGGGCTATCTGCTCTGCAAAATCGTCAAGGTTGTGCAGCGAAGCTGTCTGCTTGTCAAGAACACATGTGTTGTAGTTTACTGTTACATCAACTTCAAAATGGTCACATGGCTCAATGGCAAGTTCGATGTCAAGAACCTCATTGCTGTATATTATTGGTTCCGTAATGACAAGATAGTCGCGGTCGGCTTCTTGTTCGCATTTGCCAACTTTATTGAGCGCATCTACAAAAGGTTTTGCGCTTCCATCTATAATGGGTGTCTCTTCAACGTCGGAGTCTATTAGAACATTGTCAATGCCCAAACCTGTCAATGCGGCCAAGACGTGTTCTACTGTGAATATCTTTGCGTTCCCTTTTCCCAATGTCGTGCCGCGGGATGTGTCTATCACATTGTCAACATCAGCTTCTATGATAGGTTGATTCTCAAGATCTATTCTTCTGAATCGTATGCCTGTGTTTTCGGGTGCAGGGGTGAATGTTAGTGTTCCGTATTTTCGAGTGTGGAGACCAGTCCCAGATACACTTACTTTATCTCTTATGGTGCATTGCTTGTCTGACATAAAAATATGATTTGTTTCTTGAATTTAGGATGTAAAAAACGTGCAAATTTATAAAAAATACCAATAAAACCATAGGTTTGAATGGCTTTAATTGGACAAAAGAAAATAAAACTATGTAGAGCAAACAAAATCAAATGTTTGCTGATGCAATTTTGAACAAGAACAGGTTCCTTTTTGGTCTAATCTGTTTGTCTTGGTGTAGTGTTCATGCCAAAATGATATGAAACGAGGAGCTGAGGGCTAAGTCTTATTTGTTTTCAGACTTGAGTTTTGCCAGTTCTTTTTCAAGTTGCTCTATGCGATCTGCCAAGATGCCGATATGTTTCAGGTGAATTATGTTGCGCATGTGTTGTTGTAGTGGCTCGTGAGGCGATCCCATGACCGACTGGTTGGGTTGTTTTATGTCTTGTATGACACCTGATTGTGCCCCTATTTTTGTGCCATCGGCAATGTGAAGGTGGCCGCCAAAGCCCACTTGTCCTGCTATTACACAGTTGTTGCCTAAGTGGGTTGAGCCGCTAATGCCGCTTTGGGCTGCCATGGCTGTGTTTGTTCCGATTTCCACATTGTGTGCTACCATAATCAAGTTGTCGAGTTTTACGCCTTGGTGGATATGTGTTGATCCCATTACAGCGCGGTCGATGGTGGTGTTGGCGCCAATTTCCACGTTGTCGTCGATGACAACATTGCCCAGTTGTGGTATTTTTTCATAATGTCCGTCAGGCTGTGGCGCAAAGCCAAAGCCATCGGCTCCTATAACCGCGCCTGAGTGTATGATGCAGTTGTTTCCAATTTGACAATCCTTGTAAACCTTGACACCCGCATAAAGGGTGGTGTTGTCGCCAATGGTGCAGCCGTTGCCTATATATGTCTGGGGATATATCTTGGCGTTATCGCCTATTGTTGCGTTTTCGCTTATTACGGCATATTCGCCAATATATACGTCTTTGCCGATTTTAGCGTTAGAAGCGATGAAAGCGAGAGAAGAAACGCCTTTTTTGTCGTTAGCCATACTTGCATATAGCTTGAGCAACTCGGCGAAGGCTGCGTATGCGTCGGGAACGCGTATCAGTGTGGCCGAAACAGGCATTTTGGCAACGAAACTTTCGTTTACTAAAATTATCGACGATTGCGTAGTGTATATGTACGGCTCGTATTTTGGGTTTGCCAAAAAACTTAGTGTTTGTGGCTTGCCTTCTTCAATTTTAGAAATGTTATCAACTTCTATATTTGGGTCGCCTTCAACTCTACCCTTCAGTAGTTGGGCTATTTGTTGTGCTTTAAATCTCATCTATAAGGTTGTTTTGGTTACGAAATCTTGTCAAATTCTTTCTTCACAGCTTCGATGGCCTTGTCGATGTATGGGTTTGGCAGAGCCACGAGCGACTGCATGACGGCCTCGATGCTCTCGTTGGGGAGCTTCTCAAACACGGCGTTGATTTGTCCAACCAGTTCTTCGCGGGCGTTGCAGATGCATATCCAAGTGTCGTGGCTTACATATAGCTGTTGTGCCAGGTTGTGCTCAAACTCCTCGCGAATGTTCTTTATAAGGGCGAGGTGGAAGGCACTTTTGTCCATGCCGTACTCGTAAACGCGATTTACCAATACCGATGGCTGAATGCGTTGCAGGTAAAGCAGAAAACGCTCGTAGGCCTGTATCTTGAGCGGTATGGTGAGTTTGGCTCCTGCAAGACGCAACTCAACCATGCTCTTTATGTT
Organism: Bacteroidales bacterium; assembly: GCA_045616045.1. Classification (GTDB taxonomy): domain Bacteria; phylum Bacteroidota; class Bacteroidia; order Bacteroidales; family F082; genus Limimorpha. Next base: position 11,885 of record JAZLGA010000048.1, on the reverse strand, counting down.
AAGCTCTCTCTGTCTCAACTTGACCAGACGAAAGATGAACAATATGGCTGTTGCAGCCATTAGCACGCACAGCACAGCGCAAATCACAATTATCAAGGTCGGTGTCTTCATGTCAACTCTTTGTTTTACGAAAAAGCAAAGATACGGCTTTTAGTGAAACTGACAAGAAAAAAATGTTTTTCGCTTGCCGTATTATGGAACAGGTGATTTTATGTGTCGTTAAAAGACTCCTTTCTCTGGATCTACAATCCTGTGTGATGTGTAATATATTTATAGTCAATTATTTAAGAAAAATATTAGATAAAAACTTGAAAATTACCGAATTTTTTCGTACTTTTGTCCCTGCAAACTAAAGAATACAATAAAATGTCTTATTAATAATGTTGCAATTATCTGAATATCAACAATCTATTTCCTTTGCCTCTCTGTATGTCATTTGCAATAGGCAACACCTTGTATGCGGAGGCGGAGTTGTTGTCCCTGGACTTTTGAGTTTCTTTAGCCAAACCACGCATAGTAATGTGTGATACGGATGTTTTTTTTTGTAAAAGCTTAATAAACAAATAATTAAATTAAAATTCTAAAATTCTTACTATGAAAAGAACTTTAATGATTCTGGCAGTGTTGGCGATGGCATTAGCAGGCTGCCAAAAGGACAAAGACGATGGTGGCGACATTCATACGACTGGTACAATTAACGGCCACAATTGGGTTGACCTCGGCTTGCCGAGCGGAACACTATGGGCTACCACCAATATTGGCGCAAAGGCTCCCGAGGACTATGGCAGCTACTTTGCCTGGGGGGAGACCCAGCCGCAATTCGACACCGTCTATAGTTGGAGTAGCTATAAATACTGCAACGGAAGTAACACCACGCTAACTAAGTATTGCAACAACACAAGCTATGGCTACAACGGCTTCACCGACACCCTGACTTGCCTTTTGCCTGTTGACGACGCGGCCACTGCAAACTGGGGCGACGGCTGGCGTGTGCCCACACGAACTGAGTTAATGGAACTCAAAGAAAACTGCACTGTCACGTGGTTGTCACGGAATGGTTTTTACGGTCGCCTCTTCAAGGGAACTAACGGAAACAGTATCTTCCTGCCCGCCGCTGGCCAAAGTCGGGGTGGCAGTTTCTACGGCGGTGACAGCAGCGGCTACTATTGGTCTAGTTCAATCGATACCGTCAAACCGGACAACGCATGGTTCCTCAACTTCCATTCGGGCCATTGCGACATGTACGACAGCTACCGCTACTACGGCCTTTCTGTACGGCCTGTTTGCTCTGAGACCAGGAAATAACCACTGCTACGCCCTAAGATACGCGAATGACGTGTTTGCTGCGGCACTTGACGCTAATGCTATTCTGGCTCTCATGTCTGCAATGAACATATTCCTGAAAATATAGCATGCAACTCCAGATGGTTGCATGCCGGCACTGAAAAACTACAGCAGGGATGCTCGATAATGCGTTCCTGCTTTTTTGTCCCTTAAAATGTTCCTCTCTAACCAACAATAACATTCGACAAATTCAGGCAGCGTGTGTTCTCACGTTGCTTGAGCCATACTAAAACAGCGATACGAGACACTGGCGAACCGCAACACGAATGTCAGACCTTTTTTCCCCCCCCCCCTTGTTGAAAAAGCTGTAAAAAATCTTTCACGAAATTCCACGTTTCAAAAAAAAACTTCCTATCTTTGCACAGAAAAATTATATATGAAAATAATGCTACAATTGTTTGAATATCAATAAGTTGTCTTTTCTATTTCATGCGATAGAGAAAGTGTTGCTTGGAGATGTAGAAAGTTGTTTTTTTTTGCATTGTGCCTTTTGTAATAAAAACAACACCTTATTTAAATGTTAAGTGAACAAGATGGAGTATTTTTTTTTGTAAGAACATAATAACCAAATAATTAAATTGACATTCAAAAATTTATTTATTATGAAAAGAGCTTTAATGATTCTGGCAGTGTTGGCGATGGCATTCACTGGCTGCCACAAGGACAAAGACAATGACGGTTACACTGTTACCTTCAATGCCAACGGCGGAAGCGGTACCATGCAGCCGCAAACTTTCAAAGATGGCGAGACAAAGGCACTCGCGGCCAACGCATTCACTTACCAGTGCCACACCTTCGTAAAATGGAACACCGTGGCCGACGGCAGTGGTACAAGCTATGCCGATGTGCAGGAAGTGACGATTACCGAAAATATAACGCTCTATGCCCAATGGAGCAACATGGTTAACGGTCATGAGTGGGTTGACCTCGGCTTGCCGAGCAAAACACTATGGGCTACCACCAATGTTGGCGCAAACACTCCCGAGGCCTACGGCGACTACTTTGCCTGGGGCGAAACCAAACCGCAATCCGACAACGCCTATAACTGGGAAAGCTATAAATACTGCAACGGAAGTAACAGCACGCTAACTAAGTATTGCAACGATGCAAACTATGGTAACAACGGCTTCACCGACACACTGACCCGTCTTTTGCCCGAGGACGATGCGGCCACAGCCAACTGGGGCAAAGGCTGGCGTATGCCCACAAGTGTTGAATTACAGGAACTGAAAGACAACTGCACTGTCACGTGGACAACTCAGAATGGCGTTAACGGTCGCCTTTTCATAGGACCTAACGGCAATGGTTTCTTCTTGCCCGCAGCTGGCTATCGTTGGAATGGCGATCTCCTCTACGACAGCAGCGACGGCTACTACTGGTCGAGCTCGCTTAACACCAACTATCCTGGCAATGCGTGGACCCTCAGCATCTATTCGGACTTTTTCGGCATTTACTTCGACGGCGGCCGCTTTAATGGTCAGTCTGTGCGACCAGTTTGCTCTGAGTCCCAGAAATAACCATAGCCCCGCACGAAGAGACAGGCAGGATATGTCCTTTTTCGCGGCACGTGTGCTTAAAGGTATATAGGCTTCCACGCATGCAATGAACAAAATACTGAAAATATAGCATGCAACTCCAGATGATTGCATGCCACCACAGAAAAACTACAGCAGGGATGCTTGATAATGCGTTCCTGCTTTTTTGTCCCTTAAAATGTTCCTCTCTAACCAACAATAACCTTCGACAAATTCAGGCAGCGTGTGTTCACACGTTGCTTGAGCCTGACTAAAACAGCGATATGAGACACTGGCGAACCGCAACACGAATGTCTGACCTTACCTCCTTGTTGAAAAAGCTGTAAAAAATCTTTCCTAAATTCCACGTTTCAAAAAATCTTCCTATCTTTGCACAGAAAAATTATATATGAAAATAATGCTACAATTGTTTGAATATTAATAAGTTGTCTTTTCTATTTCATGCGATAGAGAAAGTGTTGCTTGGAGATGTAGAAGGTTGTTTTTTGCTTTGAGCCTTTTGTAATCAAGACAATATCTTAATTTAAACGTGAATGGGACAAGATTTTTTGTAAGAACGTAATGAACAAACAATTGAATCGACATTTGAAAATTCATTTACTATGAAAAGAACTTTAATGATTCTGGCAGTATTGGCGATGGCATTTGCTGGCTGTCAAAAGGACAAAGACAAAGGTGGTGTCAAGCCAATAACTGGTACGGTTGACGGTCATGAGTGGGTTGACCTTGGCTTGCCGAGCGGAACACTATGGGCCACCACCAATGTTGGCGCAAAGGCTCCCGAAGCCTACGGCGACTATTTTGCTTGGGGCGAGACCATGCCTCAAGCTCACAACGCCTACAGCTGGAGCAGTTATAAATACTGCAACGGAAGTTACAGCACTCTAACTAAGTATTGCAACGATGCAAGCTATGGCTACAACGGCTTCACCGACACCCTGACTTGCCTTTTGCCTGTTGACGACGCAGCCGCTGCAAACTGGGGCGACGGCTGGCGTATGCCCACGCAGACTGAGTTAATGGAACTGAAAGACAACTGCACCATGACATGGACAACGCAGAACGGTGTTAACGGCAGTATGTTTACTGGACCAAACGGCAACAGTATCTTCATGCCTGCTGCTGGTTTGCGCAACAATGGTGAGTTCTACAGCGCAGGCAGCGGTGGCTACTGGTCGAGTTCGCTCTACACCAACGAACCGTACGGCGCATGGAGCTTATACTTCGATTCGAATGATTTCAGCATGTACGATGGCAACCGCAACCTCGGCTTAACTGTACGTCCAGTATGTCTCGCTCCTCAGAACTAACTTTTGTCCCGTTTGCACATGCAACGAGCAGGACGTTTCTGCTGCGGCACGTGATGCTTAAAGGTATATAGGCTTCCACGCATGCATTGAACAAAATACTGAAAATATAGCATGCAACTCCAGATGGTTGCATGCCACCACAGAAAAACTACAGCAGGGATGCTTGATAATGCGTTCCTGCTTTTTTGTCCCTTAAAATGTTCCTTTCTAACCAACAATAACCTTCGACAAATTCAGGCAGTGTGTGTTCCCACGTTGCTTGAGCCTGACTAAAACAGCGATACGAGACACTGGCGAACCGCAACACGAATGTCAGACCTTACCTCCTTGTTGAAAAAGCTGTAAAAAATCTTTCCTAAATTCCATGTTTCAAAAAATCTTCCTATCTTTGTATGAGAAAAACTACAAATAGAAACAATGTTGCAATCATGCGATATAGAAAGTGTTGTTTAGAGAGGCTGAAGTTTTTTTTTTGCTTTGAGCCTTTTGTAATCAAGACAATACCTTAATTTAAACGTGAATGGGACAAGATTTTTTTGTAAGAACGTAATGAACAAACAATTGAATCGACATTTGAAAATTCATTTACTATGAAAAGAGCTTTAATGATTCTGGCCGTGTTGGCGATGGCATTCGCTGGCTGTAGCAAGGATAGCGGTGGTGTCATCAATCCGACAATTGGTACGGTTAACGGTCATGAGTGTGTTGACCTCGGCTTGCCGAGCGGAACACTATGGGCTACCACTAATGTTGGCGCAAACACCCCCGAGGCCTACGGCGACTACTTTGCCTGGGGTGAGACCCAGCCTCAATCCGACAATGCCTACAACTGGAGTAGCTATAAATACTGCAACGGAAGTAACAGCACGCTAACTAAGTACTGCAACTATTCAGACTATGGCAACAATGGCTTCACCGACACATTGGCTTGCCTTTTGCCCGAGGATGATGCAGCCACAGCCAACTGGGGTGGAACGTGGCGAATGCCTACAGCCTATGAACTGCGCGAGCTTCGCGACAACTGCACCCACGAGTGGATAACACAGAACGGCGTTGACGGTCACTTGTTTACTGCTACGAACGGTAACTCAATCTTCCTGCCCGCTGCCGGCTATCGCTACTTTGGCGAGTCCTTCAATGCGAACGGCTACGGCTACTATTGGTCGAGTTCGCTTTACCCTATTGGCCCAAACCTTGCATGGAACTTTTACTTCCGTTCGGATTATTTCGGCGTGAACAACAACTACCGAGATGGCGGCTTGACCGTGAGACCCGTCTGCTCCGCTCAGAACTAACCTTTTACCCCGTTAGCACATGCTTTTTGGGGACTAATTTTCTAATGTAATCATATAGTTAATTTGTTGAAACATAAATTGTTGCGTTGGTTTTGTAGTGAAAGAACACCTTTACAAACGGCAAAGGATACTTGCACACATTGGCAATGGAGCAAAGAACGTAATGCTGAAATCTTGTTTCCAACATGGACAAATTTGAACAGATAATGCTACTTGGTGTGAACTGAATGTATAACATATTGATTGATGGTTTTAAAAATAAATATAAAGAACCAATGTAATAAGTAATAGAAAAATATATAGATTTGCAGCGTCATTACCTTTGGGCTCTGTTTAACTGACTTTGAAGAAACCGGAGAAACTACATAAAATTGAAAAATAGAAGTTCCAAAACAATTAAGTTGACATTTGAAAATACATTTATTATGAAAAGGGCTTTAATGATTCTGACAGTGTTGGCGATGGCATTCACTGGCTGCCACAAGGACAAAGACAATGACGGTTACACTGTTACCTTCAATGCCAACGGCGGAAGCGGTACCATACAGCCGCAAACTTTCAAAGATGGCGAGACAAAGGCACTCGCGGCCAACGCATTCACTCACCAGTGCCACACCTTCGTAAAATGGAACACCGTGTCCGACGGCAGTGGTACAAGCTATGCCGATGAGCAGGAAGTGACGATTACCGAAAATATAACGCTCTATGCCCAATGGAGCAACATGGTTAACGGCCATGAGTGGGTTGACCTCGGCTTGCCGAGCAAAACACTATGGGCTACCACCAATGTTGGCGCAAACACTCCCGGGGCCTACGGCGACTACTTTGCCTGGGGCGAAACGACCACAAAGAGTTCTTACAGTTGGGATACCTACCAATGGTGCAACGGCAGTTACGATAATCTTACGAAGTACAATACGGCTCCTGATTACGGCACTGTTGACGACAGGACCATGCTTGAACCAGCAGACGACGCGGCTCATGTGAACTGGGGCGGAGGCTGGCGAATGCCAACTCTTGACGAATTGGAAGAACTGAAGAATGAGTGTTCATGGAAATGGACGACACAGGGCGAAAATGACGGCTACCGCATCACGGGGCCCAACGGCAACAGCATCTTCTTGCCGGCCGCTGGCTGCTTCTATGGTAACAGCGTCAGCTACGCAGGCTCCGGCTACTATTGGTCGAGTTTGCATGGTGACGGCTATCCGTTTGGGTCATACGACTTGGGCTTCGATTCCCGCTACATCGGTACGAACGACTTCGACCGCTACTATGGGCAATCGGTCAGGCCGGTTTGTAGTAAATAATAAAGTAAAGCAAGGCAAAACAAAAAGTTGCGCCCGACACGTATTTAGGGTTTATGAAAATGAAAAGACATTTCAAGACATTAATGATGGTTGTGACCTGCATGGCGATGGTGCTGTGCGTATCATGCAAGAAAGACAATGACAAGCCGACCGGTAGCGGTACGATTAACGGCCATGAGTGGGTTGACCTCGGCTTGCCGAGTGGAACACTATGGGCTACCACCAATGTTGGCGCAAACACTCCCGAAGCCTACGGCAGCTACTTCGCCTGGGGCGAGATAACAACCAAGGATTATTACAGCTGGGACAACTATAAGTGGTGCAACGGCAGTTTCTACAAGCTCACCAAATACAACACTGATTCATATTACGGCACTGTTGACGGCATAACCACACTTGAGATGGCAGACGATGCGGCTCGCGTGAATTGGGGCGGTGCTTGGCGCACGCCTACATACGATGAGATGCAGGAGTTGAAAGACAACTGCACGAGTGAATGGATTGTGCAGAACGGCGTGAACGGGAGAAAATTCACAGGGCACAACGGCAGCAGCATCTTCCTGCCAGCCGCTGGCTACTACGACGAAGGCAACCTCCGTAGCACCGAAAGCTGCGGCTACTACGTGTCGAGTTCGCTCGGCAATGGCTGTCCGAGCTACTCGTTCTACTTGGACTTCTTTTCTCGCGACGTGAGTATGCGCCAGGACCACCGCCTTTATGGACGACAGGTGCGTCCTGTCTGCAACCCACAATAAAACATAAACAAAACAAAAAGTTGCGCCCGACACGTATTTAGGGTTTATGAAAATGAAAAGACATTTCAAGACATTAATGATGGTTGTGACCTGCATGGCGATGGTGCTGTGCGTATCATGCAAGAAAGACAAGAACGACGAACCGACTGGTGGCGGAACAGGTGTCACCGGCGATAGCGATGGCTCTATTTTCGGCCACGATTTCGTTGACCTCAAACTCCCGAGTGGCACACTGTGGGCGACATGCAATGTGGGCGCAAACACACCTGCTGAATACGGCAAATATTTCGCATGGGGCGAGATAACCACCAAGAATTTTTACAGCTGGGACAACTATAAGTGGTGCAGCGATGATTTTTATACGCTCACAAAGTACAACACTGATACGGCTTACGGCAATGTTGACAACAAGACGGTTCTCGACCTTCAGGACGATGTGGCCTATGCCAATTGGGGCGGGGAGTGGCGTGTGCCTACATACGAACAGATGATGGAACTTAAGGACAACTGCACCTGGACATGGCTTCAAGATAGTAAAGGATTTAAAGTGACTGGAGCTAACGGCAAAAGCATCTTCCTGCCTGCCAACGGACACTACACATTTGACCTATACCAAAGCGGTGCCGTTGGCTACTATTGGTCGGGGTCCCTATATTCACAAAATTCGCGCAAATCGTACTACTTGTACATCTGTAGCACAGGCTTGTTCGTGGACTGCGAAAGACGTAGCTATGGACACTCGATCAGGCCAGTCTATAACCCTCCAATAAAGTAAGGTAACTATCTACTTCATGACCTATCTTGATTGCTAAAATCTTGTCCTTTGTCGGGTAGCATCTCGAAGAAATGTGATTTCTGTTACCCAGATACTGTGGGGGCATGCTCTTATCCTACATATACGATGGATATCGCTGCCCTACACACCGCTTCGTTTGCATAGTGTAACAGAAATGAGACCTCTTCGAGGTCGAGTGGAGGGCAAAAAGTATATAATTGCCTTATTAAAAGCACTAAAAAGTATGACTACAATACTTTTTCAAAATGCAAAAGCATAATCCATCGACTATGCTTTTGCTTTTTTGTGCAATATCTTGTTTTCCGCAGAATTTTTCTGAAAAAGTTATATTGCTGTCCGCTAAAAAAAAACAGGCGAAAATGCATCCGCGATGCCAGTAAATAGGCGTTGCGGATGTTTTCTCATAAAAGTAAGCCCCCATAGCCAAACAGAGAGAACTGAGGCGGCTGATTTTCTAGTTCTCTCCTCGAACTTGGCGTAGTCGATGCTGGCCCTGTCGATGGCAAGGATTCATCCTGCACGTAATCGGCTGTCCGATAAAATGTGTACCTTTGTTCGTCGTTATCAGGTTTTGTGGTAAAATAATAACGGTAACGAAAAAGACTGAATCCATTCATTGGAGTTCAGCCTTATTTTTTTTTTACCGCTTCAAAAACTTTTAGCGGACAACAATAATTCTTTTTATCATTGCCTTTTTATTTTGCGGCAAAAATATAAAAAAACGGAGTTGTACTCCGTTTTTTATCAAAATTTATGGAATTGAATTCCGTTTTTTATCATTATTTGTTGCCTTTGCTGCGATTATGGGTCTGACAAAGCATTTCGCAGTTGCTGATGTCGGTGGCTCCGCTACGACTCCACGCCGTTACGTGGTCGGCATCCATTTCGCTGTATTTCCATATTCTTGTCCGATTTGCGTTGCTGCCACACGCACACAATGGACAGTTCGAGATGCCTTTTCCCTCGGCTTCATTCTTTTGCTGTGCATATTTGGCTTTCTTTACCGATTCTTCAAACACACGAATCTCAAGCAAACGTTTATCTTGCTCGCCACCAAGAACATACTCAAACACGCCGCTGCGTTTTTTGACAAATTCATCGGCATAGAGGGTGCGAACCCGGCTTTGGACTTCGTCGGGATTGTAAGCTTGCGTGTGATAGGTTTCGTACAAACGGCCCCATTCCAAGCCGCGCATTTCGTTTTCCACATCGTTAAACACACTGCTAATCCAATCAATTACGCTGGTAAAGTATGCCTTTAGTTCGTTTATGTTCGTGTCGTGGCGGTGTTCGCTCATATAGTTGTCAATAGTTTTGCCTTGTGCTGCCGATACCCAATCCAAAGCGCACTCCAAAATCTCTTGCCTGATGGTTGTGCCTTTAATGTAAGCACTCCATTTCTGCACATTGGCGTTTTGGCTGTTGCTGAATTCGGCCTTGGCAAGCGTTACAAATTCTCCGCTGAATATGGCATTGCGCAATTCCTGCTGGTTGAGCGGAACGCCTACAATGTTTATGGTTTTGAACCAGTCTTTTATCTCCTTTTCTTCGCCTTGGCAAATGTAGATGGTAAGCGGAGTTTGCAGTATCTTTTCCTGTTGGTCTTTTGCCAAACCGCTGAAATACTGCTCCATGCCGTCAATTTTAATGGCGAACTTGCCCGTGACGTAGCGGCCAAACGAGGTTATGCGCTGCTGCCCGTCAAGAACCTCGTATTTGCCTTCGGCTGGTTCGTTGAAATAAATAAGCCCTAACGGATAGCCGGCAAGAATGGATTCAATCACGGCCACATCGCGCTTGCCGTCGGCGTAAATGTAGTTGCGCTGGTATTCGGGCTGAATGGTTAGCGAGCCTGAAAGCCCGAACAGACCTTTGCCTTCCAATTCGTTGTAAACAAAGCCTTTGCAAATGTCGGCTATGGTAATGTCGGTGCGGAGTGTTGTTTTCATAATTATTTCTTGTAATATTTTATATTTCGTGACACGACTAATTTTACAATTTTGTCTTCGCGTACCATTTTGCCAAGAACAGCTTCCACAGTTGTTGGGCTGACATCAGGCAATATGGCGCATATTTCCGATTTAGATATTGGAACAATGCTGTTCAGGACGGTTGCCTCCACCCTTGATTGCTTGTTTATCTTGCCTGAATTTACGACAGCAAACCGTTTGTCCAACTCAAGGTAACATTTATACAAAACCATTAGGAAATTTTCAATAAATGGAACGTAATCATTCTTATTATCAGCCCAATGTTCTGACGAAAGTTTCAAAGCTTCGTAATACGATGCTTTATCTCGGTTTATTTGTTCTTCGAAAGAGATATATTTACCGATATCGTATCCGTTTTTGTAAAGCAGCAGCAATGTCAGCAGTCGCGACATTCTTCCATTCCCGTCACGGAAAGGGTGTATGCACAAAAAATCCAGAATCACACAAGGTGTCAGAAGCAACTGATTGATATTCGCATTGTTACGGGCATCCATGTATGCCAGCACCAATTGCTGCATTGCCATCGGTGTTTCTTCTGCCGAAGCAGGATAAAAACGCACATTTCTCATTCCGTTGGCATCATATTCCAAAATCAAGTTGTTTTTTCTTTTATACTGACCGGCATCTTCGTTGAAATAATACGAAAACAAAGTGGTATGCAACTTCTTGATTTCCTGTTCCGTAAAATCCATGTTCATATAGTTTGAATGTATTGCATTCAACGCGTCGCGATAACCGGCAATTTCCGATTCGTTATGGTTCAGCGGTGTACTTTTGCCATTTACGATGGCCACAATCCTATCGTCGGTAGTGACAATTCCCTCTATGGCATTGCTGCTCTTCACCGATTGAACTTTTGCGACTTTTTCCAATTCGGTAAACACTGACGTAAAATCTTTCTTTCGTAGCGTGTCCATCACTTTTAGCGTTGCTATTGAGGTTGAGACATTGAGTAATCGTGCTGGCAGCAAACCATTCTCTAAAAACGAGTAATCAAATTGATGCATATTTTTCGTGATTTTTTTATGCAGCAAAGATACTGCTTTCTGCATAATATTTGCGTTTTTTTATTCAGCAATGTTTTATTTCAGCATTATTTCTGACCATGCTTGTTGGGCTTCATCAAGGTTTAACTTTGTTTTTTGCGGATTAAGATTTATTTACAATAACTTCTTCATTTCTTCTTCATCTGGGAGCAATTCCTTCAACTTTTCCTGATTGGTTTTGTATGTCGCCACACCCATCGGACGGTTATAGTCCTGAAGAACATATTCCACATAAGCCCGGTCTGCATCCTTGCAAAGGATTATGCCGACAGACGGGTTTTCGCCTTCGTAACGTTCATCATCGTCAAGAATATGAAGATACGTGGTGAGCTGTCCAAGGTAAGATGGTTTGAATGAACCCTTTTTCAGTTCCACAACGACAATAGATTTGAGAATCCTATTGAAAAACAGCAAATCTATCCAATGGTCGTGTCCCAATTTGTCATAATGACACTGATTGCCTATGTACGAAAAGCCACGACCGAAGGTCATAATAAAGTTCT
>JAZLGA010000047.1:0-14201 GCA_045616045.1 Bacteroidales bacterium | reverse complement strand
GGGTGGGGGAAGTTGTGCACTGCAACCTCAAAAAAAGCCACTCCGCAACCACATCACGACTTTTCAACAACCCAGAACGTGCGCATCGAATGTAAACACTCCTTCTCGAATTAGCAAATTTTTATTCTGCGGAATTTAGGGTTTCAACAAAAAAATGTTTCTCTATTAAAATTTCCGGCAATAATGCCACTTTTTTAGTTGGAATGTTTTTTTTGGGGTGACAAATGAAAATTATATACCAGTGTACGCATAAAATGACTACTTTAGCGAGGCAAAAAAAACAAAATGAGTGGCGATACTGTAAAACACGAAGGCATAGTAAGCCGTGTTGATGAAAATTATATCGAGGTTAAGATACAGTCTTGTAGTGCATGCGCGTCATGTCACATAAAATCGGCATGTGGAATGGGCGATAGCAAGGAGAAGACAATTGTTTTGCCTCACCCAAAGGATAAGAAATTCAAAACAAAGCAGCATGTGACTATTAAAATGTCGGTTGCGCAAGGAAACAAAGCCGCTTTTTTGGCCTATTTTTTCCCGTTCGTTGTTCTTTTGGCCACATTGCTCGTTCTTTTGCATTTTGGCGTAAGCGATGTGTATGCGGCATTGATAAGCATTGCTTCGCTAATACCTTGTTATTTGGCACTTTATTTGTTTAGAGGAAAGGTTGAAAAGAAATTTTTTTATGAAATAGAATAGAAAAATGTGTTTTTTTTGTCAAAAAAAAACAATAATTCGTAATTTTGCGAAAATAAAACTTAAAAAGAGGTAAGCCTGTTTAAGCAAGCGTTTGTGAAAGAATTAAATCAAAACTAATTTCATAAAATCGAATAAAAGTGAATAACATCTTTTTGGTTGCCCTGATAGTATTAGGTGTCATGGGAGGAATCTTGGCTGTGATACTGTATTTTGTGGCAAAAAAGTTCAAGGTTGAGGAGAACCCTCTTATCGACGAGGTTGAGGCTGTGTTGGCTGGGGCTAACTGTGGCGGATGCGGCTATGCTGGGTGCCGAAACTTTGCCGAAGCTTGTGTTAAGTCGGTGGCCGACAAAAATAGTCTTGACGGGCTTAACTGTCCTAGTTCCGACATGCAGAAAGTTGCTGAAATGCTCAACATCACAGTTGATGCTTCCGAACCGAAGATAGCTGTGGTGCGTTGCAATGGAAGTTGCGAGAACTCTCCTGCCAAGGTGCATTATGAAGGGGCTTCGATATGCGCATTTGCAAACACGTTGTATGCTGGTGAAGGCGGTTGTTCTAAAGGATGTTTGGGCTTGGGCGACTGCACGCGTCAGTGCAAGTTCGACGCTCTTCATGTTGATCCTGTAACGGGGTTGCCCAAGGTTGATCCCGGCAAGTGTGTGGGCTGTGGCGTTTGTGCCAAGGCTTGCCCGCGTGGAATAATAGAGATACGTCCTCGTGGCAAGAACGATCGCCGTGTCTATGTGGCATGTTCCAATACCGATAAGGGTGCACTCGTCATCAAAAACTGCAATGTGGGCTGCATAGGCTGTCAAAAGTGCCTTAACACATGCCCATTTGGCGCTATTGAGATGCGTGGCAACTTGGCTTACATCGACCCGGCTAAGTGCAAGTCGTGCCGTAAGTGCGAAGAGGCTTGTCCGAGAGGCAGCATATTAGCTGTGAATTTCCCGCCACGTAAGCCAAAATGCGAAAATCCCACCGTTGGCGATGAACTGAAAAACCAGGTTGAACAACAACCAATAGCTGAACCAATAAAAAATGATAATACCAAAACCGTATGAATCTAATTAAAACATTTGCCAAAGGAGGCGTTCATCCAGAAGAAAACAAACTTTCGGCCGACAAGCCAATACAAAATATACCTCTGCCAAAACAAATCATAGTGCCTTTGGGACAATGCCTGGGTGCTCCGTCGGAGTGCGCGGTGAACAAGGGCGACCATGTGAAGACCGGTCAACTTATTGGGACATCGAAAGGCTTTGTTTCGGCAAACATACATTCGCCTGCTACAGGAACAGTTGCCAAAGTCGATGTGGTTATGGACCACACAGGCTACTATAAACCAGCCGTGTTCATTAATGTTGACGAGACTGAAGAATGGGCCGAAGGAATCCTCTTGACTGATGAGCTGCAGACAAAAATAACGTTGTCGCCAACCGAGATTGTCAATAGGATAAGGGATTGCGGTATTGTTGGCATGGGTGGTGCCACGTTTCCTACTCATGTCAAACTTATGATACCCGAAGGCAAGAAAGCCGAGTATGTCATTATCAATGCAGCTGAATGCGAACCTTATCTTACTTGTGACAATCGTCTTTTGCTCGAGAAACCTAAAGAGTTCCTTATGGGCGTTAAGATTGTCATGAAAGCTGTCAACGCTCCCAAAGGTGTTGTGGGTATTGAAAACAACAAGCGCAACGCTATAGAGCTGCTCGACAAGATTGTGAGCGACAACAAGGAACTGTTTGACGATGTCGAGATACAGCCGTTGAAGACGAAATATCCGCAAGGTGGAGAAAAACAACTCATCAAAGCGGTGACAGGCAGGGAAGTCCCTTCCGGCAAGCTACCTATCGAAACAGGGTGTGTTGTGGTGAATGTTAGTTCGACATACGCCATCTATGAGGCTGTCCAGAAAAACAAACCTCTTATCGAACGCGTTGTCACTGTGACAGGAAAGTCGGTCAAGAATCCTTCCAACTTCCTGGTTCGTTTTGGAACACCAGCCAATTTGTTGATAGAGGCAGCTGGAGGTTTGCCTGAAGACACTGCCAACATCATTAATGGAGGTCCTATGATGGGCAAGGCGGTCTCTGTGGCCACATTCCCTGTTATGAAAGGTACCTCGGGCATATTGCTTATGTCGGTAAAGGAGGCCCAACCACGCAATGTGGGCAACTGCATACGTTGCGGCAAATGCATGTCGGCTTGTCCTATGGGATTGGAACCATATCTCCTTAATCGCCAGGCACGTCTTAATATGTTTGACGAGACAGAAAAGAGCCATATCATGGACTGCATAGAATGCGGTTCATGCGAGTTCACCTGTCCGGCAAACATACCCTTGCTCGACTATATACGTTATGGCAAAGCAAAAACAGGTGCAATAATACGTTCAAGAAACCAGAAATAATAGAAAAAAGATGAATAATCAGATAACCATATCAGGCTCTCCCCATGTTCACGGTAAAGAGAGCACACAGAAAATAATGATTTATGTCATCCTATCCCTGATGCCAGCTTTCTTGGCTGCAATATACTATTTTGGCTGGGATGCGCTTAGGATTACTATTCTGTCTGTCGGCACATGTGTTTTGGCCGAATGGCTGATACAGAAGTTTATGCTTAAAGTCCCAACAACCATAAACGACTACTCGGCTGCCCTTACAGGACTTTTGCTTGCCTTTAATGTTCCGGCAAGCCTTCCCTCATGGATGGTTGTTGTTTGCAGTCTCGTTGCTATTGGAGTAGGGAAGATGTCATTTGGAGGCTTGGGTAAAAACCCATTCAACCCAGCCTTGGTTGGTCGTGTCTTCATGCTTATCTCTTTCCCGACTGCCATGACACAATGGCCAAAGGCAAACCCCATTTTTGGCGGGGATGTTCTTGCCGATGCCTTTACAGGTGCCACTCCACTCAGTGTCCTGAAGGAAGGTGTGAAAAACGGCCGTACTGTTGATGAGGTTGTCAGTTCGGGTGACTTGCCGCGTTATGCTGATATGGTGCTAGGCAACCGAGGTGGCGCTTTTGGCGAGGTTTGTGCCATTGCTCTGTTGCTGGGTGCTTTGTTCCTCATCATCAAAAAAGTCATCGATTGGCAAACACCAATAGCCATAATAGGTACTGTGTTCGCTTTTGCCGGAATATGTCATCTCGTCAATCCTGAGGATTACATTAACCCAATATTTCATATAATAAGTGGCGGTCTCATCTTGGGAGCCTTCTTTATGGCAACAGACATGGTGACTTCGCCGATGACAATATGGGGCAAGGTAATATTCGGCATAGGAATAGGTGTTATAACCGTTGTGATAAGGCTATGGGGCGCATATCCTGAAGGCGTGTCCTTTGCAATCCTTATTATGAACGCCTTTACCCCTCTAATAAATAGGGGATTCCATCCAAAACGCTTTGGTGTAAAACCTGGAAGTGTTGAACCTAAAAAGAATTAAAGTCATGGCAAAAAAAGAATCAACATTGGTAAATATGCTCGTCAGTCTGTTGGTTATTGCCGCCGTATCGGGTGGGATAATTGGACTGGTATATGGCATTACGAAAGACAAAATCGACGAAGTGGAGAAACTCAAAAACGAAACTGCCATGAGCGAAGTCCTCAAGAAAGAAGGACAGTCTATAAAAGAATTCAAAGCCGATACTGTTGATGGCATAGTGTATAATATGGCATACGACGCCGACGGTAAGTGTGTCGGTGCTGCTGTAAAGTCGTTCACCAACAAAGGCTTTAGCGGCAAGATAGAACTTATGGTTGGCCTTCTGGCCGACGGTACCATTAACAAAGTGTCGGTGCTTTCACAGAACGAAACTCCAGGCTTGGGTGCAAATATGACAAATGCCAAATTCAAGGACCAATTCAATGGCAAGAACCCTGATGATGGCTATAAACTGCAAGTTAAAAAAGATGGCGGAGATGTGGACGCCATTACCGCCGCAACGATTAGCTCAAGAGCATTCTCTGACGCAGTAAAGACGGCCTGCGACGGTTTCAAGGCCAACAAAGAAAGACTAATGAAAGGAGGAAATGACAATGAGTAATAATTTGAAAGTGTTCACCAAGGGTCTCGTCAAGGAAAACCCAATCTTGGTGCTATTACTGGGTTGCTGTCCGACATTGGCAACCACCACAAGTGCCATTAATGGTATGTCGATGGGCCTGGCTACTACATTTGTCCTGATAATGTCGAATTTGAGCATTTCTCTGCTAAAGAATTTCATACCCGACAAGGTCAGAATACCATGCTTCATTGTGGTGATAGCATCGTTTGTTACCATAGTGCAGCTGGTTATGCAGGCTTTCGTTCCGAACGTTTACAAGACATTGGGACTCTTCATTCCCCTTATTGTTGTAAACTGCATAGTTTTGGGCCGCGCTGAGGCTTTTGCATCCAAAAATCCTGTCTGGCCTTCAATACTCGATGGAATGGGCATGGGCTTGGGGTTCACCTTCGCCTTGACACTGTTGGGTTGCATACGTGAGATTTTGGGAAACGGCTCCATATTCGGATGGCGCTTTGTGCCTGAATCGGCCGAAACAATACTTTTGTTTGTACTGCCTCCAGGCGCATTCATAGCCCTTGGCTTTCTTATCGCTATAATAAATAAGTTGAACAAAACTAAATAACAAGAGGTATGAAATACATTTTGATAATATTGTCAACCATATTGGTCAACAATGTGATTTTCTCCCAGTTTTTGGGAATATGTCCTTTTTTGGGAACATCCAAAAAAACATCAACTGCATTGGGAATGGGAGCGGCAGTCATCTTTGTACTCACCTTGTCCACTTTAGTCACTTGGATTGTGAATCAATATCTGCTCATACCTTTTGGACTTGACAAGTTCCTGCAAACCATAGCTTTTATCCTTGTCATAGCAGCCTTGGTGCAGATGGTTGAGATAATATTGAAGAAAATAAGCCCTTCACTTTATGCTGCGTTGGGAGTGTTCTTACCACTTATCACCACCAATTGCGCAGTTCTTGGAGTTTCTATCAATGTTGTCACAAAGGAATTCGCTTTCAAGGGCGTTGAGAGTCATATATTGAGTTTGGGCGAGTCGGTGGTATATGCCGCAGGCACTGCAGCTGGTTTTGCCTTGGCTTTGATAATATTCTCGGGCATTCGTGAACACCTTGAACTTATGGAGGTGCCCAAAGGCATGAAAGGCACTCCAATAGCCCTTATAACGGCGGGAATCCTTGCTATGGCTTTTTTGGGTTTTACCGGCATAGTTTAAACAAAAAACATAGAAAACACAGAAAAAATGATAAAATTGTGTGGGGCTTTACGCAAAGTTTGTATATTTGCGCAATTGTAGAAACGTATGCTATTGCGTGCTTGCGGGTTTGAAATCAGTCAGGTGCGGATTGCATAAAAGAATATAATTATGAAGAAAATACTTTTGGGAATAGGAATCATTTTAGCCTCATTCTGCATGTCATCGTGCACAAAGAATGACACATCGACAATAGTTTATCCTGATCCTCAGGTTATTCCTCTCTTGACGGAGTATTTGCCGATGGACCTTTTGGAGCTTTTCGGTGAAGAAAATGTCAACTTTGGTGACATGCCACCAAAATTGGATGGCCTGGAGTTCAAATCGCAGCACACATACGTTGCCACAAACCTTGACACACCCTACGCCCCACAGCCTGGACAACAAACGCCCGTCATTCACTACCATAAATTCACAAGACAATACATTGCCATTGCTGAATATCTTAGCAAGAGCTCCGAAGAAATAGTTACTCACGACATTTATCCCGTATATATCATAGGCGACGATAAAACTTTTACCGCCTATTATTATGAAACCACAACGACGGGCGGTACCCCAACCCATGCCGTCATAATGACTGGAAAGATTGCCGAAGACGGCATTCATGATTATATGTATGGCTATAAGATAGTCAGATATAATGAAGAAGTGCCGGATAACGTTTATCCTGAAGGAACAATATTCATATTCAAGGATACCGATGGTATATCTGAATACGAAACATGGTACAACGACTAAAGTGAGACGGTCTGAAAAGTTGAATCTTTAAATATCTGAATGAGATGAGAAAAATATCAATCATATTTGCATTAACATTGGTGTCAGTGTTTTCTTTGTCAGTTAATGCGCAACGTTTCAACAGGGCTATAAGCTCACCTCAAATCGTAATGGACTATTCGACATGGAATGTGGGTGTTAAAGGAGGCTTGCTCATAAACGACCAAATTTGGTCTAACTTGCACGTGCCAAAGCATAACTTTCATTTTGGCCCCGTTGGTGGTCTTGTAGTAGAATATTGCCCCAATCCCCACGGCTACCCCCTTGGTGGTCATTTCACAATCGGTCTGGAAGCTTTGTATGCGATACGCGGAACGAATATGACTTACGACCACGTGTTCCTTACAAGCTATACACAAACGGGATATACCAAAAATGAATATCATTCAACGCTGAACTGCCTCGAAGGTAGAATACCGCTCACTTTCTATTTCAGTACCCAAGAAAACCTAAAGCCTTATTTTATGGTGGCTCCTACTGTGTCATACATTATGGGTGGGACACTGAATTGGAAAAAACATTATGTCACATGGCCTGTTGGCAATGAAGACATCGCCGAAACCAAAAATGTATATGAAGCCACAGCCGATGTGGGTGAGGCCAATATGAAGAAATTGGACGTGGGCCTTGCTGTTGGAGCAGGTGTGTGGTGGCGTTACATCACTCGCCACTATTATTTCATCTTCAAGTTTGAAGTCGCCTATAATTATGGCTTTATCGACTCTTTCTCACCTCAAGAGAAACTCAAAGAAGACGGTTCCGTTGATGTCCAGGAACAACTTGGACTTGGCGACCTTGTCTATGACCCCGTTGGAACACGTCATACACAGAGCTTTGAGGTTACAGCATCAGTGATGTTCCCCATAAAGAAGTTGCTCAAAGGCGCATGCCGCAGTTGGGGTGACTATGATTGATCTGACTTGTTTTGATAACTTAAAGACAGATTCACATCATTTTGGGAATCTGTCTTTTTTTTTTGTGCCCCATGCTCGTGCCCATTGATGGCAAAATATTATTGTTGAAACAATAATTTCGTAATTTTGCAGAAAATTTAAATTGATGAAGATTGTCATTTGGGATACTGCGCTTCCTTATAGGGGAGGAATAGCAACATATAACGAACGTCTGGCTTGCCAATTCGTTGCCGATGGCCATGAAGTTGAGATATGTACTTTTATCTTGCAGCATCCTGGATTTATGTTTTCAGAAAAAACACAATATTATAATTCTGCTCCGCCGCAAAGCCTTGTGATAAAAAGAAAACCGAATACGGCCAATACGTTCAATAGGATTGAGGTGACCCGTCAGTTGCGCAAACTTAACCCCGACACCATTGATAGTTTCTATAATGGAAGCAAGAAAGAAAAAAATTGAGCTAAGCATAAATGTTGAAGAACAAAAATACTCATGGTCAAAGATGACTAGTGCTGTTATATCGGCAGCATGATTAAATTAGTGTGTTATGAAGAAGTTGATAAGTTTGGCGACGCGCATATTTCCGCGCCAATGGCTGATAAAGCTCAGTTACCTTTTTAGTGTGCTGATACGTCCTTTCTATATTGGCAACAATGTCGAATGCCCTGTTTGCGGCAGCCATTTCCGCAAGTTTTTGCCATACGGATACGGAGAGGCAAAAGATAATCGTCTTTGCCCAAAGTGCCTTTCGTTGGAACGGCATAGGCTTTTGTGGCTTTATTTGGAGCGCAAGACCGATTTCTTCACTGCACCGCTGAAGGTGCTGCATTTTGCGCCCGAACAACCTTTCCTGAAGCGTTTCCGTGCCTTGAAGAATCTTGATTATACTACAGCTGATATTGATTCGCCTATTGCCGACTTGCATTTGGATGTGACTGACATTAACCAACCTGACAATACTTTTGATGTCGTGATTTGTAACCATGTCCTCGAACATGTGAGCGATGCAAACAAGGCTTTTGCCGAAATCAAGCGCATTCTGAAACCTGGCGGTTGGGCGATTCTTCTGGTTCCTATCAATCCTGATGTGGATACTTTCGAAGACCCAAGCATAACCGACCCGAAGGAGCGCGAACGCTTGTTTGGCCAATACGACCATGTGCGTCAGTTTGGCCGCGACTATGCTGAGGTGTTGCGCAAAGCTGGTTTCCAAGTCGAAGAAGACCGGCTTTATTACGAACTCCCCGAAGACCAACGTGAGAGAATGCACTTGGCTCGCAGGGGCGAGGAAATTGTTTATCGGTGCAAATAAATGTTGACTTTGGAATTATATTGCTGTTCAATGAGAGAACGGCGGAATTTATAGCCAAAAGTTTTTGGCTTGTCACAGACTATACTATACAAGCGGCAGCTTATTGCCCTTTCGATATTTCACCATACAGACGCATCAGTTCGGCAACACACTTGCTTTCAGTCATCTTCGTGCTGAAACCGTAGGCAGCCATCACGGCATGGTCGTTTTCCTTATGGGCTTTGCGCAGTTCGGGTGGCATGGTTGCTTCATCGTACAAATCGGCAAGCGAACATTCAGGATAAAGGTTTCTCGCATCCAAAATGGCCTGCGCTGTCTGTTCTATTTTCTGCTTTTGCTGCTCGGTTGGATTCGGCCACGGGAAATTGTTATAAACAATGTCCTTTGAATAGCGGTAATCCGATTTCAGTCTGCCACAGACCACGCGCATCCATGCCATGTGAACGTTTGAGGTCAGGATGCTGAAATGATAGAGGGTGGCATTGGGAATGATTTGAACCGCATCGCTTACGATAATATCTGGAGTCACAAATCCCATTGGAACATATCTTCTGTTTTCCGAAGATACCCTTGGAACGATTATATAATCCGAATTTGGATGTCTTATTTCTTGGAATAAAGTTGGAGTATCAGCATCTCGTCGCGTCGCTTCTTTAGTGCTGTTCAAACGATATTTCCGCACATTTTCAATTCTTTCCATTATCAATGGACTTTTCCGCAATCCCATTGGACTTGCACCGACAAGCCACAAACAATATCTTTTCTTGTTGTTTATGTATTCTTCAGAGCCAAAAATCTGTCGAATGAATTTTTCTAATGTTGGTTCTTTTTTTAGGAATTCACTCTTTTCACTTTCAGTCAAAAATAGGAAGCCACCATCTACTGGCTTATTACCATAAATCATCTGCGGCACATCGCACAATGATTTAGTTCGGCTTTCAATCCAAACCGTTGGTGCGTCAATCAGATAAGGATTGATGTTGTTGGCTTGAATTGGATTGCCGGATTCTGTGAAAATGGTTTTTGTTTCGTTTACGCATTTTGAAAAACCGATGATTACGCAATGAACATGGGCCTTCAACGTGGATTCGCTGTCCCAGCGGAAAGTGCGGTAGGCGAAATCAATCTGCATTCCGTATCCCTCAAACAAAGGCCTCCAAAGGTTAGCAACCTGCTCGCCTTGCGTGATGCTGTTTGTGGATACCAAAGCCGTGTGGATGTTGGAATTGCGCATCAGTTTTGCTGCCTTCAGATACCATCCCGACACATAGTCCAACTTGCCGACATTTTTCCACTTTTTGCCGAACAAATCAATCAAATCCTGCTTTTGTTCCTTGCTTTGTAACGAGTAGCCCACAAAAGGTGGATTGCCCATAATGTAATCGAAATCAACGTGATAGAACTCAGGTTCTTTCCCATTTGGATTGAGGTGGATTTCGTCTGTGTACAAATCGATGTTGCCGTATCGCACCACTGGCTCGCCGACAATTGATTCAGACAATTCGTGTTTCGGATAGACGTAGGTTTGGCTTGCAATCACCACCTGATGCGGCTCATCGATTACTTCCCATTCCGTCCACGGCACGCGTAAAGCATTGCCTTCCTTGATGTTATGATAGGTTTTCAGGGGCAGCATATCCAGGTCGAAATCCACAATGGATGAAGTCTCTTTCAGCATCTGGCTTTCGGCAATCCACAAGGCCGTGGTGGCGGTTGCAACCGCAAAATCGTTGATTTCGATGCCGTAAAACTGATGAATGGAAACCCGAACAGGATTGGTTTCCTCGAAGCCCAAACGGACTTGGCCTTTCGTCTGAATGCGAATGGCTTCGTTTTCCAAACGGCGGAGCGACAAATAGGTCTCTGTCAAGAAGTTGCCACTTCCGCATGCAGGGTCCAAAAATCTCAGCTTCGACAGTTTTCCCTGAAAGTCCGCTGCGCGTTTCATTCTCACTTTCTCAACACTCTCGGCTTTGATTTCGTCCAATTCGCCGCGCAAACCGTTCAAAAACAGCGGGTCAATCACCTTGTGGATGTTCTCGATGGAGGTATAGTGCATTCCACCCGTGCGGCGTGTTTCGGGGTTCAATGTCGATTCAAAAACTGCCCCGAAAATGGTAGGGCTGATTTCGCTCCAGTCGAAATCGTCCGAAGCCTTGGTAAGAATCAAGGTGCGCAAATCGTCGGTGAAATTCGGAATTTCAATGTCGCTGTCAGTAAAAAGACCGCCATTCACATACGGAAATGCGGACAATGCCTCATCTAAATATGGGTCTCGTTTATCAATTTGCGTATCAAGTACTTGGAATAAATCCATCAGCGCACGGCGAAAATTGCGTGCATCGAATTCCGACATGTAATCATGGAACATGTTCCGTTTTCCGAACACGCCCGCATCTTCGGCATACAGGCAGAACACTATCCGAACGCAGAGTATGTTCAGACTTCGGAGCGTCTCGGCGTTGTTGGCATCCTTGTATTGAATCAACAAGGCGTCATAGATCTTCCCGACCAAATCGCCTGCCTTGATGCTCACCTCCATTTCCCTTTTCAAATGGGCGTTTCCCGTATCAGTCAAAAACGAAAGTCGGTAGTATTCCTTCTCAAGGTTTTCCAAAAGAATCTCAAAAGGTTCGCCGTTTGGATTTTCCATGTCATAGACTAAAAACGACTGGAAATTACTCACCACCACCCAGCGCGGGCGAAGCGAATACGGAAGTTCGTTGGCATAGCGCTTGGCCTGTTGGAAAGGCGTAAGCATCGAACCGTCGCTTTGTTTGTAGCCTTTGTGCAAGTCGATGTCAAAACTCTTTTGCTCAATCAGGACTTTTGTGGATTCGATATACGCATCAATGAAACTCACATGGGCAAGCTGTACGCGCTTCTCGAATTCGATAAATTTCTGAGGTTCTTCCACCCCAAACACCGAGTGGAGCAACGACATCCAAAACTGTTGCGTTTCGCTTTTTTCATCGCCACGGTTTTTCCAAAAATTGGCGAAACCTTGTGCTGCCTGATGCTGTTGATGTTCTGTCATAGCTTGTTGGGTTTATAGTGCAAATATAGGAAAATAAAAGTACTGCACAATAGTTCAAATTGATGAATAAGCGTTTTCAAGACACAACAAAACAGAAGGCAATCCTAAATGGGTTGTCTTCTGCTGTACCTTAAATAAGAAATAGAAACGGCTTCTAATTTTAATATTCGTCAGAAACTGTAAGTTTTTTTCTACCCTTGGCTCTTCTTCTTGCTAAAACTTTGCGGCCATTGGCAGTTGACATTCTCTCTCTGAAACCATGCTTGTTTCTACGTTTTCTGTTCGATGGTTGATAAGTACGTTTCATCTCTCTTTTCCTTTATTTTTTTGTCTTACTATCTTCTTTGCTTTTCGGACTGCAAAATTACATATATTTTATATAGTTGCAAACTTTTAAACCAAAAAAAAACAACGGATATGATATTTGACTCATAATCCGTTGATTATTATGTGATTAATTATTTGCGAACGCTTGTTTTTCAGGTACGTTTTTGAGTGTTTCCACTACAAAATCCCAGAATTTCGGGACGCTTTCAATATTGAGAGCTTCGTCTGGTGAGTGTGGGTGCACCAATGTAGGGCCGAAAGAAATCATGTCCCAGTGTGGATATTTTGAACCAAGTATTCCACATTCAAGTCCGGCGTGAATTACCATGATTTTTGCTTCTTTGCCGAATTTGTTTTTGTAGATTTCTTTCATTGTATTAAGGATAGGCGAATTTATGTTAGGTCTCCATCCTGGATAATCGCCTGTAGAATAAGCTTCTGCCCCATTGTCAATGAGGTTTTTGCGTATTTGTTCGGCCAGTATGTCTTTGCTTGAATCGACAAGGCTGCGTGTGAGAGCTGCCGTCATAATCTTGCCGTTGTCCATCTTTATTGTTGCAAGGTTGCTTGATGTCTCAACGGTGCCTTCAAAGTCGGGTGACATGGCGATGACACCGTTTGGATATTTTGCTATTGCGCCAAACATCTTGTCTTGTGTCTCTGTGTCAATGACCTGGCTTGGCATGTCGGAGGTGGCGCAAAGTATTGCAAGGTCGGGTTCAATGCCGTCAAATTCGTCTTTTGTTATGGTTTCAAACTCTTTAACGTATTCAACAAAAGCGTCTTTTTTGTCTTCAGGGACGACCACTATGGCTTCTGCTTCGCGTGGTATTGCGTTGCGGAGACTGCCTCCATCGATAGTGGCAAGACGAAGACCGAATTTCTCTGCTGCCATTAGCAACAATGTGTTGATGACTTTGTTGGCATTGGCGCGGCCAAGGTTTATGTCCATTCCCGAGTGTCCGCCTTTAAGGCCTTTCACAAAGATGCGGAATGCTGCTGCATTGGCTGGGGTTTGCTCAAACTTGGGACTGAATGTGCCGATGGTGTCAATGCCGCCAGCGCATCCAACATAAAGCTCACCTTCAGTCTCCGAGTCCATGTTCATCAGAATGTCACCTTTAAGTAGTCCGGGTTGAAGCTTGTTTGCTCCTGTCATGCCTGTCTCTTCGTCAATGGTGAAAAGAGCTTCGACGGGGCCGTGCTCAATGTTGGTCGCCTCAAGGACAGCCATTGCGGCGGCAGCACCAATGCCGTTGTCGGCTCCTAAGGTTGTGCCATTGGCTTTTACCCATCCATTTTCAATATGGGTCTCTATGGGGTCGTTCTCAAAATCATGGACCTTGTCGGCGTTTTTTTGTGGAACCATATCGAGGTGGGCCTGAAGTATCACACCTTTGCGGTTTTCCATGCCTGGGGTGGCAGGCTTGCGAATGATGATGTTTCCGCATTCTTCAACGATGGTCTCCAATCCGTGTTCTTCTCCCCATTTTTTCATGAAGGCAATGACTTTGGCCTCTTTTTTCGATGGCCGGGGAATTTGTGTCAGGCTGTGGAAGTTGTTCCACACCAAACTGGGCTCTAATTCTTTGATTGTATTCATATCTTGCAGATTATATTGTTATCCAATAGCTAAAACTGCGTAAAATTACAGCTTTTTTCCGAATAAAATGACGGATATTTATAATTTTTTATGATTATCCGCAATTAACCGACTAAAAATTTGGCTGAATCGCAGGAAATGCTTATCTTTGCACCAAATTTGAAATTCCACTGCAAGATGAAGTTGTTTGAATTTACCCAACGTTTTCCCGACGAGGCATCCTGCGAGTC
>JAZLGA010000046.1:0-15132 GCA_045616045.1 Bacteroidales bacterium | reverse complement strand
GAAAACATAGGAGAAAATCCATTAAAGAGAAATTTCCTCACCTTGATTTCCACAGAGATTTCTAGCGCTTGCGCTATATATATTTTTATCTTTCCGAGTCGAAAATTTGTTCCATCAGTTTCCACTTCTCGGCCGAAGGAGCGTTAGGGTCGCAGCCTTGGAACTGTGCCACGTAAGCTTCCCATTCGGCTTGGCGAGGCAGGGTGGCCAAGCGTGCCATGTCGCGTTCCCAGTCGAAATCGTCAATGGTATCGACAATCATGAAGAGCTGGCGACCGTTCCTGTATATCTCCATCGAGATGATGCCGACTTGATGTTGACCCGCGATGATCTCGGGCCACACATGGCTGTGCACCTCTACATATTTCTCAATCAAGGCCTCGTCGTCAACGAGGGTGAGGGTTTGGCAGTATCGTTTCATCGTTCGGCACGCATTGGGTTATGTAAGAAGTCTTCGTAAGCGAGACGTATGCCGTCTTCGAGTTCGGTCTTGTAAGTCCAGCCGAGGCTCTTGGCCTTGCTCACATCGAGCAGTTTGCGAGGTGTGCGGTTAGGCCGTGTGGTGTCCCACTTGATTGCGCCTTCGTAGCCCACGACTTTGGCGACCATTTCGGTCAAAGCCTTGATGGTGAGTTCCTTGCCCGTGCCTGCGTTGACGGTCTCGTTGCCCGAATAGTTGTTCATCAGGAAGACGCAGAGGTTGGCTAAGTCATCGACATAGAGGAACTCGCGCAGTGGCGATCCGTCGCCCCAGCAGGTCACTTCTTTCAAGCCGTTCACCTTGGCTTCGTGGAAGCGGCGGATAAGGGCAGGCAACACATGGCTGTGCTCGGGGTGGTAGTTGTCGTTCGGACCATAGAGGTTGGTGGGCATCAGGCTGATGAAGCCGACACCATACTGTTTGTTGAGGTACTCGCAGTATTTCAGCCCGCTGATTTTTGCCAAGGCATAGCCTTCGTTGGTCTGTTCCAAGGCGGAAGTCAGCAGGCAGTCTTCGGTCATGGGTTGGGGTGCCATGCGTGGATAGATGCACGACGAGCCGAGGTATTCGAACTTCTTCACGCCATTCTTCCATGCAGCATGAATCATGTTCACGGCCATCATCTCGTTCTCGTAGAGGAAACCAGCCTTGTCGTTTTGCTTGGCGATGATGCCGCCCACCTTGCCAGCGGGCATGAAGACGTATTCGGGTTTTTCCGTCTCAAAGAATTCGTTTACAGCGGCCTGGTTGATGAGGTCCAGTTCCTTGTGTGTTCTTGTTATGATGTTCGTGTAGCCTTGTCGTTGCAGCTCACGGACTATGGCAGAGCCTACCATTCCGCGGTGGCCTGCTACATATATTTTATTGTCTTTGTTCATACTATTACAAATTTGATATTGACATTTTATTTTTTAGCACCAAACAGCCAATGAGCCAAAATAGGACTTGTGCGTAAAAGGCAACTTATGGCAAGACAGAAAGCTATTACAAGTGCAGCCATCAGAAAAACAATAAAGAAATATATAAAGGGCATTGAATTTACGTCAAGACTGCTGATAAGAGATTGCATCCCGCAAGGAAGAATGAAATAGTGCAGAAGGTAGATGTCAAGAGTCCTTCGTCCAATAAATTGTAAAATACGCCCTAAACTCTTTGTTGAGGAAAAAGAATCTTCGTATCTGAAGAAAAATGCTATCGCCATAATTACTCCACTGATTCTTAGGACGAAATAGAACACAAACTTTATTACTTCATTAAACTGATATTTAGAATAAATAAAGTAGCCTAATATATTAACGCATATTAATGTAGTAACAAATGCTGACTTATTCAACAAAACAACAAAAGTGTTGTAGTATCTTCTAATGAGTATCCCTAATACAAAGAATATGAAATAGCATAATTCAGATATGCTAAATAAATCTCCAGTAGATGAATCGAAACCAAAAAATATATGTAAGGATTTAGGTAATACATATAGAATAATGCCCATAATAATAAGAATAGCATTTTCTGCGATATTATTTGACTTGACTCGCGAACAGAAATACTTGATTAGTGCATAAATAACGAAGTAGTAAAACAACGCTAACGTAAACCAGTAGCCATGCTTAGCTCCAGAAAAAAGCCCACCCATGAAATCATTGACGACTATCCACTCATATAGAACAAAAAACACAACAGTTGGAACTATTTGGATTCTGAACTTCTTCTTTAAAAAAACTATAAGATTTGTGCCATCGAATACCATTTGGGGCTTATATAGCACAAAGCCGCTTATTGTAAAGAATAATGGCATGCGAAAAACAGTAAAAAAGCTCAAAATCTCAGAGCTTGTATTAAAACTAAATGTACAAACGTGAGCCATAACTACAAGAATCATTGTGAATCCGCGAAGAGCGTCTATGTATTCTATGCGTCCCCCCCCGCCTATTTATCAAAATATCATCCATAACTTGACACCATTTCTTTTTTATGATAAATAATATTCAATATTAAGGTATTTTTCAGAATAACTGTTGCGTATGTTGCTGATTTTAAGGAGCTCTCAATCCTCCAACTGAACTTTGAGGTATAACTTCCTCACGAACTTCATGTCATGTTCCATCATTATGCGTACAAGTTCATTGAAAGGAGTCTTGCACGGGTTCCATCCTAGTTTT
The DNA here is from genome assembly GCA_045616045.1 of Bacteroidales bacterium. GTDB lineage: Bacteria > Bacteroidota > Bacteroidia > Bacteroidales > F082 > Limimorpha. Next base: position 12,489 of record JAZLGA010000046.1, on the reverse strand, counting down.
GTTTTGGCCTTGGAGGGATCGCCAAGCAGTTGTTCCACTTCGGCTGGACGGAAATATTTCGGGTCAACCTCGACAAGGATTTTTCCTGTTGCCTTGTCAAAGCCTTTCTCATCAACGCCTTTGCCCTTCCATTCGAGGTCGATGCCAACATGTTTGAATGCCAATGTAGTAAATTCGCGTACCGAGTGATACTCACCAGTTGCTATAACAAAGTCATCAGGTTCGGGTTGCTGCAATATCAACCACATGCACTCCACATAGTCTTTGGCATAGCCCCAGTCACGCAATGCGTTAAGATTTCCGAGATACAACTTCTTTTGAAATCCCTGTGCTATACGGCAAGCCGCAATGGTTATCTTGCGTGTGACGAATGTCTCGCCACGCCTTTCGCTCTCATGATTGAAAAGGATGCCATTGCAAGCATACATGCCATACGATTCGCGATAATTCTTTGTTATCCAAAAGCCGTATTGTTTTGCCACGCCATAAGGGCTGCGTGGGTAGAATGGGGTAGTTTCCTTTTGAGGCACTTCCTGCACTTTGCCGAACAACTCGGAAGTGGATGCCTGATAAATTCTGCATTTCTTTTCCATGCCAAGAATGCGTACCGCTTCCAAAAGACGCAAAGTACCAACAGCATCAGCCTCTGCAGTATATTCAGGACAGTCGAAACTCACCTTCACATGCGATTGAGCGGCAAGGTTGTAAATCTCGTCAGGCTGAACCTTTTGTATAATACGCACAAGCGATGACGAATCGGTCATGTCGCCATAGTGCAACTCGATAGTCCTCTTGTTGTGCATATCACGCACCCATTCGTCAAGATAGAGATGCTCAATGCGTGCAGTGTTGAATGAAGATGAACGTCGTATGATGCCATGCACATCATAGTCTTTTTCCAAAAGAAACTCGGCCAAGAACGAACCGTCCTGACCTGTTATACCAGTAATCAAAGCAACTTTTCTCATTTTTTTACACTATTTTAAATCCGCCATTCCAGGATTGTGAGTTTATTTATCTTCTTAAATTGTCAGTTACAAACGACAAAAATAATGAATATTTTTCAATTTGAAACAATTATCTTTATTTTTTACAAAACATAACAAAAATCAGATGATAATCAAAAAAAAAAAGTAATTTTGCCAGTCAGAAGACCAAGAAAAACACATAAAAAGATGAAAACCAACATATTAACAAGATTAGTTATCATTTTTAGTTGCGTAATAGGCATAAGTTCATGCTGCAACGACAAGCCAATAGAGCCACAAAAGACAGACGAAGAGATAGTGCTTATCAACATATTCACCCGCACATCGGTACGCAGTTACACTGGCCAGACCGTTGAGGCTTGCAAGATAGAGAATATGCTACGTGCAGGCATGTCGGCGCCATCGGCGGTAAACAAACAACCTTGGCACTTTGTTGTTGTGACCGAAAGAGAACAACTCAATGCTCTATCGCAAGCCAACCCGCATGCCAAGATGCTCGAATCGGCTCCATTGGCAATAATTGTCTGTGGCAACATGAAGAAGGCTCTTGAGGGCAATGCTTGCGACTTTTGGATTCAAGACTGCTCTGCAGCCACCGAAAACATACTTCTCGCCGCCCACGCCATGGGACTTGGAGCAGTGTGGACAGGCCTTTACCCGGGCATAGAACGTTGCTTGGCTGTTTCGGAAGTGATAGGCGCACCTGAACATATAGTTCCACTGAGCATGATAGCAATAGGCTATCCCAGCGGCGAAAACCAGCCCAAAGACAAGTGGAACACAGAAAACATATCATACGACATCTACGGGAGAACCGAGAATCCGCTAATTGGCACAGAAGTTGCGGAAGAAAAAGAAAAAACAGAATAACCAACATTAAAAAAATAACAGACATGAAAAAATTACTTTTTGTTGCAGCATTTCTTATGGCAGCAGTAGCAGCCTCAGCACAAGGCTTTTGGGCAGGTGGAAGAGTTTCATATTTTTATGAAAAGGTAAAAGAAGCTAATGGTGGCATTCACAGTCTCGTTCTTGCCCCTGAGGCAGGTTATGACTTCAACGAAAAATGGGGTGTAGCCGCAGCAATAGGCTATAGCGGGTCATTTAACACCGATTCGGACGTTAGCACCCACTCATTCTTCATCCAGCCTTATGCACGCTACAAATTCGTCCAAATAGGCAAAGCTTCTTTCTTTGTTGACGGTGCCGTGAATTACAGTTATAATGCATCAGTCAAGAATCTGGACCGCAACACATCAATCAAAACCGACGCCCACTCTGTTGACGTAGGTGTTTATCCTGGTTTCGCTTACTCATTCTGCGACAAGGCAGTGCTTGCAGCTCGTTTGGGTTTTCTGGGATTCAAACACAACGGATTGAACAATACCAACGGCTTTGGCTTTGACTTCTCAAGTAACAGCGTAAGTCTGTCAATGTATTTTTCATTCTAAGGAAAAGAATGTGTCAGAAAGGGCAGAAATCCAATCACACATAATTTGAAATGAAACACAATGGGACTTTAGCAGTCCCATTTTTTTATCTTAAAAAATAGGTGATATTTGGTTTTTTTTTCAAAAAAAAATCATTACCTTTGCAAGCCGAAAATTTACATGACTAACAATGACTGAGGAAGAGAAAAGAGAATTGGCCGCAACTGAATATGGTGCGAACAATATACAGGTTTTGGAAGGCCTTGAAGCAGTGCGCAAACGCCCCGCGATGTATATCGGAGACGTTCACATACGTGGTCTTCACCATTTGGTTTACGAAGTTGTCGACAACTCCATTGACGAAGCGATGGCAGGATATTGCAACACAATATATGTCAACATTTTGGAAGACAATTCCATCAGCGTGCTTGACAACGGTCGTGGCATTCCAACAGGCATGCACGAAAAAGAGAAGCGTTCGGCCTTGGAAGTCGTCATGACAGTTCTTCACGCTGGCGGCAAGTTCGACAAAGGCTCATACAAAGTATCGGGTGGTCTGCATGGCGTAGGCGTCAGCTGTGTCAACGCCTTGTCATCACACCTTACAGCAGAAGTGTATCGCGAAGGCAAGGTCTTCAAGCAAGAATACGCATTCGGCAAGCCGTTGTATCCCGTCAAGGTGGTTGGCGAGAGCGACAAGAACGGGACTCGCATAACATTCAAACCCGACGACACCATCTTCTTTGCTACGGAATACGAATACGGAACGCTTGAAAACCGAATGCGCGAGTTGGCATACCTGAACAAAGGCATAACCATAATACTCACCGATGAGCGCGTAAAAAATGAAGACGGCAGCTTCAAGAGCAACACCTTCCATTCCGACAATGGCTTGAACGACTTCATATCATATCTCGATGCAAACCGCAACAAGCTCATACCCGAACCCATATACATTCAAGGCGAGAAAAACGACGTGCCTGTAGAGATTTCTCTTGAATACAACGACGAATACAAAGAAAATCTTCACTCATACGTAAACAACATCAACACCATAGAAGGAGGGACACACCTTCAAGGTTTCCGTTCGGGCCTCACACGTTCGTTCAACGCTTACGTTGAGAAGAGCGGTTTGTCGGAGAAACTTGAGAAATCGAAAGTTAAGATATCGCCCGACGACTTCCGCGAAGGCCTCACAGCAGTCATTTCAGTCAAGGTGCCAGAGCCTCAATTTGAAGGCCAGACCAAGACCAAGCTTGGCAACGACGAGGTTATGGGCATAGTCAACTCAATAGTAGGGCAGCAATTGTCGGACTATCTTGAGGAACATCCAAAAGAGGCAAAAATCATCTTCGACAAGATAGTGTTGGCTGCACAAGCACGTCAAGCAGCACGCAAAGCCCGCGAGACTGTGCAACGCAAAGGTGTCCTGTCAGGATTCAGCCTTCCCGGTAAACTGGCTGACTGCTCGGAACGCGACCCATCCAAGACAGAACTCTACCTCGTTGAGGGCGACTCGGCCGGCGGATCGGCAAAACAAGGTCGCGACCGTGCTTTCCAAGCGATACTCCCTCTGCGTGGTAAGATACTCAATGTGGAGAAAGCCATGTCACACCGCGTTTTCGACAGCGATGAGATCAGAAACATTTACACCGCACTCGGCGTTACAATAGGAACAGAAGAAGACAGCCAAGCACTGAATCTGGACAAACTGCGCTACCACAAAATCATCATCATGACCGATGCCGATGTGGACGGCAGCCACATTACAACCTTAATCTTGACTTTCTTCTTCCGCTACATGCGCGAACTTATAGAAAACGGCTATGTCTATTGCGCCACCCCACCGCTCTACCTCATCAAGAAAGGGACAAAAGCCATCCGCTACTGCTGGAACGATGATGAACGCATTACGGCATTCGCTGAGATATCGAAAAACGGTACCGACAAGTCAGTGTCGGTACAGCGTTACAAAGGTCTTGGTGAGATGAACCCAGAACAATTATGGGAAACGACCATGGACCCTGCACACCGCACCTTGAGACAAGTACAAATAGAAAACGCCATGGAAGCAGACCACATCTTCTCAATGCTTATGGGCGACGAAGTGGCTCCCAGACGCGAATTCATAGAACAAAACGCAACATACGCAAGCATAGACGCTTAAAATTTATATTGTCAAAAAACGAAAATGCAACTCCATTGGAGTTGCATTTTTTGAATATTTTTCCATCAAACAAGAAAATATACTTACTTTTGTAAAGAATAACAATTAAAATTCTCAATAACCATGAAAACCAGTTTAAACAAAGTCTTGCCATTTGCAGCAGTCATGACAACTTTACTGCTTGCGACAGTGCTAACTTTCACATCTTGCGGAGACGGGAAAGGCAATTCAGCTATCATCAACCACATAAAACCAGTGGACGAAGCTCTACTCGGTGTAGTTGACTCATACAGCGCAGGGCTTATCTCTGAAGGCGAGCCTCTGAAAATATCATTCAACCAGTCGGCAAACCTTACCAAGGCATACGGTGAGCCCCTACCTTCAAACCTGTTCAAGATAGAGCCATCGCTAAAAGGCAAACCGTATTGGATTGACGAACACACAATAGGCTTCGAATACAGCGGCGAGAAGTGCGGAAAACAATACAAAGCCACTGTTGACCTTTCACAAATCATCAACTATGACGGGATTTTGGAATTTGGCTTTGGCTTCCGCAGCCAAGATTTCACCATGGAAAAAATAGAGCCCATCTATAGCAGTGCCGAAACTGCCGACTTCGACGTTACCATAAGATTTGCCAATCCAATCAACGAAGAAGAGGCCATGAAACTCATCGATGGAGACTTCGCCAAAAACCACTCGGTGAGAGCCCACGCCATTGATGGAAAGACATATACATACCATATTAGCGGCATGACTCGCAATGGCGAGAGATACGAGGAAAACGTCAACATGAACGGCAGCAAAATAGGCGCCACCGACAAGATTGTCAGACTATTTGTAGCACCAAAAGACCTCTTTGCCGTTGACAATTTCTATCACGACAAGAAACACAATTCGGTAAGCGTGTATTTCACACAACCACTCAGCCCCAACCAAAACCTCGCAGGATACCTTGCGGTAGAGCCAGAATCAACCACATACAAGACAGAAATCAACAACAACAAGTTGGTCATATATTACGAACCCCATAGCAACGACGATTATGGTTATTATCACGACAGCAAAGAACTTGCCGTCAGTGTTTTCAACGGCATTAAAGACAGCAAAGGCAAAAGCCTTGCCTCCGGCGAAAGCAGGACTTTCAGCCTTACCGACAACAAACCTGAAGTGAGATGGAAAGACAATGGTGTAATCATTCCATCGTTGAAAGACACTGAAATATATTTTGACGCCATCTGCCTTAACTCTGTAACAGTAAGAATAATTCGTGTTTACGACAACAACATTCTTTCATTTGTACAGCAAAACGACCTTGACGACACATGGGGAATACAACGCGTAGGCCGGTTGGAAAGAAAGATACATTTGGCCATCGACAATCCAAATCCAAACAACTGGAAGACTTTCCCCATACGCCTGTCTGACTATGTAAACGTGACACCTGGTTCTATGTATCAGATTGAGATAGACTTCGGTCCTGAAGACTACACTTTTGCCACTGACGAGGCAAAAAAACTACACAAGGACATCTTTAACGAGGACGATTATTGGGACAACAATTCGTATGACTATAAAACATACTACTACGACGGCGATTGGGACGACCCCAACGGCTTGACATACTACAACAGCGTATCCATAATGCGCAATGTGTTTGTTTCGGATGTTGCACTTACAGTTAAAATGGGCGACAACAACACATTTGACGCTTTCGCATTCAGCATATCGGAAGCAAAGCCGATTTCTGGAGCCAACATAACCGCATACAACTACCAAATGCAAGAAATTGCAAACGGCAAGACAAACTCGGAAGGCCACATCAGCATGACCTGCCCCAATAGCCCATACTTTGTTGTGGCAACCGACAAAAGCAAAGGCAAAGCCGTTGTAGTAACCAAGAACCACAAGTCGTTGTCGTACAGCAAGTTCAACATTGGAGGCGAATCGGTTGAAAAAGGTGTAAAAGGATTTATCTACAGCAACCGCGGCATTTGGCGTCCAGGCGATGAGTTGCAACTAAACCTTATGCTGTCGGGCGTCAACGACATTCCAGAGGACTACCCCGTAGTTCTCGAAGTGTTTGATGCTTCAGGACAAAAATATGCCAATATGGTATGCAACAACCACAAAGGCGGCATATACTCGTTCAATGTCCCCACTTCACCCAATGATGCCACTGGACAATGGAGAGCCTCATTCAAGGTAGGTAATGCCACCCTGACAAAATACTTGCGAGTAGAGACTGTGAAACCCAATCGTCTGGAGATAACCTTCGACCTGCCTAAATGCATAAGCACAACAAACAACTCTGGCACAGAACTCAACACCAAATGGCTCAACGGAATGACAGCAACAGGACTGAAAGCCACTATTGACGCCAAACTGACACAAGGTATTACTGAGTTTGTCGACTTCAAGGACTATGAATTCGTTAACGAATCAGACAATTTCTACCCCGAAGAGATAGAGATATTCTCTGACAAGATGGACAACAACGGTTCGGCAAACGTTAGCTTTGGACCACTTGATGAACTACAAAGCAGTTCAATGCTCGATGCTGCGTTCACTGTCAAGGTGTTTGAGGCAGGAGGCGACTTCAGCGTAGCCACCTTCTTTAGCAAAGTGTCGTCATACAGTCGCTATGTAGGTGTTAAACTGCCGGAGACGCAATCGCGTTGGGGCAGTTACTATTTCACCAACCACGACTACAAATTCGATGTGGCTGTTGTAAACGAAAACGGGAAAGCTGCGACAGGCACTTCAACACTTGAATATTCACTTTACAAATTAGACTCTTATTGGTGGTGGTCGAGTGAAGACTCATACACCCTTCAACGCTATGTCACAGGCACATACAAGAACCCTGAGCGACAAGCCACACTAATGTGCAACAATGGCAAGGCCAACATCAACATCAACATACCTGCAGACAAATGGGGCAACTACCTCCTTGTGGTACGCGACAGCAATGGCGGGAACACCTTCGCCAAAGTCATTTGCTTTGACGACGAAAAGGGCAACATTCACAGCACCGGCAGCAGTGAGGCACCCACACTGCTGATGTTAAGGACATCAGCCGAGAGCTACAAAGTTGGCGAAACCATCACAGCCAGCTTCCCCGCAAACAAGAAATCAAGAGCCATAGTGACAGTAGAGACTGCCGACAGAGTGCTGCAACATATCTATCTCGACAATCTTGACAATGACGCCAAAGTTGAGATAAAGGCTACGCAAGAGATGATACCTAACGTGTACATCTATGTCTCGCTTATTCAGCCTCACGACGCAAACAACGGCATGCCCGTAAGAATGTATGGTGTAGTGCCAGTTAAAGTTGAAGACAGAGAGATGCTTCTTAACCCTGTCATCACAGCACCTGACATGGCCAACACCAAAAAGACCATACAAGTCAAGGTGAAAGAAGAAAAAGGACGTCCTATGACATATACCTTAGCCGTTGTTGACGAGGGCATCTTGGGACTGACCAACTTCAAGACCCCGGCACCATACGATTACTTCAATAGCAAGCAAGCTTTAGGAGTACGCACATGGGACAACTATTCAAACATAGCCGATGCTTTCACTGGCGAGTTAGGTTCGGTTTACGCCATAGGAGGTGACGGCATGGTAAACATAGACCAAGTTATCGACAACCGCTTCAAGGCTTTTGCCGCGACATACGGACCTTTTGAACTCAAGAAGAATGGCAGCAACACCCACGACATTGAGATACCCAAGTCGTCGGGTGCACTACGTGTGATGGTAGTAGCAAAAGGAAATGAAAAGTCATACGGCTCTAACGCCAAACGCATCACCGTACAAGACCCAATAATGCTCTACGCATCAGCACCTCGAGTTGTTGGGCCTGGCGACGTGGCAGTAATGAACGTCGAAGTGCTTGCTCCAAAACTCACAGGCAAGACGCTTAACGTAAAGATAGAAGCAAACAACCTTGAACCCAAATCGTCATGGCCAACAACAGTCAAGATTGACAACAAAGGCAGCGGTTTGTTGACCATACCTGCAACAGTTAAAAACGTGAACGGCATAGCCACGATGAAAGTGTCGGTAACAGGCGACGGATATACTGTCGAATCGGCTACCGACATGCCAATACGCCTACCCAACACTGAGAAACGTGTGAACTACTCCGCCGAAGCCGATGGCGGCAAAACCGCCACAGTCAACTTCGACATGAGCTGCATAGAAGGCTCGCAAACAGCACGCATCATGATGTCACCAGCCATTCCTGTCGACATATATTCTCGCCTCGACTATCTGACAAGCTATCCCCACGGATGCCTTGAGCAAATTGTGTCGGCAGCATTTCCGCAACTATACATCAACTACTTCATCACACAAGACGAAGAAAGCATTGCAAAGACAAAAGAAAATGTAAACTCGACAATAGCGTCAATAAAATCGTACCTCAAGCCAGACTATTCGCTTTCGGTATGGCCAGGCTCAAACTGTGTTGACCCATGGGTTGAGATTTATACCATGCACTTCCTTGCAGAGGCTAGAAACCAAGGTTTTGAAGTCCCTGACCATATCTTCAACAGCATAGTGAAACATCAGGCTTCAACAGCGAATGCATGGAATGTGAACCCCGACTTCCCGCAAGGCGAAGTGATTCAAGCATACCGTCTGTTCGCCCTCACAGTGGCCAACAATGCAGAAAAGAGTGCCATGAACCGCTTCAAAGACATCAAGATGATACACCCTCTTACCAAGATACTGGCTGCAGCTGCTTTTGCTCAGACAGGCAAGGCAACAGTGGCCGAAAAGTTGCTCCAAAACACAGGAGAAGAGGTCGAAGAAAACAACTATTACATGGCTCCTTATTCAAGCTCTGTACGCGACCAGGCCATCATACTATATGCTAACATGATGATGAACGGCAAGGACGTCAAAGAAGAAATGCTAAGCCTATGCGATGAGATAAACAGCAACCGTTGGCTCAGCACACAAACCACATCTTTCGCCTTGTTCACTCTAGGCAAATACGCCGAAAAGAAGAGTGTGTCCAACGCTCCTATCTCAGCTGTAGTAGTTGTTAACGGCGAAGAGCATAACATAAACGCCAATACAGTATCGGCAGGATTCGCCTTCACTCCAAAGAACGGAAAGAACACCATCGAGATACGCAACAACGCAGGCGAAAAACTCATGGCACGAATCTTCACCAAGGCTGCAGTGATGGAATATGCAACCAAAGAAGACGGCAAAAACCTGACCATGAAAGTGAAATATGTTGACAAAAACGGCAAGGTAATCAACCCATCGTCACTTGAGGCTGGTAGCGATTTCAGCGTTATGATAAATGTAAGCAACACCACCAGCCACTATCTTGACAACCTCGCACTGTCATACTACCTGCCTTCAGGCTGGGAGATTGTCAACGATCGCATCAATGGCGGTGCCAACAATCACTATGCAGACATACGCGACGACAGGGCTTACTATTACTTCGGACTCTATTCCGGCGAAAACAAGACATTCCAATTAAAACTCAACTCAACTTTCGTTGGAACATTTGTAATACCCGCTGTCACCTGCGAGGACATGTACGACGACCAGACCTATTACATAGTACCTTCACAAAAAGCAACTGTGAAACAAGTCAGACTTTAAGAATAGTTCAACAAGACCGCTCTCTTTTGAGGGCGGTCTTGTTTTTTTTAAACGAAATATAAAATTCAGCTACTTACGCCAATCTACCTAGTTCATCAGAATCTCCACACCATGAGTCTGTCAAAAGGTGATTTATCTTACTGCGAGACACAAAACACGAGTGACAATTAACCATCGTGGCTTTGCCCATTCCTGCCTTCTGTTTTCTAAAAAAAACTATCTTTGTCCTGTGAAACACTCCATTCTAATACCATCCTTTCTTCTCGCCCTGCTGTGCTCATGCTCGCACCAGGAGAAGCCCATGCCCGCACCCGAAGACCCGCTACACAACGAACTCGCCGCATTCGACACCATCATGCAGAGCCAGCCCGACAGCGCATTCTTTGCCCTGCTCGACTTCAACGAAACCCACAATGACCTAACCCCCTTCGACCGCCACTATGCCAACCTGCTCATCTCGGAGGCACTTTTCAAAAACGACTACGAGCAGACCACACGCCCCGCATTGCGGCAGTCGCTCTCCTACTTTGACAGCCTTGCCAATGCTTATCCCAAAAACGATGATTGCTGCCTCCTCTCCGCCCGCTCGCACTACATGAACGGCGTGGGCCTGATGGAAGCCGACAGCGTTGTTGAGGCATGCACCGAATACCTGAAAGCCTTGGAAACAGTTGAGAACCATTTCGGTGAAAAAGAGGTTGTTGGCTACAAAGCCAAGTTCATGGCACTGACATACAACAGGCTGGGAGATTTGTTCTCCGACCAGTTTATGGAAGAACAGGCAATTTTTTTTGACAAGAAATCACTTTTTTATTGTAGAAAGGCACCTACTTCTTTTTATGGCATTCCAAAAACATTAAATTCAATTGGTAAACATTACGACATTATCAATAAATATGATAGTGCTATTATTTATTATGACAGTGCTTTATATCTTCTTTCGGACACTGAAAACCTAATATATAGAGACATCGTTTCAAATAAAATCTTGTTGGATTATCTGACAAACAAAGATGCCGACGAGCCTATTCACATTATGAAACATATAAAAGACAATGCATCTAATGAAAGCGAAAGACTGACACGAATTTTTACCATTGGCAACATTTATTTTATGGATAATCAGTACGATTCTGCTATTGCCTATCTAAGTGAAGTTTTTTCTGACACAACAGATCGTGTAAGGCGAATTGAGGTAGCATCATGCCTCGGTAAAATTTATGAAAACAGAGGCGACAAGGAAAAAGCTGAAACATATTTTCATTTGCTTGGACAAAGGACTATGGAAGAGTTCAAGGATAAGACTAATGTATCTCAACTTAACAGCTTGTTTCTGAATTATATAAACAAAAAACAAGGAAAAACATTTCTTCACGATAAACGACTTAGCAGAAAAGCATGGTTGATGGCACTTGGAGTAGTTGTTATAATGACAATATCGCTTATTATAATAAGGCACAAGAACAAAAAAGATATCGCTTCTCAAAAAGACGAAACAAAGCGAATTTTGAAAGAAAAAGAAAACTTTCATAATAAAGAGATTGATTACGAAAGAACAAAACATGAATCTTTACAGAATGCCATATTGGGCAAATTGAAAAACAACAGGGAAGCGTTGCGAGAACAAACTGAGCGAGCCAACCTGCTTGCAAAAGAACTGGAGACGAAACAAAAACAGACTGAATGGAGTGGAATCAACGATTTTCTTAGTGAAGAAATATGCCATGAGATTATGAGGTTGATAAAAAGTGAAAACATAAAAAGAATCGCGGTAAAAGAATCATACTCGCATTTGCGCCTTGATGACTCACAACTGCTACGACTTAGGGAAGCAGCCGAGAAACATTTTAATGGCCTGCAAACAAAACTATCCCTTCTTTATCCGAAAATAAAACAATATGAAACAGACCAATGTCTGCTTTACTTGTTGGACTTGAACGACTCTGAAATCTCTGTTTTGCTGGGGAAAGACTATACTACCATAAATAAAAGAACCCAAAAGCTCAAAAAAGAGTTCAAAATTGATGTGGGATTAACAGTGTTCGTTAAAAATCTAATAATTCAACATTCATAATATCAATAAGATATTAAACAATCTCCAACCGTTATTATTTCTTTCTTGTGTTATACCTAAATTCCGCAGAATAAAAATTTGCTAATTCGAGAAGGAGTGTTTACATTCGATGCGCACGTTCTGGGTTGTTGAAAAGTCGTGATGTGGTTGCGGAGTGGCTTTTTTTGAGGTTGCAGTGCACAACTTCCCCCA
>JAZLGA010000045.1:0-10041 GCA_045616045.1 Bacteroidales bacterium | reverse complement strand
CGGAGGATGATATATCGCCACAGTTGGAACTCTTCCCACAAAAAGAGGGGCCCAATTTTGAGAATTACAAGACGAATGCCTTTTTACAGGCAGTTAACCAATAGAATTAATAAAATCACGACTTTTATCGGACAGCAATAGATAGAAATGGGAAAAATAACAGGATATGACAGTCTATCAAGAGAACAGTTGATTGACAAGATTCAAAAACTTGAAAAAAAGCAATATGGACTTGTTTGGGAAGACAAAGAAGAGGATAGAGATGATAAATAAGTATTTAATCCGCTTGCATAGTTCAAACTAAATCAAATTAAACAATAAAATGTCAGAACAGCAAAACAATATCATCATCTATCAAAGTGACGATGGACTGACAAAAATCAATGTCAACCTTCAAGGAGATACGGTTTGGCTTTCTCAACAACAAATGGCTGAATTGTATATGACATCTCGAACAAATGTGGTTGAGCATATTCAACACATTTATCGGGAAGGAGAGTTGACCGAGGATTCAACCTGTCGGAAATTCCGACAAGTTCAAACCGAAGGAAACAGGGAGGTGACTAGAGAAATCCCATTCTATAACCTTGATATGATTATTTCACTTGGTTACCGTGTGAAGTCATCAATTGCCACACACTTTCGCATTTGGGCCACCAAACGCCTGAATGAGTATATCCGTAAAGGTTTCGCTCTCTCGACGATAATCGCTTGAAAAACCTCGGCGGTGGCGGTTATTGGAAAGAACTCATCGAGCGCATACGCGACATCCGTTCTTCGGAGAAGGTTTTTTATAGGCAAGTGTTCGACATTTATGCAACAAGCATCGATTACGACCCTAAGGCGGATGTCTCAATCGAGTTTTTCAAACGTGTGCAAAACAAGATTCATTATGCCGTGCATGGACAAACGGCCGCCGAGGTCATTGTCAGTCGTGCCGATGCTGAGAAAGAGTTTATGTGGCTTACAACATTTGAGGGAGACCGACCTCATTTGAAAGATGCCGTCATTGCAAAGAACTATCTGGGTGAGAAGGAATTGCGGGCTATGGGGCAGATTGTCTCAGGTTATTTGGATTTTGCGGAGCGTCAGGCAGAACGCCAACAGGCAATGACGATGAAGGATTGGGCAACGCATTTGGATGCTATTCTTACATCGACAGGCGAGAAATTGCTTCAAGGATCAGGAAAAGTGTCGCATCAAGAGGCTATTGAACACGCAACCAACGAATACAAGAAGTATCAGCAACGCTCTTTAAGCCAAGTGGAAAAAGATTTCCTTGACAACATCAAAACTCTGCCAACGAAATAAACTTATATCTTGTCAATCTCCGTGTCGTCCTCAATCCTAAGGTTGTCGATGATGAACTGCTGGCGTTTGGTGCTGTTCTCGCCCATGTAGAACGACAGTAGGTCTTTCACTGTTGTGCAATTGTTTACAATGACAGGTTCAAGTCTCATGTTTGGCCCTATGAATCCTTTGAATTCGCCAGGGTCAATTTCGCCAAGACCTTTGAAACGTGTTATCTCGGCCTGTTTGCCGCATTTCGTTATTGCCGTCACTCTTTCTTCGTCGCTGTAGCAATAGTACGTGTCTTTCTTGTTGCGTACACGGAAAAGAGGTGTTTGAAGTATATAGACGTGTCCGCTGCGCACAACATCCGGATAGAACTGCATGAAGAATGTCAGCATAAGCAGGCGAATGTGCATTCCGTCAACATCGGCATCGGTGGCGATGACGATGTTGTTGTAGCGCAGGTTCTCCAGGCCGTTCTCGAGATTTAGCGCTGCTTGCAGCAGGTTGAATTCCTCGTTCTTGTAGCATATCGACTTGTCAAGGTCCAGGCAGTTGAGCGGTTTGCCTCGCAGGCTGAACACAGCTTGGGTCTGCACATCGCGGCTCTTGGTGATGCTACCCGAGGCGGAGTCGCCTTCGGTGATGAAGATGGTGCTTTCGAGGCGCTTTTCGTGCTTGCTGTTGAGATGTATGCGGCAGTCGCGTAGTTTGCGATTGTTGAGGCTTGTCTTTTTTGCCGTTTCGCGTGCTGCCTTTTTTATACCTGCAATCTCCTTGCGCTCTTTTTCGTTGGATGTTATCTTCTGCTGCAGAGTGTCGGCTGTCTCTGGATTCATGTGAAGATAATTGTCCAAATGGCGTTTCAGTATGTCGAACACGTAGGTCTTTAATACAGGACTGTCGTTTGTGCCGTCAGGGTTGTTGGGGGCAAGGTGTGTTGAACCAAGCTTTGTCTTTGTTTGGGCTTCAAACACAGGCTCTTGAATGCGGACGCATAGGGCACACACCAGGCCTTGGCGTATGTCTGACGGCTCGTAGTCTTTCTGGTAGAACTCCCGCACCACGCGCGAATACCCTTCGCGGAATGCCGACTGGTGTGTGCCTCCTTCGGTGGTGTGCTGCCCGTTTACAAAAGAGTAGAAATAGTCGCTCGACTGCCCGTTCACATGGGTAAAGGCTGCTTCAAAGTCTTCGTCCTTGATGTGTATTATTGGATATAGTGTTTCGCCTTCAAGATTGTTTTCCAAAAGATCGAGGAGTCCGTTTTTTGAATAATAGCGCTTGTCGTTATAGTAGATGCTCAATCCGCAGTTGAGATAAGCGTAGTTCCAGACACGCTTCTCAACGTATTCGTCCATAAAGTGATAGTTGCCAAAAAGGGCTTGGTCGGGAACGAACTCAACAATGGTTCCGCGGTCTTCGCCGCAATCAATAATTCCGCTGTCGCTTGTTAGTTTGCCGCACTCAAATTCGGCGATGCGAGTCTTGCCGTCGCGTATTGACTGAACTTTAAAATATGATGAAAGCGCATTGACGGCTTTGGTGCCAACGCCGTTTAGCCCTACTGTTTTAACAAAAACCTTGCTGTCGTATTTGGCTCCAGTGTTGAGCTTTGAAACGGCATCGACTAACTTTCCAAGAGGTATGCCACGACCGTAGTCGCGAACCTTCACTCGTTTCTCGGCCTTGTTGACGCTAATCTCTATCTTTTTGCCAAAACCTGAAAGAAACTCGTCAATTGAGTTGTCGACAACCTCTTTTATAAGAACATATATGCCGTCGTCGTGCGAGCTGCCGTCGCCAAGCTTTCCTATGTACATTCCGGAACGGAGGCGTATGTGTTCCATGTCCTCCAAATGGACAATCTTGTCGTCACCATAGTTTGTGGTGCCTTGCTCGGGTTCGTCGTATTGGGCGAAAATGTCGTTTTCTAATTCGTTGTCAATTATATCAGTCATATATTGTATAGTTTGCGCAAAGTTACTCATTTTTGTCGAATATCAAATCATGTTTTTACCGGAAAAACTCTAAATTGTGGTAGTCATCACCAAAACAAAAAAGGAGCTTTAAAGCTCCTTTATGTGTCTAGCGCGTTTGTTTATGTTAAAGCGGACTGTTTCGTATTGGCAGTTGTGTCATTTTATTTCCCTTGATGATATAGGTTAATTTGAGTGTCAAGACACTCTCTTTTAGTTTTTCGGGTATTCTCAATTTGATTTCTTGGGGAAATTCATTGCCTTCAGTGTTTTTGTCAATCTTGTGGTTCCCAAGGAATGTGTAGTGTACGCCAAGGTTCAGTTGCGGCGTGAGGCAGATGCCTCCACCTATTCTTATCGCAAAAGCGGTTGATGGCTTGTATGTCTGAGGATTGCCTGCCCAACCTTCTTGTGTGACAAATAAAATGTCTGCCCCCAAAGCGCCTTCGGCAAAAAAACCAATTATTGGCCGTTGGTAGTTTGGAAAGTAGCGATATGTGGCACCTACCATTATAGGAATGTTTATGTAGTGGGCCAATGTGCAGCTTTTTTTATCGTAAACCTGTTTTGTACTCTCGTTTTTAGGGTTCCACATCCCGTCAATGTCAACGAAAGGAGAGACGATGCCGTTGTAACGCCAACTGAAATCATATTGAAACCTAAAACCTATTCCAGCTCCAAATTTGGCTGCATTACCCATATAGGGGTTTACACCAAAGTTTGCTGTTCCTGTGTCGGCCCAATGGCTCAATGGGTGTGAACCTAATGCGTTGATGCCAAAATGAAACTGAGCTTTTGCTTGGAAGCTCATTGCAAATGCTATAACAGCAAGCAATAATAATTTTTTTATCGTGGTTTCCATCTCTAATGTATTTCAATTACGTGCAAAATTATAAATATTAGTCTTATAGACAAACAAAAAATTAGCGATTTTATTTTATGATTTTTATGACTTTGGTCGGTAATTGAGGCAAAACGTTGATAACAAGGTTGTTTTTTGAAACAAGAAAGATGATGTTTTAAGCCCTCTTCGTGAAAAAGGATAAGTGAAATGATTATGAGAAAAACGGCTTGCATGTTTAAGTTGCAATTTGCGTATTTGCCGTTAAGGCTCAAATCAGAATCTTGCAATTGCGCGTACCATAAAATTGGTTCCTGGTTGTTGCAAATATGCACGGCTATGGTAGTATCCTGTGACGTTGCCGTCGTCGTCATAGTCTCCCCAGTCGCCCACCCATGCGTTGAGACGGTACTTGTGGTTGGTAACGTTGTTGAGTGCTCCTTGCAGCTCTATTTCGCTTGAGCCTTTAAGCTGCCATGTGTAGGAAGCACGGATGTTGAGCAGGAAATAGGGGTCAAGTGAATAAACTTCGCGAGAAGTGTTGTCGCAGTACTGCTTGCCAACATATTTGCCAATGATTTGCAGTTTGGCATTCTTGACGGGATGGAAAGTTAGTAATGCTGCTCCTGTTACAGATGGTGAGAACGATAGGTTGGTGTTCTTTGTGTAGGTCTGCAAGACGGTATCCCCGTCTTCGAAGTCGGTGAATGTGTAATTGATGATTTTGTTGCGGCTGATGGTGACATTCCCGTCAATGCTGAACCAGTGGACAGGTGAGTATCCAGCCGATAATTCAATGCCCAAACGGTATGACTTGTCGACATTTTCCATCAGGGCATAGCCTGTTGAACTTAGGTCGCCTGAAGGGGTGAGTTGGTTCTTGTAAAGCATGGCATAGAGGTTGGCTTTCATGCTGACTTTGCTTTTTGCCAAAGCAAATCCTGTTTCAATGTCAATCATGTGCTCGGCTTTTGGCATCTTTTCTTTGTCGTTTTCGATGGCGTCTTTGATGTCGGAGCGAGTGGGTTCGCGACTAACCATTCCGGCCACAGCGTATAAGCGGTGTTCTGGAGTGATTTGGTAACTCACGCCGAGTTTTGGGTTGAAGAAAAGATATGGTTTCTTGAAATTGAGACTGTCGAATTCGTCACCCATACCACTCAGCTTGTAATTGATATAGCGCAATTGTATGTCGGCAATCATGTTTGTCTTTACGTTGAAGTCAATAGTGGCTTTCACATAGCCGGTGTTGTCAATTTTGCGGCCTTTGTTGCGATACCATTCGTATGGGGAGTCTTCGCTAACGCCCAAGGTGTCAATGCCATCAAGGCTTACAATGTCTTGTGCCCATATCAAGTTGCCAAAGTGGTTGCCGTCGTAATAGAGGAAACTGTCACCAAAAGAGATGGAGAAAATGTTTTCTGTGTATTTGGCCGAGAGCGAACCAGTGTAGGCACTGTTGAACATTTTCTTCTGGTGTATGAAATCGCTCTTTTTGGTCGAGGAAAGGCTGATGAGGCCGTATCTTGATGGTTCCTTGTTGCCTTTGTATTGCTCGTAGTAGCCGTCTCCATGTGTGAAGTCAAAAGCGGTGTTGAGGTTCCATTTGTCATTTGGCATGAACGAGTAATAGAGCTGGTAATGACGTTGGTTGTAGTTGTCAGTCTCGTTGTCGTAATAGAACACGTTCCCGAACTTGTCCTCGTAGGCTCCAGCCCCGTTGTAGCGCGGGTCAACGTCGAGGTCGCTGGCGTATGCCCCGTCCCATGTTATGCCTGTCTTCTGGTGCCCGAGGATGAAAACGCCTTTCAACAACCATTTTTTGCCGTAATAGCCTGCACTGAACAAAAGTGACTGTTGGTCGGTATTGCCGTTGCGGATGAAACCATCGCTTTGGAGGCCGTTATATGACAGGTCGAACGATAATTTGTTTTTTATCATGCCAGTTCCTGTAGTGATTCCGTATTGGCGAGTGTTGTACGAGCCGTAGGCTATGTCTGCTTCGGCGTAGGGACTTTCGTTAGGGCTGAGTGTCTGAAAGTTCAAAGAACCTCCGAAAGAGGCAGAACCGCCTGTGGATGCTCCTATGCCGCGTTGTAGCTGGAGGCTTTGCGTCATGCCGCCAAGATTGGGTATGTTGCACCAAAACACCGATTGGCTCTCAGGGTCATTCAATGTGATACCGTTGATGTTGACATTGATGCGTGATGCATCAACTCCACGTATGCGGAATGATGAGGCTCCCACCATGCCATTCTCGCCACTGGTTACCACTGATGGCTCAAGCTCGATTTGGTATGGAAGGGAAGGGGCTATCTTGTTTTCTCGCAAAGTCTCCCTGTCAATGTTGGATGTTGTGAGAGGTGTCCTCTCGTCGGCGTGTGTGGCGGCAATTATCACCTCGTCGTACATGTAGTTTTTCATGTCAAGATTGAGGTTTAAGACAATGGCTCTGTCTTTTTCGCCTTTTTCGATGTTGAATCTGCGTTCTGCAGTCTCGTAGGCGACGTGGCTGAAACTGACAGTGTAATTGCCAGAGGGAAGTCTCTTGATGCTGAAGTTGCCTTCTATGTCGGTTGTCGTACTTGTCTTGCCAGGTGTAAGTACAACATGAACACCCTCAATGCCTCTGCCGTCAGTGGCGTCGGTAATGTGACCGCTGATGCGATTCTGTGCTGTCATAGCAATTCCAGACAGGACTGCTACTGCTAAAAGAAACATTTTTTCGAGCATAACTCTTTTGATTTAAATGATAGATATTAATTTATTTAAACCAATAGAGGGAATAACTTTGGAAGAAACTCAATTCCCTGCGACGGCATTGTCCGTATCAGGTTCAAAGGGTTTGGTCTCAGCCTGTTTTTCATCCCGCCAGGCGGGAAAGGCACCCCTATTGCACTGCAAATATAAGTATATTTTTATTAATGGCGCAAAAAAAATTGTTTTGTGGTTTTTGTGAAGATTGTCGGTTGTGTGCAACTAGGTGAAAAAGACTTGCAACTATTAGGCAAGGCAGCCTTGCTAGTATGGTCAGCCATTTCTTCTCTGCCTCAATGCTTCAAAGGTGACTATGGCAGTTGTGACCGAAACATTTAGTGAGTCGGCAATGCCGTTCATCGGTATGATTATGTTTTGGTCGGCAGCCTCAACCCATGTCTCGGATAGCCCTGTCGCTTCAGTGCCCATTACCAACGCTGAAGGCCCTATAAAGTCGGCATCAAGATAATTTATTGAAGCCTTTAGATAGGTGCAGAATATCTTGATGTTGTTTTTCTTTAGCCACAAAATGCATTCCTCAGTTGGACATGCATATACAGGTATGCTGAAAATGCAGCCAATGCTTGAACGGATCGTGTTGGGATTGTAGATGTCGGTGCGAGGGTCTGCAACGATGACGGCATCGACAGCTGCAGCATCGGCAGTGCGCATCACTGCCCCAAGGTTTCCAGGCTTTTCGACAGTCTCGAGTACTATTATCAGCGGGTTTTTCTTGGGCTTGAAGTCGGCAAGACTGTTGTGCTTGGGTATGGCTACTGCCAAAAGCCCGTCGCTGCCTTCACGATAGGCTATTTTGTCGAAAACATCCTCGCTGACAGTCTCCGTAAACGAAGCCTCTATTAATATAGGTGTACGAAGCAAGGACTCGCATACGTAAAGCTGCTCTATGTCGAAACCACATTGTTGGGCGCGTTCGATCTCTCGCCGTCCTTCGATGAGTATGCGATTTTGTTCGCGGCGCTCAGATGCCTTCTGGAGCCTTACAATGTTTTTGATCTTCGGATTTGTCTTGCTCGTAATCATTGAAAAAACGGTTTGATCTTATCTTGCAGGAGAAATGTTTCTCTTTCTGTTCATTTGCGAGAACACCAGCCCTATTACCACCAAGAATATTCCTATCATCTTGTTTATTGTTAGTTCTTCATTTATGATGAAATAACTGAATATGGCTGTGAAAACGGGTATTAGGTTGGTGTAAACGTTTGCTTTCGATGCACCAAGCCTGCTGTAGGCAAAAGCCCATAGTGCGTATGCTATGGCACTGCAGAACACACCAAGGCATATTACAGGTATTATGTATTCTTTTACATTGGCAAAGTTTGAAGTCTCAAAATGCTCCATTATTACAACTAGTGGAATGAAATATATCATTCCTATGATATTCTGCATCCATGTGATGGTGAGCGGCTTGTATAGCTTTGTAAGCCTGATGAGTGCAATGGAATAGGCTACAGCGACAAGTACCGTAATGCAAAGGAATATTATTCCTTTGGGCGACGCACTCAGTTCCAGATCCTTGTTTAGCAGCATTATTATGACGCCTGCAAACGACACGAAAAGCCCAATTATGTTCATAGGTGTCAGGCGTTCTTTTAGAAATATTGAAGCGGCTATTGGAGTCACAAGAGGTATTGTCGCCACAATGGTTGAGCCAACGATAGGCGAGGTGTTCTTGAGCCCGTACCCTTCGAAAATGAAATATAGGAATGGCTCAAAAAGTGAAGCCAATGCGAAAAGACGTAGATGCTCCTTGTGTATTTTTTCGTTTAGGCGAAACACGAAAAGTATGCCAGTGAAGAATATTGTTGCAACCACAAGACGCAGAAATATGGTAGCCGTAGGGTTAAGATTACTGTAAACTTGTGTTGACCAAACGAACGACATGCCCCATAAGACCATGGCGGCAATGCCCGCGAGATGAACTGTGTAGTTTCTGTTTTTCATGTCGCAAAAATACAAAATATGACCTATCGTTGTTCTTTTTGAATGCAAAAATATGTATTTTAGAGTTTTTGCTCTTGATGTTGTCGCTTTGTCTAAAAAGTCGTATCTTTGCAGAAGGAAAAATTTTTGTAAATATGAATAGATTAGGTGTTTTTTCTGCGGTTTTGTTCTCTTTGCTTCTGGGCCTTTCATCATGTGTCAAAGAGAGTGTCGTGGGACCGCAAGGCCCGCAGGGAATTCAAGGCCCGCAAGGCCCGCAGGGTCCACAAGGTCCGAGTGGCAATGATGGGTATGTCAATGTCGCATCATCAACGCTTGCCATTAAGTCTGAAGATTGGTATTGGGACGTGACGTCGTGGCGAGTCGATATAGACTATGACGCGATTACTCCAGATGTCACCGACTACGGGGCCGTGTTCGTTTATATGGAAAACAATAGCACGTGGCGTCAACTCCCTATGACATTTTATTATAGTGTCAATGACTCTGAAGGCAATGTCGTCTATTGCTCCTCGTCGATAGAAGTCTCCTCTTACGATAATGGAGTGAGCATCTTCTGGACCGAAAACGATTTCTATGATGGATATCGTCCTGATACACATAATTTTAAGATAGTGGTGCTTGAAGCAACAGTATATGCCGTCTATGCTAATAGTGTTGATTTTTCAGATTATGAGAATGTGAGGGAAATCTTCCAATTGGACAAGTAAAAACAGGCAGTCAATAAAACTTTTTTGCCTAAAACAATATTTTGGCAAGAAAATTGTATCTTTGCACGTAAAATGATGTTGAACGAATAAAATTATATTGTTATGAAAAAAATCCAGTTTTCTCTTATAGCACTTTTCGCAACTCTAATGTTGATAACCTCATGCCGTGGCCGCGACGGCCGCGATGGCCGCGATGCCAATGTGGCGTCATCAACAGTTACCGTTAATCCAAACGATTGGTATTGGGATAAAACTTCGTGGCGTGTTAATATCGACTATAAAAATGTCACCACAGACATCGTCGATTATGGCGCAGTCTTGGTTTACATGGATAATAACAGCACATGGCGCCAATTGCCAATGACATTCTATTACAGTGTCAATGACTCTGACGGCAAAGTCATCTATTGCTCTTCTTCGATAGAAGTATCCTCTTATGATTACGGAGTGAGCATTTTCTGGACCGAAAACGATTTCTATGATGGATATCGTCCTG
>JAZLGA010000044.1:0-4085 GCA_045616045.1 Bacteroidales bacterium | reverse complement strand
ATAAGGTGGGTTCTATAAATTCAACGAAATAAAATACAAATGATATGACAAATTTAAAATTTCTTTTCCTCGCTTTTGGCTGCTTTTCGGTATCTTGCTGTTTATCAATCGGTTGCATAGCCCGCTATGCGCCCTCTTTCTGCGTAGCAATCTGCTCGAAAACCGACTCAAAATCACTGGAAATTAATTTATAGAACCCACCATAAAATTTCTTCAGATTTCTAACTTTTTTTATTATTATTTTACTGTGTGTGTGGGGGGGGGTAATCAATGAGTTAGGCAACCTAATTCATTCCTAATCGTGCTATTTGCTCATATCGGCACACGTTGTAAACCAGGTTGGTCAAGGTGTTCTGGCGGCATTCAGCGCCAAACCTACAATGCGGCTGAACATCCCGTGCAGTTTCAGTTCGCAGTAGCCAAACACATGCTCAACCCTTTCTTTGTCAGTTCAACGTTTTGTTGATTGTGATGAAGTCAGGATATGATATAGACTGTGTTCCCACGTTGATGTAAGGCTTGATTTTTGCCGTCAGGTCAACAGGATTGCTTTGTGAACCTGTGAGTTTGAAAGCCAAGTTGACAATGGCATCGGCAGTTTCGCTGTTGAACAATTGGAAGAGGTCGGTTGTTATTGGTATTCTTACCATGTTTGACGAGTTGGCAGGAATGTTGATGCTTTGGTCAAGGGTGCTGCTTACCACTTGTTTGGAGTTGAGGGCAACGATGTAGTCCATCTTACTCATCGAAGCATTCGACGAATTGGGATTGGTGGCGTCGAGGTTCACGTTAAAGGTCATAGGGAGAGATTTTGTTAGCAAGGCTTTTGACAAATTGGCGAGTTGGGTGAAGTTAAGGTCGTCTTTCGTCATGCCTTTTGATAGGTTAAGCCCCAACATCTGTACATCGCTGAGACTGTTGAATTTAAATGTGCATTTTGCGAGAGTGAGCAGTTCCTTGCCCTGTGTTGCAATGTTGCTGAGTGTGTCGCATGCTGTGGCAAATACTGCAATCATGCACAGCATCAAGATTCGTTTTGTTATAATGTTCATTTTGTAATGTTTTTGATTTCTTGTCAATTCTATCGACTGCAATTATAATAAAAAATGTCCTATTTTGTTTGAGTCTTGTTGATTTTATTTTTTATTTAGCCTTTATTTGCAATAAAATCAGTTGTTTGGCAAAAAAGTGTTTTGCTGAAAAAATACCTTGACAGGAATGGTTCCAACCAAGGTATTGTGTGAGTTCGGAAATGGTAATGTCATTCCTCTTTTCGAGATGCGCGTTTTCGTTCAATCTCGTCAAGTATTATCTTGCGCAGTCTAAGGCTCTTGGGTGTGACTTCGAGATACTCGTCATCGCGAATGTATTCCATATATTCCTCAAGCGAGAAGCGAACAGGTGGCACAAGTCGTATGGCCTCGTCCGAACCTGAGGCACGCACGTTGCTAAGGTGCTTTGTCTTGTTGATGTTGAGCACGATGTCGTTTGAACGCGTGTTCTCGCCAATTACTTGACCTGCATACACTTCCTCGTTAGGGTTTACGAAGAACGTTCCACGGTCTTGAAGTTTCCAGATGGCGTATGGTATGGCTTGTCCTGTCTCCATTGATATTAAGGCTCCGTTTGTGCGGTTCCCTATATCACCTTTCCAAGGCTCATAGCTCTTGAAGCGGTGCGAAATGATGGCTTCGCCTTCGGTCACTGTCAAAAGTGTGTTGCGTAGTCCAATTAGTCCTCTTGAAGGTATGTCAAACTCTAAACACATGCGGTCGCCCTTGGGCTCCATCTGTGTCATCTCGCCCTTGCGTGAACTTACCTGTTCTATGACACGGCCAGCGAAGTCTTCCGGGACAAGAACGGTAAGGTTCTCTATAGGCTCGCATTTTTTGCCGTCAATGGTCTTGATTATCACTTTTGGTTGGCCAAGTTGAAACTCGTAGCCTTCGCGGCGCATTGTCTCAACAAGGATGCTGAGGTGAAGAATGCCACGACCGTAAACCATTAGCGCATCGGGAGAGTCTGTGTCGATAACTTTGAGAGCAAGGTTTTTCTCTGTTTCTTTGTAAAGGCGGTCGCGAAGGTGGCGTGAGGTTACGAACTTGCCCTCTTTGCCGAAGAATGGGGAATTGTTAATGGTGAAGAGCATGCTCATTGTTGGCTCGTCAACCTTGATGGGAGGCAGGGCTTCCGGGCTCTCGTAGTCGGCAACAGTGTCGCCAATCTCGAAATTGTCTATGCCCATAAGCGCAACAATGTCGCCAGCGTAAATTGGTTTCTTGGTGCGTTCCTTGCCAAGGCCTTCAAATGTGTACAACTCTTTGATGGCCGTTTTTTGTATTGTGCCGTCGTGTTTCACGAGTGACACATTCATCCCGGCTTGAAGAATGCCGCGTTTCAGCCTTCCTACTGCTATACGCCCTACGTATGAACTATAGTCGAGTGAGGTGATAAGCATCTGAGGCGTACCTTCTTCATATTTTGCTTCAGGTATGTGTTTTATTATGGTGTCAAGCAGATAAGAAACATCAGATGTCTCGTTTTTCCAGTTGTCCGACATCCAGCCTTGTTTTGAAGAACCGAATACGGTCGGGAAATCAAGTTGGTCCTCAGAAGCACCGAGGTTGAACATCAGGTCGAAAACAGCTTCTTGCACTTCGTCGGGGCGACAGTTTGGCTTGTCAACCTTGTTTATCACGACAATGGGTTTCAGACCCAATTCAATTGCTTTTTGCAACACGAAACGGGTTTGCGGCATGGGACCCTCAAAGGCATCGACAAGAAGCAGAACACCATCGGCCATATTCAGCACGCGTTCCACCTCGCCACCAAAGTCGGCGTGGCCAGGAGTGTCGATAATGTTGATTTTCACGTCTTTGTAATGTACCGACACGTTTTTTGACAAGATGGTGATGCCGCGCTCGCGCTCAAGGTCGTTGTTGTCGAGAATGAGCTGTCCCGATTGGTCGTCGCTCTCTTTGAAAAGTTTTGACTGGTAGAGAATGCGGTCAACCAATGTCGTCTTCCCGTGGTCAACGTGTGCAATAATAGCTATATTCCTGATACTCTGCATATTATGTGTGATTAATCAAATTCAGCCTGCAAATTTACGATTTTTTAGGTTATGTTGTTATTGTATATTGCGAAAAAGTGCGTAAAAAGACAAAGCCTGCCTAATTAGGCAGACTTTGCAGTATAAAGTGCTAAGACTTATTTTTTGGCTGTAGTTTTCTTTGCAGGAGCTTTTTTGGTGGCAGTTTTCTTTGCTGAAGAAGCCTCTGCTTTGGGAGCTTCTGCGAGAATGTCACATAACAGGTCCCAGAACATCTGAACGGTCTTTATCTCTATGCGCTCGTCAGGCGAGTGTACGCCTCGCAATGTAGGACCGAAGCTGATCATGTCCATGCCGGCAATCTTGTCGCCTATGAGTCCGCATTCCAGACCTGCGTGGATGGCTCTTACGTTAGGGTCTTTCTTGAAGCGTTTCTTGTAGCATTTTACGGCTATATCGCATATTGGCGAGTTGGGGTTTGGTGTCCAGCCAGGATAGCCGTCGGTGTGTTCCACATCGGCCCAGGCGAGGTTCCATACGCTCTCAACCATGTTGGCAACATCTTCTTTCGATGACTCGATGGAGCTGCGTTGTGATGTCTGGATGAAGAAATAACCTTCCTTTTTCTTGCATGAGGCAAGGTTGGTCGAGGTCTCTACGAAGTTAGGGATGGTCTGTGACATTGCTATCACACCGTGCGGGCAGGCATAGAGGCCGTTGAGCAGACTGTATTGTGAATCTTCGTCGATGACAATGTCGGGTTGTGTCTCTGCAACTTCGCATTTCACGCTCAGTGTTGGCTCTGTCACTTGGTATTCTTTGCGGAAGTTGGCTTCCATCTTCTTCACGAATTCCTCGAACACCTTGGTGCAATCGTTGGGAATGTAAGCCACGGCTGTTGCTTCACGCGCAATGGCGTTGCGCAGGTTGCCGCCTTGGAAGTCATAAAGATGAAGGTCGTATTTCGATGTGGCTTCCCACAAGATGCGGGTCAGCAGTTTGTTGGCGTTGGCGAGGTTCTTGTTGATGTCGT
>JAZLGA010000043.1:0-57166 GCA_045616045.1 Bacteroidales bacterium | reverse complement strand
GGTGGGGGAAGTTGTGCACTGCAACCTCAAAAAAAGCCACTCCGCAACCACATCACGACTTTTCAACAACCCAGAACGTGCGCATCGAATGTAAACACTCCTTCTTGAATTAGCAAATTTTTATTCTGCGGAATTTAGGTATTCAATGATTTTAATTGAGACATCTTATTTGACTATGCAAATATACGTTTTTTTTTACGTGTGTTGCATTATACGTTGGCAATCGGCTAACCATCAGACATGGGGACGAATTCTTCTTTTTTTTATAAGCAATCACTTCAACTTCAATTTTAGTTGGTTTATATGTAAAAAAAGTAAGTAGATTGATTTTTTTTATTGATGATATCTTTTTTTTGACTACCTTTGCTGCTTATTAGAAGACGAGCGATGTCCAAAAGAAGTTTTTCACATAGTTTGTTCTGCCATTGGGTAGGATTGGTAAACAAATTCTACTACCCGCACAGCTACTATATAGGACGCGAAAACATGCCGGCGGACGGTAATCCCATTGTGATGGTAGGCAACCATCAGAATTGTATGATGGACCCACTAAACACAGAAGTGGCTCTTGCCGACAGAAAAGCGTACTGTTTGACTCGCGGAGACGTTTTCAAAGTAAACAAGGTGTTTACCAAATTTCTATATTGGTTAGGCTTGCTGCCTGTTAACCGCATGAATTTTGAAGGCTTGGGTGGTGTCAATGCCAGGGAATCCAACAAAAACACATTCAACGATGCAGTGAAATGGATGTCGGAAGGCAATACCCTAATATTATTTCCTGAGGCAGGTCACCAAAACAAACGCTGGTTGGGCTATTTCTCGCTGGCATACCTTACTTTGGCTTTCCAGACAGCCGAGAACTTGAACTTCGAGAAGGAGGTTTACATTATGCCTTTCGGCCATCATTACGGCAACTATTTCCATCCTTTCTATGATTTCGTCCTTAGGTTCGGAACCCCAATAAAGCTGTCGCAATATTACGACAAATACAAAGAACACCCACGTAGCACAATGCGCGAAATCAACTCTCTCGTTGAGGAACAGATTCGTGGTCTGATGCTTAACATAACCGACCTTGACCACTATACTGCAATAGACGGGCTTCGTCAAGGGCCCAAAGGAAGCGAATACGCAAAAATCAATGGTTTTAACCCTGGCAATCTGGCAGAGAAGCAACTCGCCGACCAACAACTTGCTAACGTGTTGTCGTCACCAGAGAAGAAAGATGCCTTGGACAGGCTACAGTCGGTTGAGACCGAAATTTTTGAAAAAGGCATGCGCGACTGGGTGGTCGATAAACACCCCGGCAAAACAAACCTGGCAATAAGATGCCTGCTACTGGTTGTGCTGCTGCCTCTGCTGCTAGCAACAATACCCACATGGCCGGTCATATTCCTCCCACACATTATGTATGGAAAAAAGATAAACGGTGCAATAGACATGATGTTCCGCAGCACATGGAACTTCGCATTTGCTGTTCTTGTCACACTGCCATTATTCTGGTGGTTGCCCACTATTGTGGCACTTTTCATAAACCCATGGGTGGCATTGGCCTATTTTGTGGCTTATCCTATTATGACATGGTTTGCCATCAAATACCTCAAGTTGTTTGGCAAGACACGCGGTGTGTTCCGTTTCATTAACAGCAAAGACTCGGAACGCATTTGCAAACAACGTCAATCAGCAATACACGACTTAAACATTGGATTATAAACATTAAATAATAAAATACGGCTGAAATGAAAGACAACAATAGAAGAGTAGTTATTACGGGCATGGGCATTTGGTCGTGCCTTGGCACAAGTCTTGATGAAGTAAAGGAATCGTTGTTTAATGGAAAATCAGGCATAGTTTTCGACCCGGCCCGTAAAGAGATGGGATTTGAGTCGGGACTGACTGCACTTGTAAAACAGCCCGACCTCAAGGGTATTGTTGACCGAGCACACAGAGTTTTTATGCCTGAAGAGGCACAATACGCTTATATGGCTACTTCCGACGCACTCAAAATGGCTGGTTTGGACCAAGATTACATTGAGCGTCACGATATTGGCCTTCTTTATGGTAATGACAGTAGCGCAGACGCTGTTGTCAAGAGTGTTGATACCATGAGAAACAAGAAAAACACTCGCTTGGTTGGCTCGGGAGCGATCTTCCAGTCAATGAACTCGACGGTGACTATGAATTTGGGATGTTTGTTCAAACTTCGTGGCATAAATATGACCGTCAGTGCAGCCTGTGCCAGCGGATCTCATGCCATTGGACTTGGTTCGCTCCTTATCAAATGGGGATTGCAAGACTGCATCGTTTGCGGTGGCGCACAAGAAGTCAATCCTTTCTCAATAGGAAGTTTCGATGGCATCGGCGCATTCTCTAAACGCGAAGACGCACCCGAAAAGGCATCACGTCCATTTGATGCTGACCGCGATGGTCTAGTCCCAGGTGGTGGTGCGGCAACAGTAGTAATAGAAAGTTATGAATCGGCTATTCAACGCGGAGCCCCGATATTGGCCGAAGTGTTGGGATACGGATTCTCAGCCAACGGCGAACACATATCTTCACCCAATGTTGACGGCCCCCGCAAATCATTGCTTATGGCATTGGAACAGGCCGGAGTGACATGCGAGCAGATAGGCTATATCAACGCCCACGCAACCTCGACACATGTTGGCGACACCAACGAGGCCAAAGCAATATACTCGGTGTTCGGACATAACATGCCGCCTGTGACGTCAACCAAAGGCCAAACAGGCCACGAGATGTGGATGGCAGGAGCAAGCGAAGTCATCTACTCCATAATGATGATGAAAAACAATTTCATTGCAGCCAACCTTAACTTCGACCACGGTGACGAAGACACCGCAAAACTTAAAATACCCGCTCACCGTATGGACAACTACTGCTTCGACACTTTCCTTTCAAACAGTTTCGGCTTCGGAGGAACAAACTCGACACTTGTTATCAGAGACATAAAAAGCAAATAATAACAAACAATAAAAGACATCATACTATGGAAAAAGAAGAACTGATTAAAAAAATGGTTGAAGTTTTGGCTTCAGAGTTCGAAGTTAACGAAGAAGACATTCAACCAGATGCAAACATCAAAGAAACAATGCACTTGGACAGCCTCAGCCTTGTTGACATGGTAGGACTTGTAGAAGAAAAATTTGGCGTTGAGATAAAGACCGCCGACCTGCCAACCATCAAGACCTTTGCCGACCTTTATGACTATGTCTTCTCACACCAATAATACCATTACTGACATAGCATCGCTCATACCACAACGTCCACCCATCATGATGGTTGACGAATATGGTTTTGAAGATGACGAAAATTGTTGGTCGCTGCTGAACATCAACAGCGACAACATTTTTCTTGACACCAATGGCAACATTATTGTTGAAGGACTTTTGGAACACATCGCCCAAACTGCTGCTGCCCACATTGGCTTCAAGCACCGTTTGAAAGGCGAAGATGTGGGATTAGGCTACATTGGCGACATAAAACGCTGTGCCGTAAGTGGGCCAATGCCCTCAACGGGACAAAGCGTCAAAACCCATCTCAAGGTGATGTCACAAATAAACAACATCACAATGATATCAGCTGAAACCAAATGCAACGAAACTGCCATATTAAGTTGCAGAATGAAACTCACCGACTAATCATTTTGATATGGCCATACTATCAACAATACTTGAAAAAAAAGTCCCTTTTCACGACATCGACGCCCTTAGAGTACTATGGCATGGAAGCCATGTGGCCTATATGGAAGAAGCACGTGAGGCCTTTCTCGAAAAATATGGGATAGGCTACTCGCAGATGGGAGGAAAGGGATATGTAGAACCTGTTGTAAACATCAATGTGACCTATCGCGGTTCTTTCCTTTACGGCGACACGGTAATAATAGAAATTACATATAAGCCATCAAAGAAAGCAGTAATAGAGTTTGACTACAAATTCTATAGGAAAAGCGACGGTAAACTGATGACAGAAGCCTATTCAAAACAGCATTTCGTAAACGAAAAGTTCGAGCCTGTCTTCTGCCGTCCCGACTTCTACAAGGAATGGCAAGAAAAATGGAAGGTTTTTGACATATAACTGCATACCAATGGAAAACAATAAACTTTACGAAACAAGCTATAGTGGCGATTCAAGCGTTGACATCACCATGCTAGGTGAACACAATGTCTATAAAGGCCATTTTCCTGGCAACCCAATAACACCAGGTGTAATGACACTCAAGATGATTCGCGAATGCATCGAGAAAAATGTCGGCAGACCTTTGCACTACACATCCATAAAGAATTGCCGTTTCGCTGCCATAATACGTCCCGGCGACAAACTTACGCTAAAAACATCAATAACAAATGACAACGAAATCCTTTCGGTAAAAGCCACCTTAAGCGATAGGGACAACTCTGACAACATACGCATGCAATTGGATGCAGAAATGCAATAAATTTTGGCTATGGACAAATACGATGTGATCGTGATAGGAGGTGGATTTGCTGGCCTCACTTGTGGCAATATTATGGCCAAGGAAGGCTGTAGCGTCTGCATCATAGAAAAAGAACGACATTTAGGCGGCGCTTTCCAGTCATTCATGCGCAAAGGCCATCAGTTGGAGACTGGATTCCACTATATTGGAGGCATAGGCAAAGGTGAAATAATGAGACCCATTGTTGAGTATTTTGGATTGGAAAACCTTCCATGGGAACCCTTTAGCGACGAATTCCTCAAATTGGTTGCCGATGGGAAAACTTACTCGTTTTTTTCCGGATACGACAACTTCGTAGAAAACTTGGCTAAATTCTTTCCAGACCAAAAACAAAGCCTCATAGAGATTGTTGGCCTAATGAAGGACATCAACCAATGCATATACGAGACAGTAAAATATGGCAGCAATGCTACAGAAAACAAACATTTGGCGATATCTGCCAAAGACTACATAAACACACATTTCAGCAATCCCACTTTACGCAAAATACTTTGCGGTCAGGCTATCACCACAGAACTCACAGACGACCTTCCGCTTTATTCATTCCTGCAATCGCTAAACTCGTTCATACAGCATTCATACCGGCTTAAAGGTGGAGGCGACATGCTAACAAACCATCTCAAAGACACCTTGGAAAAACTTGGCGGGACCATACTTGAATCACACGAACTAAAACAATTTTATGTTGATGGCAACGATAATATAATAACAAAACTTGTGTGCACAAACGGCAAAGAGCTGACCGCTTCTACATATATTTCGACAATTCATCCTGCGCTTACAATAAATTATATTCCAGAATGCAAACAGGTGCGAAACATATACCGCAGACGCATAAGCAACATGAAAAACACTGTCGGCATGTTCACCACCCAACTCATTCTAAAGCCCAATAGCATACCATATCAAGGCTACAACATCTGCGTACTCAACAGCGATGACCCGTGGAATACATCCTACGGCCGCGATACCCATGTTCAGAACATGCTTATCAACTATAACTGCAACTCTGACAAATCCCAATTTACAAGTAATATCGACCTGCTTACACCAATGAGTTGGGACGCAGTAAGCCGATGGGCTGACAGTAGCATAGGCCACAGACCCGAAGAATACAAGGCATTCAAACAACAAAAAGCCGAAGAGTGCATTGCTTTGGCAAACAAATATATCAATGGTTTGAGCGACAGCATAGAACAAATTTACACCAGCACCCCCTTGACATATCGTGACTACACAGGAACCATAAATGGCTCTGCATACGGGCTGCGCAAATCATGCAACAACCTTTTGGGTACACTTCTATCACCTAACACGCCTTTTAAAAACCTCTTCCTTTCAGGACAAAACCTCATGCTTCACGGAATGCAGGGCGTTGCAATGACCTCGTTCTTGACCTGCAACAACATATTGGAGAAAAACGTGTTAGACGGTAAACACTAAAAGTTTGCAAATCTTTTATAGCCAAAAAAAATAACCATGACTTGTTAAGCCATGGTTAATTTATTTTCCAACCTTGAGATGTTAAACTGTAAGTATGTCTTTTGATTTCAGTTCGGTAAGGTCATCTATTTTCTTTGTGTATTTGTCTGTAAGTTTCTGTATCTCTTCCTGCAACATCTTCGATTCATCCTCCGAAATGGTGTCTTTCTCCAATTTCTTGGCTTCATCGTTAGCATTGCGGCGAATGCCACGAATGCCGACTTTGGCTTCTTCCGAGGCGTTCTTGGTGCGTTTCACAAGTTCATGGCGACGTTCTTCTGTGAGAGGAGGAACAGTAATACGCAGTATCTCGCCATTATTCATTGGATTGAAACCAAGATTGGCATTTAGTATGGCCTTGGAGATGTTTCCCAAAGCACTTTTGTCGAAAGGCTGGACGACAATAAGCCTTGCATCAGGACAACCAATGTTGGCAGTCTGCTCAATAGGCACGGTAGTACCATAATATTCAACCATAACACCATTGAGCATTGCAGGACTTGCCTTGCCAGCCCTAATGCCTTGAAACTCGTGCTCGAGATGCTTTATGGTATTGTCCATGCTCTCGGCAGCCTCTTCTAATACAAATTGAGATTCGTCTGTCATTTTCGTTTAATTTGTGCAAAGATAGTATTTCTTATTTAAAATGCGGCCTTTTTTCAAAATTTTTAATGCAAGGGTATTAAAAGCCCAGCTATTTCAGGGTCATAAACAGAACTGTAGTAGCCTATTCTATTGACATCCGCCACATTGCGTCCAGAATTCCAGATATAAGTTTTGATAATTACATCATGGGGGTTGGCATCAATATTGGCAAAACGGAATGCCGAAGAAAGCAAGTTTCGGCCAGCTTGTCGAACCGTGTCGTTTGCGGCTGCTCCACACCAAAAAACCAACGAATCGGTTTCTGCGTCCATAACCTCAATGACGACCTGACAGTTGCGTGCTGTTGATGCATAGTCAATGTCGGCGGCGACACCAAAAGTCTCAGTATTTGGGTCAAGTGTGTCACCACGTACGACAAATGATTTTGTCCATTCTCCTTCTATATGATAAGGGCTGTCACTGAGTTGATGGAATATGGTGTCAGCCTCTCCATAAGGCATTCTGCTCAAGCACATATAGTGAGACGAAAACCAAGTTTTATCAGTTATCTTGTATGGATACGCGGCTGCTGCCATGACATCATAGCGAGGGTCGGCATAATCGGTCCAACCAATACCCAGGAAACAGCTTGTGTCACTGCAAATGGCCGCACTCATGTCAGCCATACTGTTGTTAGGACCCAAAACAATACTTTTGTCGATACCATTGGGACCCTGGTAAAATTCAGACATAAAAGGGGTGTGGCTCCAAGTGACATAATGGATGTCGTCAAGCGAGACCTTGTCGTTCTTGATTGACTTGGCAATGCCATCAAAACCTTGCTCATACATAGTTTGATAGTATTCTCTTTCAACCACGAGCGATTGGATACCTACAAACAGAAGGGCAAGCACGGCGACCACAGTAACCTTGGCATCCAAACTTCTGTTCTTGTAAAGCGAGAAAAGAGTTACCAGCAGGAAAGGATAGACAAAAATCAGGGTGCTATACTGCAAAATGGGTTCACGCAGCATGGAATAGACGTATGCCACTGCAAAAACAACCAAGAACCACACAACTGAGACTATGCGCATGGCATTTCTGCCTTTCTGCCAATGTCCGTAGATGATAGGCAAGATTATCACCACACCCACTGTGAACATGAACAGGCTGGAAAAGTTCATCGTATATTGCACAAAATCAATCAAGAATGTCGATTTTGGCGTAGCTAGCCAGCCGCCAATGCTGCCGTATTCGAACAGCTGATGATAGAATACCGGCAGGTTGGGGCTATATATGACGACAGCTCCCAAACCGCACAGCCAATAGTGCTTGCGGCGATCCTTGGGCAAGAAAAACAAGCCTGTCAAAAAAATCAACCCTGCTGTCGCTGTCGAGAAGTTGTGGGATAGGGCTGTCAATGCTGCCGCAAAAGCGAAAACAACACACAGCCATATTGAAGGTTTTTTCTGTCCAAAGACCAACTTCGTCCAAGCCGCGGCAAAAAGCAGTACAAAGAAGAGTCCAGCCGCATAAGGCCTAGCCAACTGGCTGTAGAAGACCGTGAACTGGCTTGCTGCAAAAACTGCTGCCGCCATAAGACCTGCCTTGCGGCTATACCAAAGTTTTCCTATAAAAAATGTGAGATATACAGATGCCAGACCCATCAGAGCGAAAGGAAGCTTTACCCAAAACTCGCTCATTCCCACTATTTTAATCCAGAAATAAAGAAACACCTGCACACCTGCGGGATGGCTATCGGGATAGATGCCGCCACGCACCATGTCTGTGAAATTGTCGAACTGGCACCGGTATAAGGCACTCAATTCGTCGTGCATGAAAGGTAACTCCGGGAAACGCCAAAAACGCAAAACTGCCGCAACAAACAAGATTATGCCAAGCAGGATATTATCTGTTCTTTTGTCGGCCTTGAAATGCTGCTTACGCAAATGGTTCTGTCGTAATAGTTTGTTCATTTTATAGATAGGAGTTATAAGTTAGGAGTTATGGGTTTTGACGAGTATTTTTAATAATACTGTTTAGCAATTTATTCATTTCTTGGCATTCTGCATAAACATTGTCGTATTCAGACTTGGTCAAATAGTCAGTTCTAGGCAGAAGATCAAACCAATACATTGTTTCTGCAGATTCTTTGAACGAAATATATAATTTGGCCAAAAAATCTTTTCTACTACTTCCATTTTGGGTTTCTACATGATTGGCACCGATACTTGTTCCACTTCTGAGCATTTGTTTCGACAAAACAAACTCCTTTTTGTCATAGCAAAGATGCTTGTAAAGATTAACGACATCAACAGCAAGATCCATACTTTTCTTTTTCAAAAAGTCTCCAAAATTATCCATAGAATAAAATGTACAACTACCTGTATTTCCTAACTTTAAACTTCAAACTTCAAATTTTTAACTTTTAACTCATTTTGTAACGAGAGTTCCAACATTCTCTCCATCCAGCACCTTCAGGAGGTTGCCTTTAGTGTTCATGTCAAACACATACATTGGCATGTTGTTTTCCTTGCAAAGGGTGAACGCCGTCATGTCCATGACCTTGAGGTTGCGCTGATAGGCCTCATCGTAAGTCAGATGTTCGAACTTGGTTGCTGTGGGGTCTTTCTCCGGGTCAGCGGTGTAGATGCCATCAACACGGGTACCTTTCAGAATGATGTCGGCTTTTATCTCAATGGCACGTAGTGCCGAACCAGTGTCGGTGGTGAAAAAAGGATTGCCCGTTCCGGCACCCATCACCACGACTTGCCCTTTCTCCAACAAAGCTATGGCTTTGGCACTGCTCATAGTGTCGGCTATACGGTCGATATAGAGACCCGACAACAAGGTCGTTTCAACGCCTTTTGCTTTCAACGTCGATTGCATAGCCATCGAGTTGATGACTGTTGCAAGCATACCCATATAGTCGCCTTGTATGCGGTCCATGCCCTTGCTGGCACCTTGCAGACCGCGGAATATGTTGCCACCGCCTATCACTATGCCTGTCTGAACACCTTTTTTTACGGCCTCGGCTATCTCATCGGCATAGTCGTTGAGGCGTTGTGGGTCGATGCCGAACTGTTGTTCACCCATAAGGGCTTCTCCACTGAGTTTCAATAATATACGATTGTATTTCATAGTAAAAAATATTATTTAATGCCACAAAATAATGGAAAAATTATGATTAAAACAAATTTATGTTGACTTCCAAACCAATCATATAAAGAATAAATGCTTATTTTTGTCATCATCAAAAAAAACAAAACAATAAGATTATGGCAAACTTCAACATAGGCGACAAGGTAAACTTCATTAGTAGCGTGGGTGGCGGCAAGGTTACCAAGATCATTGATTCAAAGATGGTTATGGTAGAGATAGAGGATGGTTTTGAGATACCGTCGCTCGTTTCCGACCTTGTGCTGGATTTCCGTGCGCAACCTTCGCGCCAGCAGCAGATTGTTGATGCCGCCCAGAAAGAGATTAAGACACAACAACGCGAAGAGGAAGACCAACGTGAAGAAGCAAGACACGGCGATTTGCGTCGCCATGCCAAAGACGCTGAAAAAGAAGGTGTTTATTTGGCTTATGTGCCTCACGATCAACAATGGATGCTTACAGGTCCAATAGATTTGGTTTTGCTCAACAACACTCCATTCGAGATGCTCTACACCTTTACCATACGAGAAAACGACATGTTTGCCAATGCAGACTACGGCCAAATCGAAAGTTACGGCAAGGTTACCATTGAGTCCGTCTCACGCGACGACCTGGAATATTGGCTTAAAGGCATAGTACAGGCCATTTTCTGCAAAGAAGAGTCGCATAACATTCTTCTTCCATTAAATTCTCCATTTGAATTACGCCCTGCGCGTTTCTTCAAAGAAGGCAGTTACACTATGTCGGGTTTGCTTGGCGAGAAGGCTGTTGTAGTTTGCCTTGCAGACATAGTAACGCTGCAAAATAGCGACCCTGACATCTCTCGACTGATGAAAGAAGGCATGAAGACTGCCTCGGCCAACAACGCAATAGTGAAACCCGACTACCCCATCGACAAGCACCGTACCAAACCTGGCGAAGCCATCGTTGACCTACACATAGGCGAATTGGTTGAAAACATAGCCGGACTGTCAAGCCACGACATGTTCAACATACAGATGGACTACTTCCGCAAGATGCTCGACAGCGCCATAGCAGCCGACTACAGCAAGGTTACCTTCATACACGGCGTAGGCAACGGGGTGCTTAAAAACGCCATCATAGAAGAACTGAAGAACTACAAGAACACCGAGAACCGCATGGCCTCGCTTGCCCATTTCGGTGTGGGAGCCATAGATGTGGTGATAACAGAACGAGAGAAATAAAACCTACGCTTGAATGTCAATCACGTTTTAGAGAAGCAAGTCCTCCCTTTGCGCCGACTACAAACATATCCGATTTCAGATTGCTGTCCTTGTCGGTCAGGTTGTCAACGTATAAGGGCTTGTCAAGGATAAAGTGCTTGCGCGAGAAAGTGTCGCCTGCCTGCCACTTGGAGTTTTCGTGTCCACTTTTTTAGGCTGGTACAAGATGCCGTGCTGCCGATGATTTACCCACCTGACGAGCACCTCGCAAAAGCAAAGGTTTATGGAGTTTGTCGTTCTTCCATTCGGTCAAATATCTGTCAATGATTCTTGCATAATATCCATCCATCTCGTAACATATTGATTATTCGCTGCAAAAATACAAATTTTGTCGAAATCCGAGAAATAATTCGCTTGTTTTTTGTCGAAATCCGAGAAATAATTGAGTTTCTCCCCACACCAACAGTTACTTTTTTAATGCAAAGATTTTTTTTATAACTGAGTTTTTGTAATTGCTCACATACCAGTTCTACCTGTTCTGTCGGATTTGTAATCCGACAGCCAGGAGTCTGGGATTTGAAATCCCCTTTTCAGCGACCGCTGGATTGCAAATCCAGCGGAACCATGAGAACCAACAAACTGGTAGAATTGAAGAAATATGTCTTTAACACACCTGTCAATCCTCCACCAGAAACACGGCAATCTGCTTGGGGCCGAACACACCTCTCACCTCGGTCTGCTCTATGGCGTATGTGCGAGTCAAGCCTGAGATGATGCTTATCTGGCCCAGTCTATTGTTTGAATATTTCTCTTTTACCTTGTCCAATGCCACTCTGAGGTTTGGCATTATCTGCGACATGCGGGCAAAGATGATGTGCACATCAGGCATGGTGATATAGCGGCTGTCGGGGGTTAGATTGTCGGTGATGACGATGCTGCCTGTCTGTGCTATAAGAAAATCGCAATCAGTGATGCTGACAAGTTGCTGTTTTGGCTCGCGTTGGCTGTCGGTGGTGTATTCTATACCACAGCGGTTCAAGGTGTCTTGCATGGCTTGGCTGCCGCACCACAGCGGCGACCAGCCATTCTCGGTACACAACTGTCTCATGCAGTCGGCAAAGTCGTATTCGTTTTCCAGATACATGAAGATGCCACCGTTGTCCTGAAAATTCTTTACAAAGGTGACAGCCTCTCCATCTTCTTCATTTATAGGTACGTGAGTGTCGGTACAAAGGTCTATGTCCTTAAAAAGGGCTTCTTGTTTTTCAAAAACAGCATTCCTAATCTTGGTTAGGATGTGTTCTTTGTTGGTTATTTCTCGGCTAAGTCCCAAGTGTGTGCCTTTGTTTGCCATAGTTATGCCTCTTCAGTTGTCAGGTTGGTTTCAGTTCCGCCTTGTTCTTCCTTGTCTTCAGCCAATTCAACATTATCCTTTTCATTGGCCTCTTCTTTCATGTTCTCTTCCTTTGCCCAAGGACGTTTGCCAAAGATAATCTCAAGGTCTTCGCCAAAGATGACTTCTTTCTCTATAAGTTTTTCGGCCAGCTTAGTCAGTCCTTCTCTGTGTTTGTTTAATATGGTGACAGCCTCTTGATATGCTTTTTCGACAAGTTTGCTTATTTGTTTGTCTATGGTCTCGGCGGTTTTCTCACTAAACGGTTTGGTTATGCTGTATTCCTGCTGACCTGTCGAGTCATAATAACTGATATTGCCTATCTCGTCATCAAGTCCGTAATAAGCGACCATAGAGTATGCCTGTTTTGTCACTTTTTCAAGATCCGACAGTGCGCCAGTAGAGATCTGGCCAAACATGACTTGTTCTGCTGCACGTCCCCCCAAGGTGGCTATCATCTCGTGATACATCTGTTCCTTGGTGGTTATTTGTCTTTCTTCTGGCAGATACCATGCAGCACCCAATGATTTGCCACGCGGCACTATTGTGACTTTCACGAGAGGGTGTGCATATTGAAGCAGCCAACTAGTTGTGGCATGTCCTGCTTCATGGTATGCGATCACTTTTTTCTCATCGGATGTTATTATTTTGTTTTTCTTTTCCAGGCCGCCTATAATACGGTCTATGGCATCCATGAAATCCTGTTTGTTAACCTCTTCCTTGCTTTTTCTGGCCGCCATAAGTGCTGCCTCATTGCAAACATTGGCTATGTCGGCACCTGAGAAACCTGGAGTTTGTTTTGCCAAGAAGTCACGGTCAACATCATTGCCCAGTTTTAGTCCGCGCATGTGCACCTCGAATATCTCCTTTCTGCCAATGAGGTCGGGGAGTTCCACATAAATCTGTCTATCGAAGCGTCCTGCTCGCATGAGAGCCTTGTCGAGTATGTCGGCACGGTTTGTGGCAGCAAGCACTATGACGCCTGAGTTGGTGCCAAAACCATCCATCTCGGTAAGAAGTTGGTTCAAAGTGCTTTCGCGTTCATCGTTGCTGCCGCTCATGATATTCTTGCCTCTGGCGCGGCCAATGGCATCAATCTCGTCAATAAATATAATGCATGGAGCTTTTTCTTTGGCGTTTTTGAAAAGGTCTCGCACACGCGATGCGCCAACTCCAACAAACATCTCAACGAAATCGGAACCTGAGATGCTGAAGAAAGGTACATTTGCCTCGCCAGCGACCGACTTAGCAAGAAGAGTCTTGCCTGTGCCAGGAGGGCCAACCAAAAGTGCTCCCTTTGGTATCTTGCCGCCTAATTTGGTATATTTGTCGGGGTTCTTCAGGAAATCTACTATTTCCATTATCTCTACCTTGGCTTCTTCGAGACCAGCCACATCTTTGAAAGTCACATTGACAGATGTGCTGTCCTTGTCGAACAACTGGGCTTTCGACTTGCCGATGTTGAACATCTGCCCGCCACCACCCGGCGACAAGACTCTCATAATGAAGAACCAAAACAGAAAGACTATGGCCAGAGGCAAAACCCAACTAAGAATGTCCACGACCCAACTTTTCTCTTCAGTAAAGGTTATGTAAATAGGATCACTCACCTCACTCTGAGATTCGCTAACAGTCTGTTCAAATCTTTCGAGAGACCCTAAGGTATAGGAATAACTTGGCTTCAAAGACTTTGCGGTACCTTGTGTTGGCTCTGAAGCATTATCTTTAAGATATATGTGTGCCTCTTTCTTGTTGACGACCTCTATCTTGCTGATTTCGCCCTTTTGCAGCATGCCAATAATCTCACCAAGGCCAATCTCCTTCTTGTTGGCACCCGAAGGCCATAAAAATTGGGACAGAATTATTGCGGCAGCCAAAATGGCATATATCCAATATATGTTGAAACCGCGTTTTTTTTCAGGCTTGTTGTTATTCTGCTGATTGATAGGATTCTGCGGCTGAGAGGTGTTGTTGTCTTGATTTTGTTCGCTCATAACTTTATCAAACTATTGGTAATTAACGGTTTTCATTCCTCGTTGTCACGGACAATACGCTCTGCATCGGCCCATAGTTCCTCAAGTTTGTAGAAGTCGCGTTTTGACTGCAGGAACACATGAACCACCACATCGACGAAGTCTATCAATATCCATTCGGTATTTTCGCGCCCTTCGACATGATAAGGCTTAAGCCCTGTTTTTTCGGCTACTACATCCATGACCTTATCGGCAATGGCATCAACCTGCACTTTAGAGGCGGCATGACATATCACAAAATAATCGGTCACTGCTTCAGTTATCTCACGAAGGTCAAGGGTTACTATTTCCTTTCCTTTGGCGTCATCTATGGTTTCTGCCACTATGACCGCTAACTGTTCGGCATCAATTTGGTGTCTTACTCTCATATATTTATATTGTTTCCTAAACAAACTACAAAAATACATATTTTTTATCAAATCATTCAATTACTTACAACAAGAAGAAGTTTTTTTTGTCCATAATTGAGCCAAACATACGCAAAAAATGAATACAAGTACCTGTAATTAAGCATATTGCAAAAATATCCAATCAAACATAAGCATGGTCTGAAAAAATGCCAAATAGTTTTATGCCGATATGACAATCGCTGTTGTTTTTGGGTGAGCCAGCTCACACTTCAATGAAAAACTTGGGTGCTTCCAAAAATTGCCTTGCAATGATTTTGAAGATTTTATCAGACAGATTGCTGATTAGAACGAATGGTCAATGCGTATGTTGTAACTGATAGAAAACCATCAAGATGGTGATAAAAATCCGAATTTTTCAAAAGCGGAGAGCAGAGAAAGTTTGCTTGTTTTGCCGAGTGCAGGAAAAATCAGTATAGCTAAAGCACTCAAAAGATTTCAGAATAACCTTAAAAGAAAATGTTTACAAATTGTGGAATTAATAAAAGTAACTACTTATCTTTGCAGAAAGAATGCGTTTGTATTCTAACCATACGGTATCAAATAACCAAAAAGACTATCATGACGGAAACAGAAAACCTTTTTTCACGCATAACGACATTCATTTTTGACTACGACGGTGTTATGACCGATGGCAGTGTTTACATCAGTCCGGAGGGGCTTGACCTGCGCACCTCGAATGTCAAAGACGGCTATGCCCTTCAACTTGCTATTAAGCTTGGCTACAATGTAGCAGTCATCTCGGGCGCATTGTGCAACACCATAACACCGCGCCTTCAAAGGCTTGGACTCTGCGACATATTTGTAGGTGTTCCCGACAAGGTTGTAAAGCTGAATGAATATATGCGTGACAAGAGCCTCAAACCTGAACAAGTTCTCTACATGGGCGATGACATACCAGATTACAGGACAATGCTTATGGTGGGTCTGCCCACCGCTCCTGCCGATGCCGTACCGGAGATAAAGAACATCAGCCGTTACATCTGCAAAGCGCCAGGCGGACGAGGTTGTGTTCGC
Organism: Bacteroidales bacterium; assembly: GCA_045616045.1. GTDB lineage: Bacteria > Bacteroidota > Bacteroidia > Bacteroidales > F082 > Limimorpha. The sequence goes on along the minus strand of JAZLGA010000043.1, from coordinate 41,411 downwards.
GAAGTGATTGAACTTGCCATGCGCTCGCAAGGCAAGTGGTTTACCGAAGAAGCACATACTTGGTGACATTAAAAATTGAGGATTTCATGTCTTCACAATTAATATCCAGAATAGTTCAACAAATCAAAATACACCATGGCACTTAAAAACATAGAGAGATACAAAGTCATTTTGGGCTCAAAGTCACCGCGCCGCAAAGAACTGGTAAAAGGTATGGGCATTGAATTTGAGGTGATGACAGCCAACACTGACGAATCATACCCGGATAACATTGATAGTTACAACATACCCGAATACCTAAGCCGTGACAAGATGGAGACCATACGCCAAATGGCTCTGCCAGACAATTATCTCATTATTACCGCCGACACTCTTGTCTTCGCCGATGGCAAAGTCCTAGGCAAGCCTTGCGACAAAGACGAAGCCATAATGATGCTGCAAAAATTGTCGGACAAGACTCATGTGGTAGTGACTGGAGTCACTGTAGCCACTGTATCAACGGTCAAAACATTTTCGACCTTGTCGAAGGTGCATTTCGCAAAACTTGACGACAGCGACATCGAGCATTATGTTGATACCTACAAACCTTTCGACAAAGCTGGGGGCTATGGAATACAAGAATGGATTGGCTACATAGGCATCACGGGCATTGAGGGCTCGTTCTACAATGTCATGGGCTTGCCGACACACCTGCTCTACAAAGCCTTGAAGGAATTTTAGAAACCATGTCATAGATAACGCATAAAGCAAAAAACACCCATGAGACTTAGCCACATCATATTGTTTCTTTTAATAACAACACTTTTGTCAGCCTGTGGCAAACACAATCCCTCAGGTGAACTTAAAATCACTGCTGCACATGTCGCAAATGATTGCAAAATTGTGTTCGACAGTTCCATTTACACCAACGAAGCCGGAAACAAGTTTATTGTAAATGAGATTCAATACTTCATTTCCAACATAAGCCTACAAAATGAAAATGGTGAATGGATTGCCATTGACGAAGAAAACAACACGCACTATATCGATACAGATATAGAGGAAAGCAAAACATTAGTTTTCAGTGACATCAAGCCAGGGCATTATACAAAATTCAGTTTCGTATTTGGGTTGAACGAAGCCGACAACATTAGCGGTCGTTTTGTCAATCCGCCGGAGTCGAATATGTTTTGGCCTGAACCTTTGGGAGGTGGATATCATTATATGAAACTCAATGGGAAATGGCAAGACGAGCAGGGCATGTTCGCTCCTTTCAACACCCACCTGGGCATAGGGCAAAACGCCAACATGACAGAATTTTACCACAATCACTTCACAGTTGAGCTTTCATTTGACTTAATCATAAAAGATGGTGAAACCAGCAGCGCAACATTGGAGATGGTGGTTGACAACTGGTATCGCGATCCCAACACGATCGACATTGCCAAATATAGTAGCATAATGCAAAACCAAGAAGCGCAATTGCTTTTCAAGGCAAATGGTGCGAATGTCTTCAGGATTAAGCCATGATAGGCGAGTCTCACATATCATCACATACAATGGCTTGTTTTCTTGCCATGCTTGCTATAGTTGTGTTTGCTTCATGTAGTGGCAAAAATGAAAATCTTCACAATCCAACACCCTACCATATTGAACGGCCATTCTATTTCCCAAGTGCAACAAACATTCCCGACGACAATCCCATGACGGTTGAAGGTGTTGCCTTAGGCGAGAAACTCTTTTACGACACTCGTTTCAGCGCCCAGCCTGAAAGGCCGATGAGTTGTGCCACTTGCCACCTCCGAGAACATAGTTTTGAGAACGGAGGTATGCCCCTTGGCACACACCACTCCATGCTGCCACTAATCAATATTGCATGGAACACAAGCGGACTGGGGTGGAACGGAGGTGTCGGAAGTGTTGAAGAGATGGTGTATCTTGCGACAATATCGTCCGTAGAGATTAATGGCGACACGACTGCCATTGTCCAAAACTTGCAACAAACAGAGGATTATCCAGAAATGTTCCTCAAGGCATTTGGCAGCAACAAGGTTACTTTTGCAAACGCACAACGCGCCATAGCGCAATATGTAAGAAGCTTGGTGTCGTGCGACAGCAAATTCGACCGTTATCTATCAGGTGATGTACAACTCACACAAGACGAACTTAACGGATATGTGCTTTTCGTTACCGAAGAGGGAGCCGACTGTTTCCATTGCCATGGTGGAGGCGGCAATGCCTTGTTTACCACAAACATCTTCTACAACAATGGATTAGATGCAAGTCCTGAAGACACGGAAGACCGTTTCAGCGTTACCGGCGACCCAATGGACCGTGGAGCATACAAAGCGCCTACACTACGCAACATAATGCTTACTGCACCATACATGCATGACGGCAGATTCACCACCATCGACGAGGTGATTGACTACTATTCAGAAGGAGTGAACTACTCGGAAAACATCAGTCCTCTAATGCACCATGTCATGGAAGGAGGAACTCGTCTTAGCGAGTTGGAGAAAAAACAACTTAAGGCATTTCTCAACACACTGACTGACACAAGTTTTGTGAGTCAGAGATAAGACCATCAGACAATCGGCAACAGCTCATCCTGATTTGTTACCGTATCGTTTGTTCTTTCATTTTGCCGTGGCTGTATGAAGTTGATGCTTCCTGTTTTTGTTGTCCACGAACTAACTTTGGGTATTATCGTTTCGCTTACGCCATAAAGGACTGACTTGTCGCGATCTTCCTGTTTTATCAAGTTGTCAAGGCCAGTAGTCTTCATGACCATAATCAACATTCCACATACTAATAATCCCTCGAATAGGCGCAAAACGAAACCTCCAATCTTGTCGATAAAGCCAAAACCGACATTTTTTGCAAGAGCAGAGGCCAATTTGCCTATCAGTACCATAAATAGAAATGCCAAAAGGAAAGACAGTGCGTATGCTATACCATTCGAGTGTTCCAAGCCGAAACTGCTGTTAAGCCATTCGGCAACCACACCCGAAAAATGTCTGGCACAATTTATGCCCAACCACAAGGCAAGCAATGACGCAATCTCGGCGATGATGCCCCGGCGTATTCCAATAACACCAAACAAAATTATGACTATGCCTATGATTATGTCCAAATAATTTAAGTTCATGATTTAAGTCTCCTTGTTAATTCGGTAGAAAAAACAAAGTCACGAAGTTCTGGCGTCTCGGCGGTTAGTATGCTGTGTTTGTCGCCTGTCCAGCAAAGTCTTCCTTTGTGCAGGAAATTTATTGTTTCGCCAATCATCAGCACTGAGTTCATATCGTGAGTGTTGATTATTGTTGTCATATTATACTCATGCGTTATCTCGCTGATTAGTGCGTCTATTATCTCCGAAGTCTTAGGGTCGAGGCCCGAGTTTGGCTCATCGCAAAAAAGATATTTAGGGTTGTTTGATATAGCTCTGGCTATGGCAACACGTTTCATCATGCCACCACTGAGCTCTGAAGGATAGAGTTTGCCGGCGTCGTTAAGGTTGACACGATTGAGGCAGAATTGGACTCTCTCGCGTTTTTCCTCAAGGTTCATCTTGGTAAACATGTCAAGAGGAAACATCACGTTCTGCTCAACCGTCATCGAGTCGAACAATGCACCACCTTGAAATAAGACTCCGGTTTCGCGACGTATGTCGGCCTTGTGTTTGCTGTCGGCAGCCGAGAAATCACGGCCGTCAAAGAGTACCGAGCCTTGGTCTGGGTCAAGAAGGCCTATGCAAGTCTTCATCATAACGGTCTTTCCAGAGCCACTCTGACCTATTATAAGGTTTGTCTTGCCCGTCTCGAACACGACACTGACATTGTCGAGAACAGGCCTGTCAACAAACGATTTTGATACGTGGTCTATTTCTATCATCAGGTTAGGAATATCTGGGTTAATATAAGGTCAAAAATTATTATCAGCACACTACTCAGCACAACAGCACGTGTGCTAGCCTTGCCCACCTCGACCGAGCCGCCTTCGACTGTATATCCCAGATAACTCGACACAGAAGTGATTATGTAGGCAAAAACGACAGCCTTAACCAAGGCAAATATCATTTCAAAAGACTTGAAAGTGTCAAGAAGGCCCAAAAGGAAAGCTTCGGTAGAGACTATATGCGTGAGGATGCATGCGCCCCATGCTCCCACAATGCCAAGAAACATGCTGAAAGTTATCAATACTGGATTGAAAAGAATGCAAGCAAGCATTTTGGGGAGAATGAGATAATTGGCAGGATTAATGCCCATCACTTGCAACGCATCGATTTGTTGGGTCACGCGCATAGTACCCAACTCAGATGTGATTTGTGAACCAAGTTTGCCAGCAAGGATAAGGCTGATTATGGTAGGCGAAAACTCCAGCACAATAATCTGACGCGAAGTGAAGGCAACCATTTGTTTTGGTATGAATGGCGATTCAATGTTATAAGCGATAAGTATGGCAGCCAAGGCACCGATAAAAATCGACAGAAACGAGACAATAAAGAACGAGTCGAGCCCAAGCAAGTCAAACTCATCCAAGAGCCGTTTCTTGAATATCGACCATTTGACGGGCCGCTTGAACGACCGTCCTATCAATATTAGGTATTCACCGAATTTTCGAAGCATGTTTGTTTTTCTTTATTCTGAATAATACAAAATCATTTTCTCTATAGCTCTCTCGCACACGGGACAGAAGACATGGCCATGGAACGACTTCATGAGGCAGTCATACATGGGCCTGTACATCCCTTTAGGCTCGTAACCTGCCCCTTCAAAGAGACCTACTACATTCTTGTATTTTTCGGTCGAGGGCGTTGGAACGGGTGTCTTCTTGCCAATCATATCATCCCATTTGCCCCCTTTTGTGGTGATGTTAGGCTCCCAGGGCTCAATGTCAAGGTTATACATGTGCTCGTATGTGTCGTCATCGTAATATTCGTCGGCCAACCCGGCGAAAGCGTGACCAAACTCATGTATGGCGATGTCGGACGAGAACGAATTGCCTGTGGCACTGGAGCAATAGAAATTGTAAATGCCTCCTCCTCCGTATTTCTTAGTGTTGATAAGGATGTATATCTGGTCGTAAGGCACTTTCCCCGCAAGGTCGTGGATGGACTTGCTGTCAGTACTCATGCAATAGCGTTCCGAATTGAAAGTCCAAAAAGTGAAATTCATTGCCGTATTGCGATAGATGTGGTCACCTGGCATGGTAACATCACTATCGGCCGAAGGCACCATCACGGCGCGAACATTGAAATGATCCTTGTATCTGGTATATGGCTGATATGCAAAAAGGCTTTCTACAAAACAATTACAATCGCTGATGAACTTGCCCATTTCCTCTTGTGTATAGCCTTCAGGCAACACGACAATATCGACGGCTTTTGAGCAGTCCTTGTTACCTATCCATGCATCATATATTGGTATGGTGTTTTCAGGAGCGGTCTTTATGAAATAATCGTTTGGGTTGACTTTCATACGAAATCCTTCTTTTTTCTCACCATCCCAAGTCTTATGTCCAAGCACCACTTCCACTTCATGTTTTGGAAACGGCATCACGGCCGACTCCTCAAATCCTTTTGTCAGGTGTTTGGCCTCATCAGTTGTCTGCCACTCGCCAAAAAGATTATTATAGCCGCGCGAAAAAAGGAGCTTGCCGTCGGAAACGTCATACATCTCCATGTAATAGTTGCCATAGTTCAGCGTGTCAACAAGGTTCACCTTTGAGCCTCCCCAGTAAGGCTCGCGTGTCATCTCTTTGTAGCAATATTCCATCGTCTTGTCATTCCCCACAATGTAATAGTCCAAACGCAGCGAAGCGTCTTCAAAATGGTTGGAGAATTGAGCCCGCACCATATAGGGTAACACAATCAACAAAACAAAAAAACTCTTTTTCATATTAAAAACTTGTCAAAGAAAAAACAAATGTCGGTTGATTTGCATCGAGAAAGTGTGTCGCAGCACAACTAAAATGGCTCTGCCTCGTAAAAACGGTAACTTCATTTCAACAATCACAAATCAATCGACAAAGATAGAATTTTTGTTGCAATATTTCAAAAAAAACTATCAACTAAACATCGTCAAAACACATCTTTGTTCCGAGTTTTGTTGTGATGAACACAAGTTTCTCATTTCTCTCAATATTTTTTCGTGAGGAAGATGGCGTTGGATGGTGCTTGTTTTGGGCTTTTGAGTGGTTGCGGATATGTGTGGGGCGTGTCAACGGGATGTGAAAGTATGTCAAGTCCGTGTGTTTGTTATAGGTTTCCGTGTCAACGATGGTGCAAGTTTTTGAAAATCGGTTGGCAAGGAAGGGGAGGTTTGGTGAAAGAGAAAACCCTAATCCGTTAGCTTTCAGAATTAGGGTTTTGTAATTGTTGTACTCCCGCAGGGGATCGAACCCTGGACACCCTGATTAAGAGTCAGGTGCTCTACCAACTGAGCTACGGAAGCATCGTTTAAAGTGCTGCAAAATTACGCATTTTTCTGAAACAAAAACTATTTTTTTCTAAAAAAATGAATCTATAATATAAAAAACTGAAAATCAATTTATTATATTTTGTTTTTTATTTAAGCATTCTCCTTTGTTCTCGCATTTTCGACCTCCACAAACACATTTTTTGCTGCCTTCGTTCTCGCAACGGCGTTCGAATTTGCCTCCTTTTACAAGAAACATCTTGATGCCTATGCCAGCAAAGGCAATACCTATCAGCAAAATGGCAATTGTGACTATGGCCCAAAACATAAGGTGTGAATTTTTGTGCAAAGATAAGCACAAAAAACTGGCTTTTGCCGTAAAATTAATAATTTTGCAAAATAAACATTCTTGTTGTACGTTTAGACTTTTATGAGAATGGATATTTACAACCATAAGAAGAGTTGGAAGATAGTGCTTTCGGTGTTGGCTTTGGTGATTATTGTAGCTTTTTTCTGGTACACAAACCGCCTTGTCAAGTCGATAGCCGCACAAGAGGCACATCAGGTACAGTTGTGGGCCGAGGCCATGGAACAGCATGCCGAGATGATGCATTATGCCGAGAAGTTCTTCGACGATGTCAGCGAGCAGGAGAACCTCCGTGTTGACTTGTTGGCACGTGCCTATCAGCAAGTGCTTGATTTTTCGAACAACAAGGATATGGGCGTGTATCTTGACATCATAAGAAATAACATCAGCATTCCTCTTGTCATCACAAACTCGCACGATGATATTGTCTTTGCCAACAATTTGCCTGAAAGCCAAAAGGGCAAAAAGGTGTTTGATAGCGAGATGAAAGCAGCTTATTCCAATTTCCCGCCAATAATGATTTCAGAGGGTTTGGATGAAGTGCAATGGCTGTATTACAACGAGTCGTTGATTTATTCGGAGTTGAAGACAGTGGTTGACGAGATGTTTGAGCGTTTCATGAATGACGTCACTTTGAATCTTGTGGGAGCGCCTGTCATAGTAACAGATACAACTCTTGCCAATGTCATAAGTTTTGGCAACATCGACTCTGTGGATATGTGCAATCCTGCCTTTGTTGCCGACCAAATTGTTTTGATGAGGGATGAGAACGTGCCTTTGACGGTGTCGTTTCCCGAAAAGGGCAGGGCCTTGATTTTTTATCGTTTGTCGGATCTTGCTCGCCGGTTGCGCTATTATCCTGTGATTTTCATAATAGTGGTCGTTGTGTTCCTATTGGTTGCATATCTCTTTTTCAGCTATATGCGTCGCTCCGAGCAAAACCAAGTTTGGGCGGGCATGGCAAAGGAGACTGCCCATCAACTTGGCACACCATTGTCGTCGCTAATGGGTTGGGTAGAGCTTATGAAGATACAGGACAAGCCTTTTGAGAGTGTCGGCGAGATTGAAAAGGATGTCGAAAGGCTTCAGGTAATTGCCGACCGCTTCTCAAAGATAGGTTCAGTGCCCAAACTTGAGGATACCGACCTCATAGCATTGTCGGTTGACACGATAGACTATCTAAAACGCCGATTCTCGAAAAATTTCATTTTCGATGTTGTTGTTCCTGACCATCCTGTGATATTGCCTCTTGCCCCCTCTCTTTTCCGTTGGGTTATTGAAAACCTGACAAAGAATGCCATTGATGCCATGGGCGACAAGGGTACCATTACTTTTGAGGTGATAGAGGGTGACAATGAGGTGATAGTCGATTTCAGTGATACTGGCAAAGGTATGGCCAAGTCGATGATAGGGCAGGCCTTTAGCCCTGGTGTGACAACAAAGAAACGTGGTTGGGGATTGGGTCTTACTTTGTCGAAGCGTATAATCGGAGATTACCACAAGGGCAAGATTTTTGTCAAGTCTTCCACAGTGGGCAAGGGTACTACTTTCAGGATTGTGCTTAATAATAAGCAATAAAGTCATTTGTATTTCGATGCTCCTATGGTATAGGTAAGGGCGGCTTGCAGAACTATGTTGAAATAGTTGTCGCGATAGTTCCAGTAACTTCCTTTATCAATCCCATTTGACTTTTTGACTCTTATGGGCAATACGGAGTTTAATGATCGTATGTTGATGCCAAGGCCGTGTGGCAGTGCGAAATTAACGCCAATATTGCCAGTGGCCGAGAACTTAAGCCAGTCGGCTTGTATGTTTGGAACCCCGTCGGTCAGGTCTTTGTAGTTGAACAGATAGTTAAGGCTAAGGCCTATCTCAAGAGTGATGAAACTTAGGCTTCGTTGTCCAAGGCGTAGTTTTGTCAAGGTGTATTGGTACATAACAGGCAACTCAATGTAATTCAGGCGTAACTTGTATTCTTTCATGTTGCTGTTTATGACTTCATTTACGCTTGAGTGTGAACCATACATGGAGTATTTAAGTTCCATTTGTATTGCGGAGCATTGTCCAAAAGGCAGGTTTATGAATCCGCCGCCGGTGAACCCTCCTTGATGGAAGCCACCATAACCGTCACCGTTGACTTGTGATATTACACCGCCTGCGATGAGGCCGCCATTGAACGATTGTGCTTTTGCAAGTGCTGGCGTGGCAAACAATGCCATTATAAGCAATAGTTTTTGTATCTTGTTCATATTTAGTTTTTTATAAGTGCCATATAATGATTGTGGCGTTCAAGGACGTCTTCAACGAAATTGTATGTTTCTGTGCCACGAAGGTATCCGCTGTGGCAAATGGTGTCTTTATAGTATTTTGTCTTTGATTTGTTGAGTATGTAAAAGTCCACGTTGTTTGTCCATATATTGGGGTCTTTGTTGTATTTTTCGGCGAGTTTACGTGCGTCGAATATGTGCCCCATTCCGCAGTTGTAGGCTGCAAGGGTGAATTTTATTATCTCTATCGAGTCTGTTATCGTTTCTGGCAGTTTGTTTCGTATGTCGGTCAGTAGTTGTGCGCCGGCACGCACTTGTTCCTCGCAAGAGGCTGTGCTGTCGATGCCGTATTTTTCCATTACCACAGGCATGAGTTGCATAAGGCCAAAGGCTCCTTTGGTGCTGTATAGGTCAGGCCTGAACCGTGACTCTTGATATATTATTGAGGCCAACAGACGCCAATCCCATCCCGTTTCCTTGCCAATTTTCCTTATTGTTTTGTCGTAGACCGATATGTGGTCTGTCTTGTTGTTTTTGTTTGCGACGAGAGCGTTGTTGCTGCTCTTGAAATATTTGTCGTAGGTGCGTTTCATGCGGTATTGGTGATAGTTGTCAAGCCATGTGTTTACGGCATTCACCAATGATGAGTCTCCGTCGCAGTTGCACATGGCCCAGCCAACAGGACGCTCAAAACTTACGGGCATGCTTATGTCTATGTCTTTGCCGCTAAGGGCTGCTATCTTTGCTATAGACTCTTCGGCAATGGTGAAGTCTATGGATGCTTCGGCGACCATCTGTATAAGACCCAGCGAACTCAAGGTGTCGTTCTCGATGATGGTTATGCTGTCGCCTATTTCGTTGGCAATGTTTCGCAACTGTAGTGCAAGGTGTGAGTTTTTGGGTATGTGAATCTCTTTGCCGCCGATGTCCATTGTGGAGCGGATGAGTTGGTTCTCAACTTCGTCGCGGGTTTGCATCTTATTCCAGGAGTGTGGCAGGCGTTGCACAAGCACACTGCGCTCCATAAGTATTGGGGATGACATTAGAAAGCGTTTCTTGGTTTCGGTTGTGGTGCCTATGTTGCTTGCAATGATGTCAACGTAACCTGTCTCAAGCATGTTGTAACACGAGTCAATATTGTCGCACACCTTAAGGTCCAAGCCAACACCAAGGTCTGAACATAATGAGCTAAGGAGTTCGTACTGGAAGCCTGAAGGATTCCCGTTGTACATGTTGTAGTTGATAGGTGAGCATGTCGTGACAGCAGTAAGCACTCCTCTGTCAACAATGTGTTCAAGCACTGTCATGGTGTCGTTGGGCACTGTGTTGGCAGTTAAACCTTTTTTTGAGATTTCTTTGTCGCATCCTGAGACCCAAAACAGTATGGCAAACGAGAGTAATATGTTTTTCAGTGATTTCACCCCGCAAAGATATGATTTTTTTGTGAAATGGAATAATTACGAGGGCTTGTGGAGTCAAAGTATATAGTGTATAGTATTGTGAGAATATTTTCCATTTGTGAAATCAACTGACAATTTTTTTTCTGTAAACAAAAATGAGGGAGTGTCAAAACATTTTGTTTAGACACGCCCTCCATCTATAAAGAAAGGGTTTTGTCTTTATTTTATGATCATGTCAAATGGGATTCTGGCTTGTATTGGGTCGTCAGCGGTTGATATGCTTTTTAGTGCGTTGAAATATGGATAATAACTACCGAGTTTTGTTTTCATCATAGCGTCTATATCATCGTTCGGGTTTGTCTTTTCCAAGATTTTCTCCATCATGGATTTCTGTTTTGGCAGTTCAATGATGCTGTATTCCTTCAGTTGAGCCTTTTCGGCTGCGTATGCAATGGCTTTTTGCATTCCTCCAAGTTCGTCAACTAAGCCAAGTTCAAGAGCGTCACGTCCTGACCAAACACGGCCTTGGCCTATGCTGTCAACATAACTTTGGCGAAGGTTGCGCGTGTTTCCTACAAGTGTTGTGAAATCGTTGTATGTCTTGACAACGTTTTCTTGGAGTTTGGCTTGTTGGAACTCGCTAAGTGGTTTGGTAATTCCGCCAAGGTCGGAGTTGGCGTTGGTTTTTGCGACATCGAAGTTAAGCCCAATTTTTTCTGTTAGTAGCTCTTGGGCATTTGGTATGACGCCGAAAACACCAATCGAGCCTGTAAGAGTGGTTGGTTGTGCAAAGATATGGTCGGTGTTGGTCGAAATCCAATAACCGCCTGATGCAGCATAGTCGCCCATGGAGACGATGACGGGTTTCTCTTTTTTGGCTAATTCTATCTCGCGGCGTATTATTTCGGAAGCCAAGGCGCTTCCGCCAGGTGAGTTGACACGCAACACAATAGCCTTGACATTTTTGTCGGTGCGTGCTGTTCTTATAGCTTTTGAAGTCGTCTCAGAGCCTATTGACGTGTCGTCGCCTTCGCCACCGTTTATCTCTCCTATGGCGTAAACAACGGCAATCTTTTCCTTGCTGAGGTTGGCTTTCTTGCATGCAATAGCATAGTCATGATTGCTGATGCTGCTTATTTTTTCGGTTGAGGTTAATTCTTTGATGCGGTCCAGCACTTCGTCTTTGTATGCCAGACGGTCAACAAGTTTGTGTTCAAGTGCTTTGTCTGCCGAGAAAAGTGTTTCAAGACTGTCGGCGATCATGTTTAGTTTTTCTGTGCTTATGTTTCGGCTTGCACTAATGTCGTTTACGATGTCGCCCCATATCGAGCCCAAAAGTCTCTCCATCTGCTCGCGGTTGGCTTCGCTCATGTGGTCAAGGAAATATGGCTCCACTGCGCTTTTGAAGCGGTTGTTGGGGCCTCTGACTATTTGCATCTCAACACCGGCTTTGTCCAATAAGTGCTTGTAGAATGTTATTTGTGATGCCATGCCATGAAAGTCAAGCATGCCTTCGGGGTTGAGCATGACCTCATCTGAAACGCTTGCCAGATAGTAGGCCCCTTGTGAATAGGCTTCCGAATAGCTGACAATAAACTTCCCGGACTCCTTGAACTCAATAAGTTTGTCGCGAATTTCCTTCAAGGTGGCCGATGATGCCAAGACTTCACTTAAGTCGAGGTATATGCCCGAAATGTTGGGGTCTTTGGCGGCTTCGTCAAGATTGTTCAAAATGTCGTTCAAGCCGCTATTGTCTGAAGCCATGACGCTTGACATGTTGGTTAGGTCAGATAGACTTGAAAAGGAAAAGCCTTCTGACGGTGTGCGGTCGTTGATAGCGTAATCAAGTTTCATGTGCAGCACCGAATTTGGCTTCACATTGACCTCTTTGTCATTATATAGGTTGGCTATCGAACCTATGCCTATAATTATCATGGTGAACATAAGAAATGCTATCACCAGCAGTGTCCCCAAAAATGAGGCAAACATAAATTTGAAAAATTGTTTCATGTCTGATTTTTATTCGTTTATAAATGTCTTTAAAGAGTGCAAAGTTACTCATAATTTTAAGCCAAATTTAAAAAATATATTTTTTTAATAATCACAAAGATAAGTTTTTGATAATTAATGGTTTTGAGAATGTTGATGTTAAAATCGCCATTTGTTGTTTCGTCAATAATGTTTTTCTTATTTTTGTAATCCCAAAACAATTTGATATGTCGGAAGTTTACCTTCTTATGGGTTCAAACATGGGAAGTCGTTGCACTGTTTTGTCCAAGGCTTGTGCTATGATAGAGGCCAGATGCGGGACAATAGCGTCCAAGTCGCCCTTTTATGAGTCAGAGCCTTGGGGCTTTGAAACTTCTGAATGGTTTGTCAACCAGGCAGTATGTCTTTTTACCGACATTGACCCGCATAGTCTCTTGCATATTCTTCTTGACACGGAATATTGTTTGGGGCGCCGTCGTCTGGCAGGTGCGAAAGGCTATTCGTCAAGGCCTGTTGATATTGACATCTTGTATTATGACCAACTTGTTTTGTCAACCGAATGTTTGACGGTTCCGCACCCTCGTTTGCATTTGCGCCGTTTTGTGCTTGAACCTATGTGCTCAATAGCACCTGCATTGGTACATCCGCTTTTGGGCTTGACCCAGACCGAACTTCTTTCACAATGTGGCGACAAGTCGGAGGTGAGGCTGCTTTCTAAAATGTGATTTTTTTTTGCCGTATGAAACATAACTATTTAGCCATAGAAGGAGCGATAGGGGCTGGCAAGACAACTCTTGCCAAGATGCTTGCATCCGATTCTAACGGAAGCCTTATACTAGAAGAGTTTGAAGAAAACAAAAACCCTTTCCTGGCAAAGTTTTATGCCAATCCCACGCAATATGCCTTCCAACTTGAGATGACTTTTTTGGCTTTGCGCTACCAACAACTTAAAGACCGATTGTACACCCTCGATATGTTCACTGATTTTGTTGTCTCTGACTATTATGCCGCAAAATCACTTGTGTTTTCCAAAAATAACCTGGAACAAGACGAATATGAACTTTTTGCCCGATTCTATGGCATAGTGTTTTCGTCGTTGCCCAAACCCGACCTGCTTGTATATCTTTATTGCGACATCCAGCGGCTACAGCAAAACATAAGGAAAAGAGGCAGAAGTTATGAGCAGAATATATCTGACGACTATTTGTATAACATACAACAAGGCTATATTGAGTTTCTTCGCCAACAGCAGAATGTCATGAGTATCTTGATGCTCGACACCAATAATATTGATTTTGTTGCGAACGAGTCGGACTATCATAGGATTGTAGAGGCTGTTAGCCAATCTTATCCCATAGGCATACACAGGGTCGTACTTTGATTCCATCAAATGAGAGTAATAAAAAAACACTGCCGCCTGGGGAGGGCAGCAGTGAACCAATGAAAAAACAATTTAACAACTAAACTTTAAAACCGTCGTTTATTTTAGCGTATAGGTGGTGTGGTCTATACACAAAGAGCCTAAGGCAAGCCCTTTTTATATCAATAACGAATTTCGTATTGGCTTATTGTGTAAAAAATGATTTTTTCTCTATTCAGCTTTTGGTCTCTTGTTTCAGTTCTGCTCTAACAGCTCTTCTTGAACTTTAGCAGTGCAAAGGTATTATTTGTTTTGTACAAGAATAGAAAACTAAAGTAAAAATTTATTATTGTTCAATTATTTTTGCTATAATCTAATAATCATATTGTTATACAAAACTTGTTTTTTTGTTGATTTGGACTTTGAAGTACTATATGGTACAAAAAGAATTTTATTCAAAGAAGTCATCCTTGAAATTAACGAGATATAGATGTTTTTGTGCCCTGGTGGATGCGGTGTAGAGCCATCTTAAGTCGCTTGTTTCAAGACTGTCCTTAAGGTTGAAGGGAGAGTCAATGAAGACATCGTGCCATTGTCCGCCTTGTGTTTTGTGGCATGTAAGGGCGTAGGCAAATTTGACTTGAAGGGCGTTTAACCATGGGTTTTTCTTCATTTCATTGTATCTTTCCCTTTTGTTTGGGATGTCAAGGTAGTCTTCTTCAACTGCAGATGCCAACCTTTGCCATTCGTCCTTGCTGAGTGACGGAGTCTCGCTGTTGAGTGGGCTAAGAAGTATCTTGACCGACATTTTGGGATTGTCGCTGTAGTCGCTAAGGCTGATGTCAACATCAGCAAACCTGAAACCATAAAGATCCTCGAATTTTGAAATTTTCTCTATTACAGCCATGTCGCCGTTGGCCAAAAAATTTATTTTGTTGTCGGTGTCGTTCCAAAAGTAGTTGTTTTTGACTATCATTATCTTGTCGCCTGTTGCTATTTCTCCTTCTATGTTTAGAATTCTGCTTCTTATGGCTTGGTTGAACATGTTGGCGCGTTTATTCGATTTGCATATCACCACAGCATCTGCTTCGTTGTCGAAACTCTTGTATAGCAATTCTTGAAATGTTTCAGGTTCAATGCGTTTGATGTCGTCGTAGTCGTTGATTTTGAATATAGGCAGGTTGTATTCAAATTCGTTTCTGTTCATTTTTTCGCGAAGCTCGGTGGCTGTCTTTAATATTCCTGATTGCAGCGATTGTCTCAAGACTTCTGTCAGTTCGTATTGAGCAATGGTAAGATTGTAATTGCTTTTCATGTAATTTATGTCTAATGCGGGACTGTAATCGCTTTCCACAGGTGGTAGTTGAGCATTGTCGCCGATGAGCAACAGGCGGCAATTTTCTTCACTGAATACATATTCTATGAGGTCGTCAAGGAGGCTGCGGCTGTCAATTTCGCGGCTGTCGCTTATCATTGAGGCTTCGTCAACGATGAACAAGGTGTTTTTCATCTTGTTTATACTTCTCGTCATTCTTATTGTGCCGTCGGGCATGGTGCTTGCGCTATACAGCCGTTTGTGAATTGTGCTTGCCTGGTGATGTGTATAGCCTGAAATGACTTTTGCGGCCTTTCCGGTAGGAGCCATTATCGCAAATCCCATGCCTAACATAGGCAGTGTTCTAACGATTGTGGTTGTGAGTGTGGTCTTGCCGGTTCCGGCATAGCCGCGAAGAATGTAGGTTGGGTTTGTTTTTTTTGACAGGATAAATGCGGCCAAGTGCTGTAGTGCTGTGGCTTGTCCGTCGGTAGGGGTGAAACCGAAGGCTGAAAGCAGGTGCCGGTACAGGGTGCTTTTGTCCATGTCAAAACGGGTGCCCTAAACCAACGACGAAACTAATGTCGTTAAAGCCGAAATTGTTTTTGAATCTCCAATAACTACCGCTGTTGTTTATGTATGGGTCGCGCATTGCCATGGCCATGTCTAGCCTGATGATAAGAAACGATATGTCAAGGCGAAGTCCAATGCCAGCGTCAATGGCTATTTGCTTGTAGAATGAGTCAAATTTGAATTGGCCGTTTGGCAATGCCTCGTTTTCATGATATGTCCAAATGTTTCCGGCATCAATAAATAGAGCGCCTATAAAGTAACTTGCGATGGGGAAGCGCAACTCTCCGTTCAATTCAATCTGTATGTCGCCAAGGCGTTCAATATTGTTTGTTTCAGAGTGGTATCCTCCAGGGCCGAGCGACCTGTATTTCCAGCCTCTCATGCCATTAGCTCCGCCGCCATAGAAACTGCGCTCGAAAGGGATGTCTGTTGAGTTGCCATAGGGGCAACCAATGCCTATTATCTCACGGAAGGCAAACCATACGTCATTGCCTAAATGCAGGTATTGTCTGAAGTCAATGTTGCCGCGTACATACTGGGCATAGCGTATGCCGAAAATCTCATGATGCGAGTCTTTTTCGGTGATTAGTTTGGTCTTGTTGAATAGCGACAACACATTGCCGCTTGCCTCGAAGCCAACGTTAAGATAGATGAAACTTGAGTTTTTGTTTATGTTTTGGGTGTTGTAAACGAGCGAATAGCGTCCGCCCAGTAGCAGGTGGTTGGTATATTGGTCTTTTATGCGTTGGTTTTGTTCCAGTTCGAGCAAAGCACTGAACTCTTCTGTTGGATTTACCTTTACGCTGTTAAGATATATTGGTGTCAGAATGATGTGCAGATGTTCGTTGGCTTTCCAATCGTATCCTAATGTCGCAGACGAGATGTAGCGTGAGTAATAGTAGCGTTTTTGCATGTTGAAGCCCAGCGAAAGAGTGGTGCGTGGCTGATACTCGCGAGCAAAACGTTTAAGTGCGGTGGATCCTAGGAAACGTGGGAAAAAGATGCTTCCTGTCACACCCAATTCGGTAGTGTTGAAGATTTTCTTGTCGTCGGCGTCGCCCAAATCATTAAGATGTTGTGCCTCCAAACCTCCTTTTATGCTTAGACGAAGCACTTCGCTGCCCCTGAATATGTTCTTGTTCGTGTACGATAGGTTCCCTTTTATTCCCAGGTCGCCTGCACTGTTTGTGCCTTCCATCTGTGCAGTGAATGAATGGACATCGTTGCGCTGCATTGTTATACGGCAATCGATAAGGTTTGAACCAATTGGTGTCTTGGTGGTGTCATATTCAATGCTGACATTGGAAAAGAGGGGTTGGTTGTTGATGGCGTTGTATGTTTGTTTTGTTTCCTTTAGTTTGTAAAGGTCACCATGCTCGACAAGTATCAATTGCCTGAATAATGTGGGCCGTATGCGTCGAGGCTGGTTGAAGAATTTGAAATGAATGCTGTCGTTGTCACTCTTGTTTATGGTTTTGGCCTTTATGGTGACCGAATCGACAGGCTTTTGTCTCATTGCCATCAGTGTATAGTCTGGATAAACTTCGACGCGGTTTATGGTGTATTGTTTGTGTGGCACCAATTCGCCTGACTGGTTAAGCATTTTGTCGAGTTTCATTTTGATGTTCATCTGGTGGCTGTTAAGGCTGCTGTCTATTTCGTAGCTGATGTAGTCGCGGTTGAAATAATAAAAGCCGTTGTTGCGCAGATGGGTGGTTATGAGTTCGCGTTGGTCGTCAAGAGTGTATGCGTTATAGATGTCGCCTTCTCCGATAGGAAACTTGTCTTCAACCTCTTTTATGAATGGTATTAGTGCCGTGTCGGCAATGTCTTGGCTCATATCTTTGATGTGGTAAGGCTCTGCAACATCGACATGATATTTTACTTTTGCCTTGTGTTTTTTGAAAACCACATCGTTGGTGACTGTGGAGTTGAAATACCCTACGTTGTCGAGAAAAAGTTCCATTTGCCTTGATGATTTGTCGGCTAGGGCCTTGTCGTAATATTCTGGCTTGGTGCCTAATTTTTCTCTTATCCACTTGGGAAATTTCTTGTGAGTCTTTCCTTCTGTCACATAATATACCCATATTCTGAAATTTGGGAATAGAGACTTTTTGTATGGTTTTTGAACTATATATGATGACAATTTGGACGTGCTGAAGGATGTCTTTTTCTTGTTTGTGACAACTTTGTTTTTTGTGACTATGTGTTTGCCTTCGGGCACATACTTCTTGACTGAGCATCCTGTTACTAAAAGCAGGGTGACAATCAAAAGGCAGATATGTGTGTTCTTGAGTTGCATTTTTTTTGTCATATAACCTCGGCGACAGTGAAGTTGCTGCCTCCTATGAAAATCGCGTCGTTGAAGCATGCATTGTTTTTTGCAGATGTCAGGGCGTTTGTCACCGAGCTGTAAACTTTGCCCCTTAATCCATATTTGAATGCTTCTTCAGCCAGTTTTTCGGCATCAAGTCCGCGTGGTATGTCGGCCTTGCAGAAATAGTATTCTGCAGAACTTGGCATCTTAATGAGCATATTGTCAATGTCTTTGTCGTTAACAACGCCAAGCACGATATGAAGTTTGTCGCATTTAAGTTGTGCCAGTTGCATTGACACTTCGCGTATGCCGTCGGCATTGTGGCCAGTGTCGGCAATGATTAGCGGTTCTCTGCCGAGAATTTGCCATCTCCCCATAAGGTGGGTGTTTGTGACGGTGTGCTCTATGCCGTTTTTTATGTCGTCAATGGTGAGTTTGAATTTGTCGCTCAATTTGTCGAGGGCACACACTGCTGTGGTTACGTTCTTTTTCTGATAGTGGCCCAGCATTGGTACGCGCAGGCTGTCTATATATAGGGAACAGTCTTTCCAAATATCAAATTGTTGTGAGTCGAAGTTTTGAAGAGTCTCAATTTTTTTGCATTCGAAAATGCTGTCAGCAAAGATGATGTTGCATCCGCGTTCTTTTGCGGTGTCAATAAACACTTTCTTTGTTTCCGCTTGCGTCTCGCCTATGACAACGGGGATGCCAGGTTTTATTATGCCTGCTTTCTCGTGGGCTATCTTTTCAAGTGTGTCACCAAGGAATTTAACATGGTCAAGTCCGATGTTGGTTATTACGCTCAGTTCGGGCGTGATAAGGTTTGTCGAGTCCAGCCTTCCTCCCATGCCGACTTCAACGATGGCGATATCAATGTTTTCGTTTGCGAAATAGTCAAATGCCATGCCCACTGTCATCTCGAAAAACGAAAGGCCTATGTCTTCAAATTCTTCTTTATGTTTCGCTATAAAGTTTACTACTTTTTCTTGGGGAATCATCTCGCCGTTTATGCGTATGCGTTCTCTGAAGTCGATGAGGTGTGGTGAGGTGTAGAGACCGGTTTTGTAGCCGGCTTCTTGAAACACAGAGGCTATCATGTGTGATATTGAGCCTTTGCCGTTTGTGCCTGCAACGTGCACACTTTTGAATTTTTTGTAAGGGTCTCCCAAAAGTGACAGCAATTTTATGGTGTTGTCAAGGTTGGCCTTGTATGCTGCTCCTCCTATGCGTTGGTACATTGGGAGCTTGTTATACATCCAATTTAAGGTCTCTTTGTATTCCATTTTGTTAGTTATTAGCATTCGGTTATTGGCCGTCAGCTTGGTTGTGTTTTTTTGTTTCCTCTATTCAGAATTCAGTTTTAACTCACTTGTCCTTTTAGTGGTTTATCACGAAGTTGTAAGTAATGGTTCCATGTTGTTCTTCTGGGGCTTGGCTATCAGGTGAGAATGAGGATTTATAGGCGGCGTCGATGGCTATGTCTTTCATTTTCTGGCTTGAAGTGGTAGTCCCTTTTGTGGCAGCTACAGCCCTGACAACCTTGCCTTCTGGGTTTACCCATATATCTACTGTCACGGTGCATTCTTCGGTGAAGTCTTTTTGGGGTATGGTAAGAGATTTTGCGCTGCGGTTGCCTAATTTGTAGCTTGGCCCGTTACCGCTGCCGCCATTGCCGCTGTAGTTCTTTATTCCTGCAA
This sequence comes from Bacteroidales bacterium, assembly GCA_045616045.1. GTDB lineage: Bacteria > Bacteroidota > Bacteroidia > Bacteroidales > F082 > Limimorpha. The sequence goes on along the minus strand of JAZLGA010000043.1, from coordinate 21,728 downwards.
GTCCGTTGGGGCTGCCTTGGTCGCCTGCTTGTCCTGTGGTGCCTTCCGAACCCCCTTGTTGGTTGCCGGTTCCGTTGCCATTGCCGCTCTTGTCCTGGAAAAGAGCTCTGGGGTTTGCTACTGGCTTTGGTGCTTCTTGTATAGGCTTGTCAACATCTTTTTCGCTGTCCTTTTTGTTGTCGGGCTTTGAATGGGTAGGGTTTATGGCAGGTGCTTCTTCGTTGTTTTCTGTAGATGTTTCCTCGCTGGCGTTGTCACTTGCCTTGTTGTTGTCGGCTTGCTCTTGCGTTTCTTGTTGTTCTTGTGCCTGTGATGGTGCTGGGCTATTGGTTTGCCAGTTGCCCAAGCCTTGGTCTGAGTTGCCAAGGTCAACTTCTATGCCTTCTTCTTCAGGTAGAGGGAGTGGCGTGCGGAGTGCCATAAAAAAGAGCACCAATATCAGAAGAAAGTGGGTTACAATTGTGCCAATTATCGCTTTCCCTTTGTCTTTGTCAAGTTTCATGGCGTTTTTGGTTTTGTGGTTATATTATTTTATGTATTGTGAATTGGGCTGTCTTTTCTTTGGCGATGTCGCTAAAATCACTTTGTGGTTGTTGCCGGTGGCAGTGTTGATATCGTTTACGGCATCTATGACGTTCACAATGTGCTGCACAGCAATGTTCTTGTCGGCGCGAAGCACCACAGTTGCTGTCTCATCGCCTATGAGTTCGTTTGCTATTATGCTTGAAAGTTGTGTAGGGTCGGTTACTGCCTGTTCGTTCTTGTCTTTCTGCACAAAATATTGTTCTTCTTCGTTTATGTAAACAGTTACCGTCTGTTTAGCCATGGTCTTGCTGTTGCTTGAGGGTAACATTAGCTTAATGGCGTTGGGCGCAACCAGTGTTGATGTAAGCATGAAGAATATCAGCAACAGGAACACAAGGTCCGACATCGACGACGAGTTGAAGGTAACGTCCAATTTGTTTCTTGATTTTATTGCCATATCGTCGGTGTTATTATGCAGGTTCGTTAAGTACGTCCATAAATTCAGTTGCTTTTGCTTCAAGCAGATAAACAACTTTTTGGATTCTGGCTGTTATAATGGCATAGAAGAAATATGCCAAGATGCCAACAATAAGACCGCCTACGGTTGTCACCATGGCCTCATAGATGCCCGATGACAACAGTTCTATGTCAATGTTGTTTCCTGCTGTTGACATGTTCCAGAATGCACGTATCATACCAGTCACTGTACCCAAGAAACCTATCATTGGACTGGCACTGGCTATCATTGACAGAATCGCTATTCCTCTCTCTAACTGGCTAACTTCAAGATTCCCAACATTTTCGATGGCTGTGTTAATGTCGTTGAGAGGACGGCCTATACGAGAAAGCCCTTTGCTAATCATGTGCGATATTGGGCTGTCATTGCGTTCGCACAGGTCTTTTGCTTCCTTAATCTTTCCCTCTTTCATATATTCGCGTATGCGTTCCATGAAACTCTTGTCATATTTTGTTGCTCTCGACACTTTGATGTAGCGTTCGATAAAAATATAAACTGCTATGACAGAGAGTATTGCCAACACCAACATGATCCAACCACCTTTCATGGCAAGGTCAAATACCGAGAGCGATACCTCGGTGGCTTGTTCTATAGGTTGTTGAACCGACATTACTTCTTGTAAGGTGTCGTTAGGCATTTGTTGTGTGGTCACTTGTAAGAGAGTATTTAACATAACTATTTGATTTTATTATTGATAAACGTTTTTGATATGATTTTATTGCACAATTCAAATACAAACTGCAAATATAATAAAAAAGTGACAATTGTTTTGATTTCATTAAAATAGCATTTGCCGAGTAATTTTTCACTTTTTCATATAACTTTCTAAGCTGAACTTGTTTTATAGCAAATATGTCATTGTGACAACTATTACTTCAATAAAGATTTGAGTTTGTGTCACTGAATGATTTGCAAGGTGTTTTGTTGTAATTTTTGGATTAAGTAATCACAGGAGTCATTTAGGTAAGAAAACCTCCCCGCTGCAACTGTCCTCTCTTGCACCAGTAACCGATTTCAGCACATTGGTAATGCCATTTAGTTTCAAAAAGCCCAATAAGGCAAACACAATGGCTTCCTTAAAGTCAATGATGTCGTTGTCGGGGATGACAATATTGTGATTGCAGTGTGCTTTTATGCGATCAACAAGATATTTGTTATATGTTCCACCACCTGTGATGAGCATTCTGCCTTTTGGAACTGTATTGGTGCTTTGTCCTATTTGCATGGCAATATGTTCCGTACACGTGCACAAGGCGTCAGTGGTAGGGTATGAGTCGACTTGTAGTTTGATGTTTTCTTCGAAAAACTCTCTTCCCAATGATTTTGGTGCAGGTTTGTTGTAGAAGTTGTTGTCGTTAAGGCTGTTTAGAAGTTGTGGCACAATCTTGCCTTGCCTTGCCATGTCGCCGTTGGCATCATATTTTTTGCCTTCGCGTTGTGCAAGATAGTTCAAGACTTGGTTGGCAATGCAGATGTCGAAAGCTATGCGTTTGTTGTCTTTCTCAAATGAAGCGTTGGCAATGCCTCCAATGTTGAGACATACATCATAATCGCCGAAAAGCAGTTTGTCTCCTATGGGTACCAGAGGTGCTCCTTGTCCGCCCTTACAAACGTCTTCGCTGCGGAAATTGTTGATTGCCAATGTTTTGCATTTGTCGGCTATGGCTTGTCCGTTGCCTATTTGCAGTGTGTAACCAAGGTCTGGACGATGAAATACGGTGTGTCCGTGTGAGGCGATAAAGTCGGGCTTGAATTGGGTTGCATCTATGAATCTTGCAGTTGCTTCGCCTAAGAACTTCCCGTATTCGACATCTAATTTTTTCAATGATTCTTGGTCAGTGTAAAAGGCTTCACCGAGTTTTTTGTGCCATTCTTCCGGATAATTTACGGAAGCCTGGTGCATCAATTCAAAACTGATGTGTTCGGGCTTGCCCATTCTGAACTTGACAGTGGCTATGTCAAGTCCGTCAAGCGAACTGCCTGACATTAGTCCTATGCCTACAGCCTCTGTCATAGTAGGTCTAGGGCTTTTTCAAGTTGTATGCTGTGTGAACCTTTTATTAGAATGTCGTAGTCCTTGAAAGAGTTCTGGCAAAGTAATTGGCGTAAATCCCCAATGTTGTCAAGAAGTGTGTAGTCCTTGCCGTCGGCGGCTTTGCGCATTTCGTTGCCAACCAGAATAACTTTTTCAAAGTTGAGTTTCTCAATGAGTTCTATTATTTCTTTGTGTTCGGTATCCGATGCTTCGCCAAGTTCGCGCATGTCTCCCAATATTAGCATCGATTTGTTGGTGCTGATGTTTTTGAAGTTGGTTATGGCGGCTTTCATGCTTACGGGATTGGCGTTGTAGGCGTCCATCACGATGCGGTTGCTTTTTGTGTTGATGACTTGAGAGCGGTTGTTCGATGGCTTGTAGCCCTCCAAGGCCTCTTTTGCCTGAGTTTTGCTAACTCCGAAATATTTGCCCACGCATATTGCAGCTGCCACGTTTTCTGTGTTATAGGCTCCAACTAGATTTGTCTGTATTATGTCTTTGTCATATTCAACGGCGAGGAATGGATTTGATTTTGCATGTCTGACTGTTGTCTCGGCGCTGTCAGTTCCGTAACAGATGCGTCTCATTTCTTTCGACAGTTCTTTTAGAAGAGGGTTGCTGACATTTACAAAAACAGTCTTCTCATTGGTCTTTAGATATTCGTATAATTCATTTTTGGTTTTTATCACACCTTCAAAACTGCCAAAGCCTTCAAGATGAGCCTTGCCAATGTTGGTTATTAATCCATAGTCGGGCTCGGCTATTTTGCACAAGGCCTCTATTTCTTTCGGGTGATTGGCTCCCATTTCCACTATGGCAATCTCAGTGTCGGGTTTTATGCTGAGCAGTGTCAGTGGCACACCTATGTGGTTGTTGAGGTTGCCTTGTGTGAATACTGTGCGGTATTTTTTCGACAAAATCGCCGAAGTTAGTTCCTTTGTCGTTGTCTTTCCATTTGTTCCTGTTATTGACAATATGGTTGTTTTCATTGTGCGTCTGTGCATATTGGCAGTCTGTTGGAGTGCCGTTAGCACATTGTCAACTTTTATTATTCTGCTGCTTTCCGCTATTTCGGGGCGGTCGCTTACTGCAAGTGCTGCTATGCCGTCGTTAGCGACTTTCTCCACAAAATCGTTGCCGTCGAATCGTTCTCCCTTGAGTGCGAAGAAGACTGACCCTTTTTCAATCTTGCGGCTGTCGGTAGTGGCTTTTAGCGATTTGCTGAATGAGGCATATATTTTCTCTATGCTGTTCATAACCATTGATTTTCAGTTAGTTTTTTTGTGTTTTTATTAAAAAAAGCCGTTTGAAGTTCAAGCGGCTTTTTGTGTTTCATAAAGGACTATTTTTTATTTTGTTCCTTCGCCAATTTTGTTCATGGCGCAACGGAATCCTATTGTAGAAGTTGCCTGGTTTTGGTTGAGGGAGCGGCGAGTGCCTGGACTCAGGTAGTAAGGGCCGTCAGCCCATGAACCGCCTTTGTAAACTCTTGACTCGTCGTTGATGAGAGTTGTGCCAGCTTCTTCGTTGGTGGCGTAGTCATAGACGTCTTTTGTGTAGCTGGCTTGGTTGTCTGCTTCTCCTGATGTCCAGTTGTAGCGTATTGCTGACATGTAGTCACCATCACCATAGTTGGAGTTGAATGCAGTACGATAGTTTTGGCGTTTTGCTGCTTCTTCTTGTGGTACCAGCTCGCGGCGAATGTGTCCCAAAGAGTCTTTCTCTGCAAGGAATTCGCCTTCCATGACTTTCTGTGTGAATATGTTGCCACGATATGGGCTGAAGTCGGATACGTTATCGAAACTGAGTGGACGATAAACGTCAGAAACCCATTCAGACACGTTGCCTGCCATGTTGTAGAGACCATAGTCGTTTGGCCAATATGAGCCAACAGGAGCAGGAAGAGAAGAACCGTCGTTAGGACTTTCGGCAACACCCATATAGTCACCACGGCCTCTCTTGAAGTTGGCCATGAAGGCACCCATATAGCGTTTGTTGTCAGTACGCAGACCATCGCCATTCCAAGGATAGGTCTTGCGGTCTGATGTCATTTCGTGCTCAGTGTTGCCTATCAATCCGATTGCGGCATATTCCCATTCGGCCTCTGTGGGGAGACGATATGAAGGCAGCAGTATTCCGTCTTCCATACGCACGTTACGTGTTGCATCGCCTTCGCCTTGGCTGAGGTCTTTCATGCCTTTTTTGACATTTCCTGTATATTGACCTGCAAGATATGCGTCAGTGTTGAAGTTCTCTTCGTCTTGTTGGTTAGGATCCCAGTCCAATATGCCTTTTTTGACGAGCATCATCTCGTTAACACGGTCGCTACGCCACGTGCAATAGTCGTTGGCTTGAACCCATGTCACACCGACAACTGGATAGTGGTTGTAGGCGGCATGACGGAAATAAATGTCAACCATAGGCTCATTGTATCCCAAACGATGACGCCATACGAGTGTGTCAGGAAGAGCATTTCTAACCACACTGGGATAGTTCTGGCCATAAACGCGTGACAGCCAATATAGGTATTCACGATAGTCAACATTGCTGACTTCGGTTATGTCTATGAAGAATGATGGTACGGTTACTCTTCTTGGGACATTGTCCCATGAGTAGTTTACATTGTCAACTGTACCGCCCATGACGAAAGAGCCTCCACCAACAGCAACAAGACCCGGACCTACTTCCATCTCGTTGATTTCGGTTACCTCAAAACCACCGTTGTTTGGATCGTTGTATGCCCATCCAGTCGTGCTGGAAGCATTCTTTTTGCACGAAATAAATGTCACTCCTGCCAAAAGACAAATCGCAACTGTTTTCAATACTGATTCCTTGTTCATCATTTTTTGAGTTTGTTTCTTATAACGTGTTTCTTTTCCTTTTATTGCATATCTTTTTGTTTTTCCTGACAAATGTCTTCAGAAAAGACTTCAGAAAAACTTTGCAAGTTTACGACCTTTTTTTCAATTATTCACTATTTAGGTGAAAAAAAGTGATTTTGCATCGAAAAAAGATTAATTGCGACAAAAAATGCATATCTTTGCTTCTTGGTATGAAAGGCTCGTCGAGTCGATTTTTAATTTGATTTGTAACGTATAGGGCCTCCATGCACTACAATTTTTTTTTGCGCTTTTAGCGTTTGTTTAATAAAATAAGGTGTTATATGTCAATGGAAATGAAATGTTGGTTCCGCCGTCTAATGATAGTGCTGTTGCTCTTGTCCTGTGGCAGTGTTTCTGCCCAGATTTCTGGCTCAATGCCAATATCAATCCAATGGAAAGGTGTCGTAAAAGAATCTTTTGGCTCTGACACTCTATGCCGTATCATGACTGACAACGCTTGCTACAACTCGGCCAACGACTTGGTGCCCTCGTATATGCTTCTTGTTCCAGTCTGCTCTCCAGACCTTGTGCCTTCTGTCTCTCTTGATGACATAGTCACATCTCCTCTGACTACAGAAGAACAAAATGTGGTCGGCAACGAGTTGGATAACTCTGATTTTGCTGTTGAAGCCTTAGTGCTGCAGTCACGCGACGATGCCTTGCTAAGGCTTAAACTGAACACCATGCGCAACCAAAATGGAAGAATAGAGAAACTCGTATCAGCTACTATAAATTACAAACTTATCCCAAAGCAGCCGAAATCTCAAGATTCGAAGGCGGTCCTCAATTCGGTTCTTTCAACCGGAACATTTTATAAAATGGCATTAAGCGAGACTGGTATTTATCGTTTGACATACAACGACCTTTCTAAAATGGGTGTTGACCTTTCTTCGGTTGACCCTAGAGACATGCGCATCTACCATAACGGCGGCGGTGTGTTGCCGGAACTTAACGCTGTCGCACGCCATGACGACATCGTTGAATTGCCTATTTTGGTAAGCGGTGAGTCGGATGGAAGTTTTGACCAAAATGATTATGCCTTGTTTTACGCTAGAGGCCCTGTTACATGGAAATACAATCCTTCAACATCCATATATGAGCATACTCAGAATGCATACGACGATTCCTCTTATATATTCCTGACCTTTGACAAGGGGGCTGGAAAGCGTATCACAACAGTGGCCAAACCTTCGGGGACATCGGTGGCAACACTGACCGAGTTTATGGATTATGCCGTTCACGAGAAAGACGAGGTGAATTTGGCACATGCCGGACGCACCTATTATGGCGACAAGATGGACGGCAATGATTCCAAGACCTTTTCGTTCAACTTCCCGAACCTTCAGAGCGGGCATAATTGTGTTGTCAACGCACAGATGGCAGGATACAACATTAATCAAGCGTCGTTTTTGCTTTATGCCAACGGTACTCACTTGAGAACTTTCAATGTGGAACCTATTAGTGCATCCGGACATGGCTATGGCCGCGCCTGCGGTGGAAGGCTTAATTTCGGCTCAAACACCGACGCTGTTGACATAAAACTCCAGCATAAAGCACAAGGCTCTTCTACATCAACGGGTTATGTCGATTACATAACTGTTAACGCATGGCGCAAAGCCAATTTCTCGTCAGGGCAGATGATTTTCAGAAACCCTCTGGCCAGTGACACAACAGCTGTTTACGATTTCAAGATTACTGCAGCATCACAGAATGTAAATGTATGGGACGTCACCAATCCTGTCAACCCTTTCAAACCGGCATTGACCGTCTCGGGAAACACTCATTCATTCACCTTCACAGGTAACATTCACAATGAGTTCATTGCTTTCGATGGTACATCATACATGAGCCCAGTTTTCAAAGAAGTGGTGGAGAACCAAAATCTCCATTCGATAAAAAACATTGACTATCTGATTGTCTCGTATAAGGATTTTATTTCACAAGCCGAAAGGTTAAAACAATTGCATGCCGTACTAGACCCTGATATGTCTATATATATTACAACGCCTGAGAAGATTTACAACGAGTTCTCCTGTGGCGCAAAAGATGTAACCGCAATACGTGACTTTGCCAGACATTTGTATAGGAACTCGTCATCGGGCAAGGAACTTAAATACTTGTTGCTTTTAGGTGATGCCTCATACGACTATAAGAACAGAAACAACTTAATCTCTGATTTTGTGCCAGCATACGAGAGTGTCTCCTCGTTGTTTTTGACTGACTGCTATGTGAGTGACACTTATTTCGGTTTTATGGACGAAAGCGAGGGTGGCCTGGACAACTCCGTTGCCGACATTGGCATAGGACGACTGCCTGTAACCACTGTTGAGCAAGCCGGATATGTTGTTGACAAGATATGTGCATATACCCAAAACAACGAACAGACTATGGCCCCATGGCGCAATGTCGTTACTTTCTTTGCCGACGATGACGAACTTGACTTCATGGAAACCCCCGAAATGCTCATCGCCACCTTGCGCGCAAATGGTGGACAGGATGCCGTCGTCGATAAGATTTATCTCGACGCATACGAACAAATCAGCACACCTAATGGACAAACATCGCCTGCTGCCACTGCTGCATTGAACAATAGGGTAGGCAAAGGGACTTTGGTGCTAAACTACACTGGTCATGGAGGAGAGGTGCAACTTACAGAAGAGAAGGTTCTCCAACTTGGTGACGTGCAATCATGGCGCAATGCACCCAAATACCCACTTATGATAACAGCTACTTGTGAGTTCAGCCGTTACGACGACCTTAACAGAATATCTTTGGGCGAAAACACGTTCTGTAGCCGTCATGGTGGCACAGTTGCCATGTTTACCACACCCAGGCCTACGTATAGGACTCCAAACACCAAGTTCAACACGGAAGTGTATAAGCACCTTTTTGTCATGGAAGGTGGAAAACATCAGCGCTTGGGCGACACGTTTAGGCAAGCCAAGCCTTTTGGAGACATTAGAGAAAACAATTATGTGTTCTTCGGCGATCCAGCCATGCGAATAGCATACCCAACATTGTCAGTCAAGACAACAAAGATTAACGGTAATGATGTCTCGAATGCGCCTGATACGCTAAAGGCTTTGCAAAACGTAACTATCGCAGGCGAAGTGACTGATTTGTATGGCAACAAGGACGAGAGTTTCAATGGCATCGTGTTTGTAAGTGTTTACGACAAGGAAGCCACAATAACAACCTTGGGCGACCAAGACAAACCGTTTACTTTCAAGCTGCTTAATAGCCAATTGTTCAATGGAAAGACAAATGTTGAAAATGGTCAGTTTGAGGTTTCGTTTATCATGCCGCGCGATATAGCATTCAATTACGGCAATGGCTTCATAAGTTATTATGCCACAGATTATGTCAACGACGCCAATGGCTCTTTCTCCAATTTTATGGTGGGTGGCTTTGACGACACTTCCTCGCTTGACGATGATGCACCTCAAATTAGGCTCTTTATTGACGACACCCTTTTTGTCGATGGTGGCACTACAAACCAAAACCCCATTCTCTTGGCTTGTCTTAGTGACAAGTATGGCATCAACACCACTGGCAACGGCATAGGACATGACATTGTGGCTACCTTGTCGGGCCCTATATCGGGACAATACAGAATGAACGACTTTTTTGAGTCGGAGATAAACAATCAGGGGAAAGGTACTATAACATACAATTTCCAGAATTTGCAAGATGGCGAATACACATTGAAACTAAAAGTGTGGAATATCAACAATGTGTCGAATGAGGCTTTAATACATTTTGTTGTTGCCAATAACCGCACTATGGTGGTCGATAGTCCGCAAAACATACCTAATCCATGCAGTCAGGGGACAAGTTTTGTTTTCGGTCATAACCAAACGGGCAATGTCATGAACGTAAAGATCGAGATTTTCAATATTATGGGACAGCGTGTTGCCACAATGTCGAAAGACGTTTATGGCTCGGAGGCACGTACTGCTCCTATTTATTGGGATGGATGCTCTGTTGGCGGTGATAGGCTGGCTGTAGGCGTTTATCCTTATAGGATAACCGCCACCAACGAAGACGGACAGTCTGCATCTTGTACCTCAAGATTATTGATAATACATTAACACTCCAATGAGACACACACCTTATTACGTGATATTACTCTTCATGTTCCTTGGTCGTACCCTTTCGGCACAAACCATGCATTCGGTATTGGAAAATGGTGTGTGGTATAAGGTCGCATTAACTAAAAGTGGTGTCTATAAGTTGTCTGCAGCCGACCTGTTGTCTGCTGGCGCTGACCTGAGCGGATGCAACATCTCGACAGTGAGACTTATGGGACGTGAAAATGTCGCCTTGCCCGAACTTTGTTCAGACGAAAGACCTGATGACCTCGCTGAGATGGCTGTGACAAGGGTTGACAATAACTCAAACGGCATTTTCGACGCCGACGACTATCTGCTATTCTATGCAACAGACAATCTTTTTTGGCATATAAACGACGAAGCCTCTTCCTTGCTGACTTTGACGTGCGAACGGAATCCTTATTCAGATACTACATTTTGCTATTTGAATTTTGGCCTGTCACCCGGAAAGACAATTGAAAATGTCACAACACCTGATAGCATTGAAATCGCAAATGCCACTTGCGTGGTCACTGACGCCTTGTTTCATGAAAAAGAACTTGTCAATGTTTATGCCTCTGGCCGTGTGTGGTATGGCGAGACTTTTACTGATTCCCTTTCTTTGCCACTCGTGTTTGAGGGCTTTGTTGCCGACAAACCCGTCGTGATGCAGCTTGATATTATGGGACGTTCGTCAGAAAAGTTTATGATCTCTGCCTACGATGACTCCGACACTCTTTTTAGTGATGCTGTCATAACAGCCCATTCTTCCGGAAGTTATGGTAATGAGATTCGGAAAACTATTAGCTGGACACCTGCGTCACCTGACGTGAATCTGAAAATCAAGATAAACGCCTCTACGTCGGCTACGGTGTTCCTCGACAAGGTGTTGGCTAATTACCAGCGCCGTTTGTGTTACTCTTCTGCTCAAATGTGTTTCGGAGTATGCAATGAGACAAATGCTCTAAGTGTTTGTAATGCGCCAGATGGCGTTTTGCTGTGGGATGTCACAAATCCTCTTGAACCGCACAATGTGGTATGCCATAGAAGTGCTGACAGCATCTTTTTTGTTGCAGGCAATGCAACCTTGAACAGATTTGTGGCTTTTGAGGTCGCAAATGCCATGAAACCCATTGCTATTAAGCATATACCAAACCAAAACATTCATGGCGTCACTAATGCCGACATGATAGTGCTGGCTCCTTCAAAATACTATTCGTATGCAGAAGAATTGGCAGAGTTTCACCGCCTTAATGACGGTCTTGAGGTGTTTACTGCTAAGGTTGAGGACGTGTATAACGAATTTTCAGCAGGAAATGCCGACTTGACAGCCTTGCGTGATTTCATAAGGATGGTTTATCAGCGTAGTAATGCAAACCTTAAATATGTGCTTTTGTTTGGAAAGGCTTCATACGATGTGCGTGACATCCTTGGACGAGGGTCTTCTTTCGTCCCTACTTATGAAACTGCTTTAGACCCGTGTGACGAAATAAATAGCTATTGCTCTGATGACTATTTCGGTATGATGGATGACAACGATGGGCCTGAGTGCATGGGTTTGATAGATATTGCAGTGGGACGCATTCCCGTCAATAGCGAGAATGATGCGGCTACGGCAATAAAAAAAATAAAGACTTATAATAATATAGGTTACACTCATGGGATGTGGAGGGGCAGAACTCTTTTTGTGGCTGATGTTGGCAATACTTATCTCAACAACTCTGAGATTTGTTCGAGAATGTTAGAGTCGGTGTCTTGTGATGCTGAAGTAGGTAAATCTTTCTTCGCTGCTTTTCCTGTCGTAAATGTGCCATCGGGTGAGCGGATACCTGCTGCAACTGCCGATTTGGCAAAGCGTCTTGATGCCGGAGCGTTGGCTATGTTCTATAGTGGACATGGAGGAGTGACAGGCCTGTCAAAAAGAAGCGTATTCACCACCTCTGAAATAGCAAGCATGAATAATGGAGTTATGATGCCTTTTGTCTATACTGCCACATGCGAATTCAGCAAATTCGACAACCCTGAACTGGTTTCGGCAGGTGAACAAATGCTGCTTCGCGACAATGGTGGCGCCATAGCCATGCTGACAACAACCCGCCCTACTTATGCCACAAACACTGTTAAGATGTCGAAGGCTCTTGCTCCATTGTTGGCATCTTATGATGATGACGGCAAACCTTATCGCTTTGGCGATATGGTGCGCCAGGCCAAGACTCATCCACAATTCTTCACTTACACTAACCGCGGAATGGTGCTCTTTGGCGACCCTGCATTGAGAATTGCACTGCCAACGCAGAAGATAATCGTTGAAAGTCAGCCTAATGAGTCTTATGTCCCCGGTCAGGTAATTGAAATAAAGTGCCGCATTAATGGGAACGGAAGCATTGCCGACACCTCGTTCAATGGTATCGCTGAGGTGAACTTTTTTGCAGGAATGACTAAATTGTCAACAATTATTGAAAAACCAAAAGAATTCTCGTTTTATAACGATGTCGTTTATAAAGGCTCGGCTAATGTTACTAATGGCGTTTTCTCTATACGCTTTGTGTTGCCGGTCAATGTCGATTATGACAAATATGTAGGCCCTCGTTTTTCTTTATATGCATACGATTCAATAAGAGGTGTTGATGCTTTCGGTTCCTGGACTGGATTCAATATTGACAATAGCCAAACGGAAACAAACGATAAGGAAGGCCCTGATATTGAGATGTTTTGGAACGAGATCTCGTTTGTTAGTGGCGATACCGTTATACCTAAAGGCACCCTGTATGTGAAACTTGATGATGAAAGCGGTGTTTATCACTATGATTATCTCATAGGTCGTGACATAATATTGTCAACAACGCTGCCACAGATGCCAGAATTGTCGTTGAATGATGTCCTTGTTTGTCAACCTGACGAATGGCGTGGAGGAACGGCCGCTGTCCCGATAGAAGAAATACCCTTTGGCAAGCATGTTTTTACACTTAAGGCTTGGGATATGTGTGACAATTCTTCAACAAAGACAATAGAACTCAATGTGATTGACAATATGTTATATAAGGTGTCGAATTACCCCAATCCTTTCAGTGGCACCACAAGATTTGTATTGTCGTCTTCGCTGTCGGGCGATGCCAAGGTGTTGATTGAGATATATAACGTTTTAGGCCAGAAAGTTACTCGGCTTGAAACCAAAGCCGACTATGGAGCAAGCATTGAGTGGGATGGCACTAACTTTGCTGGTAGCAAACTGAACGCAGGTGTCTATCCCTATAGTGTGACCATATATGATGGCGATGGGACTCATCGTTCTGTTATGCAAAAAATGATAATAACACAATAAAGAATCCAAAAAAACGTTATCTTTGCAACTTTAAAAAAATAAGTATATGAGAATAAGAAGTATCTTAATTGTAGGAATGTTGCTGTTGGAAACAACATTGTTAGGTCAAGGCCACTATCACGATAAGTATGGCACTGATTATAATGTTATTACCACGGCTGTGCCATTTGTTTCGATAGCACCCGACGCTCGCGGAGGGTCAATGGGCGATTGTGGCGTTGTCTCGGCTGCCGATGCATATTCCATGCATTATAATCCCGCCAAGTATGTATTCATGAAAGACAAGTTCGAGATAGGTCTGGGTTACAGCCCGTGGCTTCATAACCTCGTAAACGATATGAATTTGGCTTATTTGGCTTTTGGAACCAAAATAACCGAACGCGACGCCATCGGTGCCACGCTTCGTTACTTTAATTGCGGCGAGATGACTTTTGTAGATGAAAATAACGAGAACCCTCAAAAATACAAGCCTAACGAGTTCGCCATAGATGTGGCTTATTCGCGTTTGCTTACAGAATATCTATCGGCTGCTGTCGCTGGCCGTTTCATCTATTCAAATCTTACTCAGGGCTATTCGGAAGGGTCAACAGCAGGTTGGTCGGTAGCTGCCGACGTGGCACTCTATTACCAACGCCCTCTCGAATTGAAGCATATTGATGCCGACATTGCATGGGGTATCAACATTAGTAATATAGGTAGCAAGGTGAGTTATAACAACTCAAGTGTGAAAAAGGACTTTATACCTACAATGTTGCGCTTTGGCCCCAGCATGAATTTCCATATTGACGATTACAACTCGATAGCAGTCAATGTTGACATCACCAAACTGCTTGTACCCACACCGCCTATCTACGCCCGCGACTCTTTGGGAGGCTTCATCGTGGAAGATAATGGCGATTATGTTATTGAAAAAGGAAAAAACCCCAATGTCTCAACTGTCATGGGCATGATACAATCTTTCTATGATGCCCCTGGAGGTTTCAAGGAGGAAATGAGTGAGTTTAACATCGGTGTTGGTGTTGAGTATTGGTATAACAACATCTTCTCGGTGCGTACAGGCTACTTTAACGAACCCCGCACAAAAGGTAATCGTAAGTATGTTACATTCGGTGCAGCATTCCACTACAATGTGTTTGCAATTGATGTTTCTTATCTGTTGCCTGTGAGTGGCAAGGTTGGTACCAACCCGCTTGAGAACACCCTTCGTTTCAACCTTACCTTCAATTTTGGAGGCAAGACTGAGACCAAAAACACCATTAACTGAAAATAAAATTGGTTTTTTAAACTTATGATACAGGCGCAGCGCATTTATTGCGTTGCGTTTTTTTTGTGGCTTTGGTTTTTGGAAGACTGAAAAATAACTATTTTTGTATGCGTATATAAAATTAAACAGTGATGCTGAGAATACTATTCGGATTATTAATAGTTCTTGTGCTTAGTCTGCTGATAAACTTTCTGCTCAGCATTTTTGTCAGTCCGTCGTCGGACAAGGGTGATGTTGAAATACTTAAGAAAGACAATGGCGACAAACGCAAAATAGATCCCGATGTTGGCGAGGTTACCGATTATGAAGAGGTTGAATGACAGCCTCTGACGTCTTGGTAGCTCAGCCATTAAGGCCTTTTACTTTTCTTTTTCTATTTTAAGGATACCAAACCCTTTGTTAATCACGTCATTGAAAGGCTTTGACACTTTTGCTTTGTATATGACGAATACTCCGATAATAACGGTCAGTGCTGTTTTTGCTACACAGTTGGCAATTAATGTCACAGTTCCGTAGTCGGTGCCAGCAACAAGCATTGCAGTAATGGTTTTGTCCCATAATAGGTTTAAGGCATACATTGCTCCTACAATTGCGACAACCCATATATGTTTTACGGTTAGTGGGTTGAGGTGTATCTTGCGTTCAACAAAGACAAGGAGCATAGTATAGTAGAGCAGGTATGATGCCAAGGTTGCCATTGCTGCGCCTTCCATGCCCCATGTTGGTATCAGTTTGTAGTTGAGGAAAATCGATAAGACAGTCAGTATTATGCTAAACAATAGTGAATAATAATAGTGTTTTGAATAACTGAGGGCAGTAAGGCCTACGTTGAGTGTAGAGTTGCAGAGTCTGCTTATGCCAAGTATGAATACAACCCATTTGGCAATGGCATAATCTTCGCCATTGGGGAGCAGTGTGAAAAAGGCATCAATATTAATCCAGATGACAAAAAAGATGAGCGACCCGACAAGAAACTGGTTTAGCGAGACGCTTTTGCATATTTCGTTGGTCTGTGCCGTGTTGTTGTCGGCTATGGCCTGTGAGATATGCGGCCTTGATATTGCCGCCAGCGAGCGGTATGGCATCTCAACAACTGTAGCCACATAAACAGCAATTGAGAACACTCCTGCTGATGCCAGTCCTTGCATTCCGGCAACAAAATAATCGTTCAGCATTGGGGTAAACTCGGTGGTGAGTGCCGAAGTGAATAGAAAGATGGTGTAAAGAAAGAAGTCGTGGCGCATTTTTGGATTCACATAGTCGGGTTTGATGCGGAATGAAACACGCCTCAAAGAAAGGAGATAGCCTATGTTGAGCATTGTGGCAATGCAATAGGCTGCACAAAGCGATACCACCATTCCTTTGAGTGTGAGTATGTGGAAAGCGTATAGTATGTACACGGCCATCGTGAGCAGCCTGATGACAACCTCACGTATGAATTTGGGTACCACAATACGCAATAGCAGGTTTGAATTGGTTTCGAAGACGGTGATGTACAGCATGAAGAATGCCAATGGCAACACATAATCAATGTAATTGACAAAAAGTGCCGACTTGGCTATGAAGAAATTGGCTATGGTGTCTTTGAAAAGAAAGAATAGCAGAGTGAAAAGCGCAAAACCGGCCAAAGGTATCAGCAGAGTCCAGCCGAAAAAGCCGTGGTCACGATGCTCGGGGTCTTTAAAATAGGGATAATAGCGCATCGCAGAGGTGTTGGTGCCCCATTGTGCTAATGTTGAAAAAAGTAGCGACGACTGGGTCAGCACTCTAATAAGCCCCAACTCCTCGGTGGTGAGGTATTTGGTTACTATGAAAAATGTGGTGATGAAACCAATGGCCACACCCACATAGTTCACAATTGTGCCTTTTATGCTCTGGCGTATTATTATTCCCATATAGAAGATTAAAAATTAAGGATTCTCTTGTCTTGCCTCTTGTGTCTCGTTGTCAATATCTTTCTCCTTTTTCTGTCTTTTCTTCATCTTATAGTTTCTTATATAGTTCCCCAATGTCTGTAGAGGACGTTTGCTGAAGTCGATTTGCTTGGCACTGGATTCAATGCTTACGTTAAGCTCGTTGCCGGATAAAATCACTATGGCTATAATCCACAGCCACATAAGCAAAATTATAAGCGTGCCAATGGAACCGTATAGGGCGTTGTAACTTGCAAAGTTAGAAATATATATGTTGAATCCTATGGTTGCAATGACAAACAAAGTGGTTGAGAGTATGGCGCCAGGTGAGAAAAAAGAGAATTTTTGCCCTTTGTTGCCATAGTAGTACAATAGTGACATGGCAAACAAAACAAGGAAGATGACTATCAGCCATCGCACAATATTTACAATGGAGTAACTCCAGTCGCCTCTAAGAAGACCCGCTTTGATGAGGTAATCGAATGATGTGTTGCCAAAACTTATCAGAACAACAGCGATGACTAGGATGAAACCCAACACGAAAAGTAATAGTAGCGAGTTGAGCCTTTGCTTGAACCATCCTGGCGAGTCAAGGTCAAGATATGCGTTCTTGAACCCGTCGAAGATGGCCGATATGCCACTTGAACCAAATATCAGGCATAGGAAGATACTTAATGACATAAGCCCCTCGTGCTCTTGGTTCATGATGTCATTGATGGTTTCTGCCACGTAGTCAAAAGTTCCTGAAGGAAGAAGAAACTCATGAAGTGTCTCTAAAATATTCTCGTATAGTCCAGGTATGGGTATTAGGGGTATAAGGGTGAAAAAGAAAAGGATGAGTGGAAAAATGGCAAGAAAGAAGTTGAAAGCAACAGCAGCTGCCCTGTCGATTAGTCTCCCCTTGGTGAAACTTCGCAGGAAGAACGCTACCACATCATATATGGGCACACCGTGAAAACCAGGCAGCACAACAATGCGGAGAATGTTGGCAAAGTTGTTATACCAACGTGTCAAAACATCCTTGCAAATGTTGTACTTGTTTTTGAAAAACTCAACAATGCGCATGTTTCCGGTTTCAAATTTCGCCACAAAGTTATACCATTTATGCTTTCAACCAGCACATTATTAAAAAAATGTCTCCTTTTGTCGCTAATTGCGGGACGTAGTAGGAACATGTTCCCGATTTCGTCAATGCGTCACCCGAATTAAGAATCGATGGTTGAGATGTTAAAGAGAGGTTTGATGGCAAGGTGTTTCTCCGTCATGAAGGGTGTCTTGGTGAAGTAGGTCCCGTTCTCAGGCATCCTTGCCCTGATAGTTGTGATGGTCTTTGCCGTATCAAGCACATGGCCGATGCTCATGCCAATGTTGTTGACGGCAATCAGCCGTTCCAACTCTTTATGCACCTTATAGGCGATGAAGCCGATGCAGATGTGTGCCCCAATACGTCTTTCGGTGACGTGAGACATTGGTCGCAAGTCCAATGTCTCTTTCGAGACACAGAAGGCTCTCTCCGCACCCATAGGCCGAGGTTCCGGTCGATTACCTGCTCTGCATCAAGTTCCGTGTTGGTGACGTAGCCTTTCAGGCTATCCCACTTGCAGCCCTCGGCTATCCTCTCTTCGCTGATGGCGACTTCTATGTCCTTGCGTACAAACATGGTGTGAAAGTGCACATTTTTCGTTTGCGTCACCCAAAGTTTCCCAAATATTCAGCGTAACTCGATGATTTTCATTTCGCACTATGTGATGGCGCAAAAATGTGATGAAGTCAGGAAATATTGAGAATTTGGAAATTTGTATTTAAAATACTTGTACTCTTCAAAGCACTATTTCGGATTGTTTTTTCTTTCCTCATCGAATAAATTGTGTACCTTTGCGTTTCGTTAAGATGTTCCATATTGTTTTTTTGAGACTGCAAATGTGGCATTTTTTCGATTTCCTCGCCTTAGCGGCGGGTGAATTATTCACTTCCTTTTATAACTCTCTAAGTTGAACTAATAAGAAAATGAAGCATTTTTTCCTCTGTTCCCTAATGCTGGCTTTCTGTCTCGCCAGTGTTTTCACAGGTTGTAAGAAATCTGAAACTGACTTGTTCGTCGAATTTGAGTCCAAGTTGAAAGAACTGCCCAAGGTAGTTTCCGTCACCAAAGAAGAAACTGCTGATTTCAAGGCAAAATACAAGGTTTTCTTTGAGCAACTTATCGACCATGACGATGCTTCGGCAGGCACTTACAACCAGCTGGTTTACGTTTTCTTGAATCACCCGGATAGCATAAACATTTTGGTCACAGAAGGTTATCATGCTTTTGATGCTCAAAGGACTGCGGAATTGGTAACCATGTTTCACGGCAACCAGATTGTGGTGGAGCACCGCTATTATGGTGAGTCGAAAATCGACGACGACACATATCGTTATATGAATGCCGACAATTCGTGCGACGATTTGCATGAGGTTGTCACTTCACTGAAGCAACTGTTTTCGGGCAAATGGATTTCGACCGGTGTCAGCAAAAGTAGTCTGACTTGCAACATGTACCGCGCTTGGTATCCTGATGATGTTGATGTTACCGTGCCATATAGTTCGCCATTTTGTATAGGACGTTATGATGACCGTGCCGCCCAAGCACTTGCCGAAACCATCGGAACGCCCGAAGATAGGGCAACAATGACAACTTTCCTGCGTGAATTGTTGAACCGTCGCAAAGTGATGGCTCATAAATTCGATTCGGTTGCTGCGTTGCAAAATGTCGAATTTCATATCCCTACCGAGAAACTTTGGGACTTGCATGTCATGGATTACCGTTTCGCATTTTGGTCGTATTCATACGACATAAATGAAATTCCGGCTCTTGATGCTTCTGATGATGAAATCTTCAACTACATTATTAATATAGACGGCCCTGAGGCATGGGACCGGAATTATGAAGTTTGCCAATACTACATTCAGGCCTACATGGAATTGGGACATTGCCAGTTTTGCACGGCAGGTCTTGAGGATTTGCTCATCGTGGATGATTACATTCTTGGCGATTATCTGAGATATGCGTACGTCCCTGAAACCGTTGGCGACATCTTTTCGACCGCCATGCACGAAAAGGTTGATGCTTTCCTTAGAAATACCGATGCGAAATATTTGTTCTTATATGGCAGTTACGACCCGTGGCTTTATGCCGGCATCGGCGATGAATATGTCAATGGCGACAACATTGTGCGCTATGTCTTGCCAGGCGGAGGACACGGCACCAAGATAGCCAATTTCGATGCGGCCACGCAAAAGGAAATCAAGGAAAAGTTGAATGAATGGCTGAGGTAAGGGAGGTGTGAAAACAGAAAAAGGCATCGCATGCGATGCCTTTTTCGTTGACAAAAGTGTTTTTCCCCTTATTCGAGTTTTCTTTGGTTCTCGAACTTGAGTGTTTTTTCAATTTTACTGAGATTGTTCAGGAAATCTTCCTTGGAACAGGTTGTATGGTATCCTTTCATTCCTTTATATAAAGTGCCGTCAGCAACTGGTGTGGCAATGAATCCAGCATAATACCCAAATGACACAATGTCAGGAAGTTCTGACTGGTCGTAGAACTCATTGCCATTTATGTAGGCCGTGAATGGAGCTGTGACTGTGATGTCTTTTGACCATGGCAAACTGACATTGGTCAGCTTGACAGTGTCGCCGTTGGCCTCGAGATAAGTGACATTTGCCTTGAAACAGGGCGTGAACGCGACGGTAGAGTCAGCGGTTGTCTCTTGGGTTTCAATTGCATAGTGAACCTTGTATTCGTTTTTGACCACTACTGGTTCGGGGTCGTCTTGGTGTTCGTTGTTCTTTTTGCAACCGACGACAACAGCTAATGACAAAAGAGCCATTGCAATGATAGTGATGTGCTTTTTCATTTGACTGTGATTTTTAGTGTTTGTTGATAATCAATGTTTATGTTTTTTTTGAACTTTATTCCAGATTTTTTGTGAAGTCGATTTTTAACCTTTCAGGACGGTTCCCAATGGCTTCAAGGAATTTTTCTTTTGGATTTTGAGAAAAGCCGCCATTTATATCAGCGGTAATTGCGCTTCCGTCGGTGCGTTTATATGATATTCCGCCGCGGACACCGTAGGTAACCTGTTCTGGCAATTCCGATTCGTTATAGGTCAATGCGCCTTCCATTTTGGCGGCAAATGGGGCTGTAACAGTGATTTCTGTCTTCCAAGGCAACTCTACGTTTTTCATTTCTACCGACTTGCCATTGGCATCGACGTAAGTGAAATTTGCCTTGAAACAAGGAGAAAGCGTGAAGACATAAGGCTCTAAAGTCGATGGATTAATTGTCTCGAACTTATTGTCCAATTGATAAGTTATGATGTACTTCTTTGCCTCAGGCTGTTCCTCGTTGTTGTCTTTCTTGCAACCGCTGAATGTCATGGCTAACGAAAGCATGACCAGCGCGATGATTGTGATGTGTCTTTTCATTTCTTTTAAGTGTTTGAATTATGGCGACAAAAATACGTTTTTTTTGGAAAACCGTATGGGTTTGGTGTTTTTTTTTAAATGTGTGTGTCGGAAGTCAAGTGGTTTGGTTTGGTGAAAGTTTTGCCAAGACGCAATAATTGCCATGCACTTCAGTTTGGTTTACGTAGTTAGTTCTTAAAAACTATATAAAATATCGTGTGTCAATATAGTAGGTTTAATGAAGTTTGGAAGTGATTGCGTGGTTTTGTATGTTTGCACGTTAAAGCCTTGCTATTCTGTCGTGTACAAAACACCATCAAACGGTACTTAGGAATCATTTTGTGGTTATGGAGAGTATCCCGGATTCGGAAAATCCGTTTTTAAGCTGTCGGATAAAGAATGTTTGAAGCCGTTGCAAGCGGTAACAGTACAGAATGTGATTTTGGCGACTGTGCCATAGGCGTTTGCCCCATGCAGATTGAGGCCAAAAATGGTATTGTAACAAAGAGCATGGTGGCTGAAAAAAAAGAAATGTCGCGAAACGACTACCACAAAACAATCTGATGCTCAGCTTCTCTACCCGTTTTTTCTTTGTTTCCCTTAATTCCGCAGATTATTCTTGATTTTTGGTTGTTGAGAAATGACAAGCCGTTGTTAATAAATAACTTAGCAACGACTTGCATTTCTCAATAATTTCACCTATTTTTGTGCTGTGAAACCGTAAAAACGGGTGATA
>JAZLGA010000042.1:0-19921 GCA_045616045.1 Bacteroidales bacterium | reverse complement strand
GAACTTACCGTCTTTCACGGCGAATGCCTGGGCCGAAGGGTTTGCACTCTCTGCCGTGTAGATTTCACCATAAACCACAACGCTTGCCTTTCCAGTCGAAGGTTGAGGATCCTTTTTGCAGCCTGACACCACCACTAAAAGCGCAAGGGCTAACAGAATGATTGATTTTCTCATTTTTTTAAGATTTAGTTATTTATTTAAGTTAAGTTGACTTCTATTTTTTCACGCCGCCCTTCTGAATTTCGCGAAGTCCGTGAATCAAAAATCAAGGTGAACGACGTGGTAAAGATACTATTTTTTGTAATATCTGACTTTCCATCATCAGGTGGGTCACATTCAAGGAAGAGGCCTATTGGTTGATCCAGTAATCGTAGAAGATGGGAAGAAGCATCTCGCGCTGTTCCTTTTTCGGGTCGCTCACCATTGACATGGAGGCGTCGCGTCCGATGACCATAGTGTTGCGAGACTCTTCATCATATTCTGTCCAAGGGATGCCCGGCTGGCTGGGGTCTCCATTCTTTGCGAAAGAGACGATGGCTCCGCTGAAGTTTTTCATCAGTTGAGGGTCATACGGGCCTCCGGCCTCGATTTCTTTGTTATTGAGTGCATAAGTCAGCTCACAGGCGTGGCAGGCACCGAGCCAAGGTTCGTCAGGAACATCCATACCTTTCCCAAAGTAATACATATAAGTCCTACCCTTGCCTCCTGCATTGGCATGGTTCTGAGCCATCAGGATGCTGCCGATACGGAACCGCATCTCGTTCAGAAATTCTGTGCGTTCCCAAATCATAGGATATTTCTCGCTCATCTCGTCCTGACGGTCCTTCACGCTTGCTATGAACTCGTCGGCGATGTGTTCGTTCTCACCCATGGTCTTCCTGATGTTAGTCTCAAATCCAGCCATACAGATGTTGTAGTATGCGCCGAGAGGGTCATCTGTTTCCTTGTCAATATTGTAGAAATTCTCTTCCGTAGGGACAATATAATGGAACAGGTGTGCCCAGTACTGGGCTTCTTCCCAAGTGGTGCCGACGATAATGTCAACATCTTTCGAAGCACCTTCTGCGAGGGCTGTGAACGGGTCATAAGGGATGATGCTGCGGTCAGCACGCATAGGGTGATTGTTATGGCCAGCCACCGTGGTAAGACCTTCTATTCCCGGAACGCCTATATCCGTTTCCATCGCCTTGAGCAAATCATCTTCAGAGAGAGCCATCAATTCGTCCATGTTCTTGCAGCCTGTTGCCTTCAGGAGGTATCCTGCCTGATCCCATTGGTCATACACCTTCTCGGTGTAGGTGAGGTCCATAGGGCCTGACATGACGATAGCGCGTTGGAAAAGTCCTTCGCTGCCCTTTGCCACGAGGAGGCAACTGGTGCTTCCGCCACCCGCCGACTCGCCGAAGACGGTAACGTTGTTAGGGTCACCGCCGAATGCTTCGACATTTTCCTTCACCCATCTGAGTGCCTGCTGCAAGTCTAAGATTGCAAGGTATGGAGAATCGGGGAAAGCTTCGCCACCCGGCACATGGCTGAAATCGATGTAGCCCATCATGTTCACTCGATAATTGGCCGTAACGAACACCACATCGGGATAGTCCTCAATCAAGCACTTTCCGTCGTAGAGAGGGTCAACGGTACCGCCGTATGAGTATGAACCGCCGTGAATCCAGAACAGCACAGGCTTTTTCTTGGTTTTCAGGTCCTTTGTCCAGACATTGAGAGTGAGGCAGTCTTCGCCTTTAGGCATTGAGCTGGCAATCTCGCTGGGGCTATATGCCTGAAGTGCTGCGAGACCGAACTCGCCGGCATCAAAAGTCTCATCTGAAGTGTCAGGAGCCTGAGGCGCCTTCCATCTCAATTCTCCAACCGGAGCCTTGGCAAAAGGTATTCCCTTGAATGACATGACACCGTTACTTTCCACACGGCCTACAAAACTGCCGTTGGTGCATTTTGCAACAGGGTTACTTGATTTTTGCGTGCATCCGCACAAAAAAAGAGCGAATGTGACACAGATAAGAAGTGATTTTTTCATAAAGACAATGTTCTATAGGGGACTTCTGGGGACTTCTATTTTTACTTTTTTCACGCCGTTCTTCTGAATTTCGCGAAGTCCGTTGAACAAAATCCAAAAGAAGACCGTTTTTGCAAAGTTACGAATTATTTTCCAATTTGCAACTGTTTCTCGAGATTTATAACCTTCCAAGTTGAACTTATAAAGGTTTATCCGAATCCTGCCGAGGACCTTGTGAACATCACAGCCGAAGGCTTGCGGAATGTGGAATTGATAGATGTGATGGGATGCGTTATAAGCCGCAACGAAAACATGAACGGCCTCATCAAGCAATACATCCCCAAGAAATCATCATTCGAAAACCTTAACGACGAAGATATTCTATTGATACAGAACAAATTAAACAACAGACCGAGAAAAAGATTGAATTTTTTGACCCCAGTTGAATGTTTTATCACTAAATTCGCACCTGATATTAAACCAAACATTAACAAAGTTGCATTTGTGACTTGAATTCTGCGGAAATTCGGGTGGGGAAACGGATTCAATAGTGAGGAAATCTGTCAAAAAATTTTGAGATTTCCTCACTATTCATTTTTATGAAAATGACTTTAATTATTGAAAATCAATTTGTTGTAGAATTATTTCATGTTTGCATATTGCGAAGTTTACGAAATGTTTTGATTTTTATTTCGATAAAAATTTGTTGTAAATAATTTATAATCAATAAGATAACGCAATTTTTCAAATTTCGATAGTGAGGAAATCTATCAAAAAAATGGAGATTTCCTCACATTCCAATTCTAAAATTCATATCTTTGCAGCCTAAAATCAGCGTGTTATGCTAATTGGAAGGGACAAAGAAAAAAACGAACTGCTCAGTCTGTTGGAATCCGACCAATCGGAATTTGTGGCCGTTTATGGCCGTCGTCGTGTGGGAAAGACTTTCCTTATCAGGGAGACGTTCCAGTATCATTTTGATTTTCAGCACACAGGCATCCTTGATGCGCCAATGGGCGAGCAGATTGCGGAATTTTGCAAATCGTTGCAAAACTCAGGATTGCGAAAGTTTGAAATGCCGAAAAACTGGCACGAGGCTTTTCATTTGCTTGAAAATCTGCTGTCGAAATCAAAGGCTGCCAAAAAAGTCGTTTTCATTGACGAACTGCCTTGGATGGATACGCCGAATTCAAATTTCGTCCGTGCCTTGGACCATTTCTGGAATGGCTGGGCAACGGCGCGAAAAGATATTGTGCTGATTGTTTGTGGTAGTGCAACATCTTGGGTAATCAACAAGGTGATAATGAATTATGGTGGTTTGCATAATCGCCTGACGCGCCAGATCTTTCTTCGTCCTTTTACCCTTGGCGAATGTGAACAATATGTGACCGCCCGCAACTTAGGCTATACGCGCAAACAGATTTTGGAGGCATACATGGCCATTGGCGGCATCCCGTTTTACTGGAGTTTTTTGAAGAAAGGCAAAAGCCTGGCGCAAAATTTCGATAGGATGTTTTTCTCTGAAAACGGTGAGATGACGCGCGAGTTTGAAACACTTTATGCTTCGCTTTTCCGCCATCCCGAACCGCATATTGCCGTGATTCAAGCCATGTCAAAGAGAAAGTCGGGGATGCTTCGTGAGGAAATCCTTTCGGAAACCAAATTGAGCGACAACACGGTTTTTATCAAGGCACTGAAAGAACTTGAGCAGTGTGGCTTCATCCGCAAGTATTCTTGTTTTGGCAAAAAGACGAAAGATGCTGTGTATCAGTTGATGGACAACTACACTTTGTTTTATTTCAAATTCATTCAGGAAAGCCAAAATGGCGATGCTCACTTTTGGACTTCCAATCTGAATACAACCGTTCATAATGCGTGGGCTGGCTTGGCTTTTGAGCGGGTCTGCCTGCAACACTTGCCGCAAATCAAATTGGCGCTTGGTTTTTCGGCTGTTATCAGCAGCGCCCATTCGTGGGTTTATAAATCGAAAGAAAAGGGCGAAACAGGTACTCAAATAGACTTGCTGATTGACCGTAACGATCAGACAATCAATCTGTGTGAGATGAAATATGCTGGCGATGTCTATGTGATCGATGAAGAAGAAGACCAAAGGTTGCGCCACCGTCAGGCGACATTTGTGCGCGAAAGCGGCACGAAAAAGACTGTCCTCACTACGATGATTACTACTTACGGGTTGTCGAAAGGCGGTTACTCCGATGAAATTCACAGTCAGGTCGTGATGTCCGATTTGTTCAGAAATGTGGATTTTGATGACTGATTTTTATTTTGATTAAATAATTTATAATCAATAAAATAACGTGATTTTTCAAATTTCAATAGTGAGGAAATCTCCCTAAAATTCCGGGATTTCCTCACTATTCGTTTTTATAAAAACAACTTTAATTATTGAAAATCAAGTTGTTACTAAATTATTTCTTGTCTGCCTATTGCGAAGTTTATGAAATGCTCGGATTCCAGATTTCATCAATACGGACCTATAGGTCAATCATGTATGCGATAGAAGGATATTGGGATGTTGTTCCGAGAATAAAGGAAGTGTCGTTTCCTGCAAGAGGCAAGATGCTGATTTTGTTGCAAAACGGAAAAATTATTGTCGTCGCTGATTCAAAGTTTCCGAGTGTGCAGAAACCCAACAGGGCGCAACGGAAGAAATGGTATCTCATCGGCAGCGGTTGGAGGTGAAGTAACCACGCCGTACATCGGTCACTTTTTGGAAAAAATCGCCAAAAAGTGACGGGCAAACGAATACATTTCGGCAATAAACACCGTAGTGACCCTCGATGACCTGTTTGCATGATTCGGCATGTTTCCTGATGCCGGTTTGGAGAAAAATCCTCTCAAACCCATCATCAGTCACCGCCGCCGAGTGCGAGGTAGAGTGTTATCATGGAGCATATCGCATCATAGTCGTTGACGACCTTGTTGAGGCTGGACTCCAAGAGTGCCTGCTGTGCGAAAAGCACCTCAAGATACGAGCCTTGACCGTGTCTCATCAACTCACTGGTAGCGTTGTATGCATCCTGATAATGAACTTCTTGCTCCTCATACAAAGCCGCAGCGTCGTTTGCAACTTTCAGGCTGCACAAGGCGTTGTCTATATCGACGGAAGCCGAGAGCAATGTCTTCTCGAAGTCAAGACGTGCTTGTTCCTGCTGGGCTGCTGTAATCTTGAGATTGGCGTTGAGCTGGCCTCTCTGGAAGATTGGCTGAAACAGAGAGCCAACCACCGACCACACGAAATTGTAGGGGTTGAAGCCCGCCGACGCGCTTATCCCTATGTTGGGCCAATATTCGGCGACGGCACCTTTTTTCGCATAGAAAGCCGCCTCGAGGGCGTGTTGCGAAGCCCTCACGTCAGGACGAGAGAGTAGGTTTATCGACGACACCTCCACATTCCCTATCTCAGGGAACGAGACATCCATCGAGCCGCATTGTATCTCATCGATGTTTTCATCTATCAAGATTGCCAATGAGTTACGTACTTCATTGAACTTTTTCTGAAGATTGACCATCTGTACCTTGGCGGCGCAAAGTTCGGCACTGAACTGACTCACAGCCGCAGAGTTGACATGTCCTGCCGTCATCAGTGCCCTCTGTGTCTCAAGGGCCTGTTCGCGGATGGCGACGGTGTTGGCGACAATCTTTATCTGGCTGTCGATCATCGACAAGGAGTAATAGGCCTTGGCGACGGCGGCTATCAGCTCCGCTCGCGTGGCCTGCTCGAGGTCGCGATATTCCTCAGTGAGTGCCTTGGCCTTCCTCTTGGCTGTGGTGGCGCGTCCGAAGATATCAATCTGCCAGTCCAAAGCCACCGGTATCATGTATTCATTCGTAGTTGTTGACTTGACGCCGCCGAAAGTGGCACTCGGTTTAAAGCCCACCGAAGGCAAATACGCGAGTTTGGATGCCTTGAGTGAGGCTTCCATCTGCTGCACTGCGAGATGTGATTTTTTCAAATCGACGTTGTTCTGGAGGGCCTTTTCTATCAGTGCCTGAAGCTGAGGGTCGGTGAAGACCTCGCTCCACTGCATATCCCCGAAGTGTCTCTCTTCATTGACCCGGGCTTCATGCCGCGTGTCAACAACAGGCTCGAACTTCTTGTAAACGCCGCAGCTTGAAAGCAACATGGCGGCAACAAATATCAAAATTATATTCTTTTTATTCATTTGTCTTGGCTTACTTTTTCATGCAATTTCTGGAAAATAATGAAGAACGCTGGTGTCACGAAGAGCAGTGCTATCGTGCCGACAATCATGCCACCTGTCACGCCGATAGCAAGTGAGCGGTTGCCCATTGCTCCAGCACCACCTTCAATGATAAGAGGGATCATACCTGCGACCATGGTGAGGACTGTCATCATGATCGGACGGAAACGGTCGTCGCATGCCTGCCGCGCCGCGTCAATGATACTCAGTCCCTGTGCGCGCCGCTCAGTGGCGAACTCGGTGATGAGGATTGCCGTCTTCGCCAACAGGCCTATAAGCATGATGACACCGGTCTGAAGATACACGTTGTTTTCAAATCCGGTTATCTTCGTGAAGAAGAAAGCACCCATCAAGCCGAAAGGCACCGACATGAGGACCGCCAACGGCACGAACCACGACTCATAGAGGCTGGCGAGGATGAGGTATATCAGCAGCACGCAGATGGCGTAGATGAAGATAGTGCTATTGCTGCCCGCCGTCTTCGCCTCTTCCCTTGAGATACCCGCATACTCGTAGCCGTAACCCGCAGGAAGCGACTCCGCCGCGACCTCGGCGATGACCTTCTGCACCTGGCCGGTGGAATAGCCCGCCGCGCCCTGGATGTTGCAGAAGATGGCGTTGAACAGGTTGAAGCGTTTCTGCACCGAAGAGCCGAGTGTAGGGGTGAGTGTCACGAACTGCGAGACAGGAGCCATCTTGTCGCCTGTGCGCACGAAGATGTTGTTGAGCGAAACGGGGTCAAGCGTGTATTCGGGGGAAGCCTTGGCCATGATGTTATACACCTTGCCGTATTTGTTGTACTTCCCGCAGTATGCGCCGCCGCAATAAGCGCCGAGCACGTCAATGACTTCCTGCGGCGTTATGCCCGACTTCATGCACTGGGCCGCATCTACATCGACCTTGTATTTCGGGAAGTTCTCGTTGTAAGAGGTCATCGCCACATCAATCTCAGGCCGTGCCTGAAGCACTTCGATGAAACGGTTGGCGTTGGCTGCGAACACCGACATGTCGCCGCCCTGACGGTCTTCAAGGACAAGCTCCATCATGTTGCCGGTGCCGTAACCCGGAATCTGTGGCATCTGGAAAGGAACGACGGAGGCCTCCTTCACTCTCTGCGAAGCAAGGTAATACTTATAGATGACCATGTTGATGCTATGCTCTATGCCCTTTCTGTCGTCCCAGTTCTTCAACCTCATAATCAAGGTGCCGTAGTTGCTTCCGGCGCTCGAAAGCATACCGAAACCCGATACGGAGGCGCAGGTTTCGATCTCTGGGATGTCCATTATGTCTTTCTTCATGTCCTCCATGATTCTTTGTGTCTGCTCAAGGGTGTTGCCCGGTGCCGTCGAGATGTCAACGAGGATGACGCCTTGGTCTTCCTGTGGGATAAGGCCTGTAGGTGTCGTCTTCATCGTCCACACCATAAGCACCACTGCGCATACAAGCGCGACCACCGCGATGACAGGTTTCTTCACAAAGACCTGCACAGACTTCATGTACTTGTTTTTCAAGGCTGAATATGAGGCGTCGTATGCTTTTTTCACATAATATCCGATATTTTTCCTGACCTTGCCGTCCTTCGGGCGCATCATGATGCCGCACAGTGCGGGGCAGAGCGTCAAGGCGGAGATGCAGGAGATGCCCACTGACGAGGCTATCGTTATACCGAACTGCGTGAAAAACTTGCCGGAAGTGCCGGGCATGAACGTCGTCGGGATGAACACCGCCATGAACACGATAGTGCAGCTTATGACAGGCACCATGACCTCGTGCATCGCCTCGTTGGTGGCTTTGCGGGCCGACTGCGCACCGCCTTCAAGCTTGGCCATGACAGCCTCCACCACCACGATGGCGTCATCGACGACGGTGCCTATGGAAAGCACCAAAGCGAACAGCGTCAGGATGTTAAGCGAGAAACCCGCCAATTTCACGACGGCAAAAGTGCCGAGCGTCGAGACAATTATGGAAATTGAAGGGATGATTGTTGACTTGAAGTCCTGAAGGAAGAAGAACACCACCAGGATGACAAGGATGATGGCGATGATAAGTGTCTCGACAACGTTGTGGATGGCGGCAAAAAGGAAGTCGTCGGCTGTCTGAAGTATGGTGAACTCCAGTCCCGCCGGCATCTCTTTCCGGATTTCCTCAAACGCCTTGCCTATCTGTGCGTTGACCTGTGTGGCGTTGGCACCTGCCGCCTGATAGACGATGAACACCACGCCCGGCTTGCCATCGATGTCTGAGGAGAACGAATATGACAAGGCTCCAAGCTCCACGTCAGCAACATCCCTGAGCCTCAACATCTTGCCGTTATCGCCGGTTTTCACGACGATGTCCTTGAACTCCTCGATGTCTTTGAGTCGTCCGCTGTATTCCATCGTGTATTCATACATGTTCGACGACTTCTGTCCGAGTGAGCCTGCCGGTGCGACGAAGTTCTGGGTGGAGATGACGCTGATGACCTCATTAGGCATCAGGTTGTAGGCGGCCATCTGGTCGGGATGAAACCAGATGCGGAGTGAATAGACGTTGCCGAGGTTGGTAACGCCGCCGACGCCGTTGATACGCATCAGCTTCGGGATGACGTTGATGTCCAAATAGTTGGCGATGAAGTCGTTGTCGAAACGTCCGTCTCTGCTCACCAAGGCCGAGATCTGGAGCATGCTCTTCTGTTTCTTCGTGACCTTGATGCCGTTTTGAAGCACTTCCTGCGGCAGTGTGCTCTGCACCTTGGCCACGCGATTCTGTACATTCACGGCGGCCATGTCGGGGTCGACGCCCTGTTCGAAGAAGACCTCTATTGCAGCATTACCTGTTGACGAAGCCGTTGAGGTGATGTATGTCATGCCTTCCACGCCGTTGATGGACTCTTCTATAGGCATGATGACGGCGGTCATGACGGAGTTGGCGTCAGCGCCGGTGTAGTCAGCCTCGATGTTGATTGTCGGAGGCGCGATGTCGGGATATTGCTCAATGGGCAAGGTGTTAAGGGAGATGAAACCTATCAGCAATATCAGGACGGAGATGGACACCGCCATCACCTTCCTCTTCATGAAAAAATACTCCTTGTTCATACTACTTCACTTTCATTCCGTCCTGTACTGTCACTGCGCCTGATGCGACGATTTCATCGCCCACCGCCAGACCGCTGGTGACAATGTAACTCTTTCCTGTATTCTCCGGATCCACTTCTATCAACGCGGCGGTGGCGCAGCCGTCGGTGCCGACCTTGTAAACGAGTTTCTTATCCTGTATCAGGACGACCGCCGTCATAGGGATGATGATGACATCCTCATACGTATATGTGATGACTATCGTTCCGTTCTGGCCTGACAGAAGTTTGCCGTCGGGGTTGGGAAAACGCGCCTCGCACACTATGGAGCCAGTCTGCTTGTCAACGACACCAGAAATGTTAGTAATCTTGCCCTTGTGCCCGTATATCGAGCCGTCTTTCAACTTCAGGTCAACGGGTGGCAACATGTTCAGGTTCATCGTACCGCCGTATTCGTTCTGGATTGCCAAATAGTCACTTTCCGTAAGGGAGAAATTTGCGATTATCTCGCTGTTGTCTGAGATGACCGTCATCGGCTTTAACATCGTCGAGCTTACGAGGTCGCCCGGCGAAGAGGCTATCTCGCTGACGATTCCACCAATGGGAGCCGTGATGCCGCAATAGGAGAGGTTCGTCCTTGCGATGTCCTCCTCAGTCTTCGCCACTTCGACCGCCGCCTTTGCGCTCTTGTAGTTGTTCTCCGCCGATTCCAAGACGTAGTCGCTGACAATCCCTTTCTGGAAAAGCTCCTTGTTGCTTTCATAGTTAAGCTTTGCGGTGGAGAGGCTGGCCTCGGCGTTGAGGCGTGCCGCCATCGCCGACTGCAACGCCAGATACTGTGCACGGTCGTCAAGCTTGAAAATCAGCTGACCCTTGCTCACACGTTGTCCGTTATGCACCATCGTCTCTTTCAACTGTGCGTCGATTTTAGGATAGACACTCACCGTACTGACACCTTTCAGGTTTGAGGCGACCGCTATCGGGAACTCGCAGTCTGTCTTTGAAATCGTCATTGTCTCATACGGAGTGAACTTCGCCTCCGGGACTTCAACACACGACGTTGCCGACAAAGCCAGCAATACCGTTGGTACTAATAGTTTGAATTTCATCTATTTTAATTTTTATGTATTGGCTCTGCTAACTCATCTTTCCACCACGCCAGCCAGAACCGTTAAACTGACACGGAGAACATTCCGCCAATACCGGCGTCTTTATGATTAGTTTGCAAAAATATATAATTTTTCGATATGTCTTCTACCTTTAATGTTTTTCAAGCCGCCGATCCGAATTTCGCAAAGTCCGTCACTTTGTCCACAGAGCGTTGGACAGTCTATACAACTGATAATCCTTGCCCATTTGCAATAAGCGGGCCTGTCTGCCTTTGTCTCTTGAATTTAGGTTCATATTAATCTCGTTCGATTTTTTTTGCAAACACACAGGCAAACATTTGGTTAACGATGAATTATAACAAAATATTTTTAATAAGGAATCGGTTGGAGTGATGATGTCAATCTCTGCAAGGCCGTTCTCAAAATTGTGGATTCTGTCAAGTTTAACTATACTTAACAAAACGGGAAATAAAATGGCGAAAATTGCGCTATTTACTTTATAAATCACTAAAAGCAAATAGGTTTTATTAAGAACACACTAAATACGATTGGCGAGCCAAACAGGTGTAAAGATAGGAAGATTTTGGCAGGTGTATGAGATTTATTAAGAACAATCTGGCAATTGTTGTCTTTCACGGTTCAACAGCGAGAGAAGACAGCGCCAAACCTGCTCCACACATCCTCACGAAGAGCCGAAACAGACATAGCCAACAACTCGGATGCCTTCTCATACACCTTTGTTATAGATATATCGGAATTGTCGGTTTCGAAGAAGAGACAACTCAAGTCAATGCCTTTCAAGGCTTTCGCCACCTTTCTCTTTTCATCAAGCAAGGCAGTACCCACAGACAGCATAAGCCCTTGATTGAGAAGTTGCTCTGCCTCTTCCAAACCACCACCAAAGCCATGTACAATCCATTGTTGCTTGGGTCGCAGCTGTTTGCGTAAAGATATGATTTCGGCCATACAATGCACATTATGAATAATAATGGGCAGCTGGAAACGCTCCGAAAGAGCCACCTGACGCTTGAAGATTTCCATCTGCAAAAACATTGTAGCGGAGTGCACACTGTCAAGGCCAGCCTCACCGAGGGCCACAATGCGCCTGTCGCCCAACTTGCGTTCCAGATCGGCAAACGCCATATCCACATCAAAGCCAAAGTCATCGAGGCACCACGGGTGGACACCGATGCTGAAGCACCCTTCCCCGCAGGGAAGCTCCGAAGAATCAAGGTTCACCACCGAAACGACATTCATGTCGGACGAGGTCTTATGAGTGTGCAAATCAACATAAGAAATCATGGTGCAAAGGTAAATAAATTGTTGACTTGTTTGGTGTTGATTTATTGCCTTGACAATGAACAAAATGTTGTCGAGTTGCTTGGCACGTAACATGAACTATGACACAACAAGGTCGCCACTCTTTAGCTTCTCTCTTAACTTCATTTGATGCTTTCTATATAACTTCCATTCCGCATTCTTGCTTAGACAGGCACGTTTTTTGTTGTTGGAATGCAGAAAAGAGCCAATAGTATGAAAAACCAGCCAACATCGTCATCGCAGGCAAAGAAACGCAGCGTGAATGCCTTGCGCATCTGCAAAGGTCTGTTCGCAACCGACACCAACAAAAGCGTAGCAAAAAGAATCTGGCAACTTGTCTCAAGGTTCACATGGGAGTTGCCACAAACGCTGATTGGATGGCTATATGCCGAGTTGCGCAATATGGTTGGCACAATAGACCGTGTCGATTTTATTGGAGGAGCGACCTACGTTATCAATGAGAATTGGCACAAATGCGGGACTCAGGGTGTGTCGTTGGGCAACTTCATCAACATTGACAGAGACAACATAATTTTCGAAGACGAAGAAACAGGCTCATTCAAAGACTTCATCGCAAACAGCCACATCTTCATGCACGAATACGGACACTATCTGCAAAGCCAGTCATGGGGAACACTTTACCTTTTTGTTATGGGAATGCCAAGTCTCATAAACGCCATTTATGACATTGCTTTTGAGAAATATTCTCACGGCACCTTCTATACCGAGACTTCGGCAAACCGCTATGCAAAAGGATACTTCCAAAAGAATTATGATGCAGTATGGAACGAAAAATGGTACCCTTTGGACAAGAACAATACACATATAGACTAAAACGCCACAAAATAAAAGTCTCAACACAATAAACATATAGTTTCCGTTTTTTTATTTAGAATCGTTTCAAAAACCGAACTTTATACATAAAAAAATTGGTCTTTAACAAAAAGGGCTTATCTTTGCGGGGAAAAAAATAAAACAAGCCTTTGAATACAAAGACAAAACATATATTTTGACATGAACACAAAAATTGCGATGAACCCCAACAAGTTGGTTCAGTATCTTCAAAAGCCGGCCTCTGAGTTTACACGTGCCGACATCATTCGCTACTGCGAGGACAACGAGATAGAATTCATCAATTTCCATTATTGCGGATGGGACGGCAAGCTGAAGACCCTCAACTTCGTCATCCACAGTGCCGAGCATCTTGAGAACATACTCTCAGCTGGTGAGCGCGTTGATGGTTCCAGCCTCTTCCCCTTCATCGAGGCCGGCAAGAGCGACCTTTACGTGATGCCAAAATACCGTACTGCCTTCCTCAACCCATTCTCGGAAGTACCTACAGTCGATATTCTTTGTTCGTTCTACAACCGCGATGGAGAACCTTTCGAGAGTTCGCCTGAATACATATTGCGCAAGGCTCACAAAGTCTTCAAGGAGACCACCGGGATGCAGATGGAGACCATGGGCGAATTGGAATACTACATCATCGCCGACGATGAGGAGATATACCCCGTGCCCGACCAGCGCGGATACCACGAGAGTGCTCCTTTCAACAAGTTCACCGACTACCGCATCGAAGCCATGCGCCTTATTGCCCAAGCTGGCGGACTCATAAAATACGGTCACTCCGAAGTGGGCAACTTCACCCTCGACGGCAAGGTATATGAGCAGAACGAGATAGAGTTCTTGCCCACCAACATAGAGGATGCCGCCGACCAACTCGTTGTAGCAAAATGGATTATGCGTCAACTGGCATACCAATACGGGGTAACCTTGACTTTTGCACCCAAGATTACCGTGGGCAAGGCAGGGTCCGGGATGCACGTCCACTGCAAGTTCACAAAAGACGGTGCCCCGATGATGATACGCGACGGCGAACTCACCGACGAATGCAAGAAAGCAATAGCAGGCTATATGGTTGCCGGCACATCACTGCCAGCATTTGGCAATCCTAACCCGCTGTCGTTCATGCGTCTGGTGCCACATCAGGAAGCACCGACATCGCTCTGCTGGTCGTTCTCGAACCGCAGTGCCTTGGTACGCGTACCACTCGGATGGGTCAACAATGGCAAGGACATGGCCGCCGACTGCAACCCTATTGAGAAGCCATCAGGCCGCGATTTCAGCAACAAACAAACCTTCGAGTGGCGTGCATCCGACGGCTGCGCCGACATGTATCTGCTCATGGCAGCCCTCTGCTGTGCCGCACGTCACGGCTTCGAGATGCCCGACGCCCTCAAGATAGCTGAGAAGACCTACGTAGGACTTGGCGTCAACATACACGACGACAAGAACAAACAACTGCAAGAGTCGCTTGAACAACTTCCAGACAGTTGTGTGGCCGCCGCTAAAGAACTCGAGAAAGACCGCACCATCTACACAGCCAAAGGCGTGTTCTCCGACAGCATTGTAGATTACATGATCAAGTTCCTCACCAACTTCAACGACGCCAACCTTCGTGCCGAGCTCGAAAACGACACCGAGAAAATAATGAAGTTGGTGAACGACAACATCCATGTAGGATAAGAAACAATAAGGACATCGACAATCGAAGAGGCTGTGGTATTTTCCACAGCCTTTAATTTTATTTATAGCAGCTTCACAACATACAATTCTTCAATTAAAGACAAAGAATGACGATTGTTTTGTTTTAAATATCCTAACAATAGTTTTTTTTTGTATCTTTGCGCGGATTATACTGAATGATGAAAAATTTTAAAATAACAATCATATTGGCATTCGTCATTGCATTAGCAAGTGCCGACCTTGCCGCTCAATGCGTCATAACATACATTGGCCCGGACATGCCTATATGTAGCGAAGAGCAAATAACACTGTCAGCCGAAATCAACAGCAACTACACATATCTATGGTCAACACAAGATGGTGACACCATAGGGTATGGCAACATTTACCAAATAAAGCCAGAGCCGTTGAAGACCACAACATACAATCTCCGTATCAGCGATGCCGACGGCAACACTATATGCGAAGGCAGCCACACCGTTGAAGTAAAGAAGCGATTCGAGATAGAATTCACGCAACGTCAGTTAACCTGTAGCAACATCAATGCCGACAACGGCCAGACGGCATCAGTAGAGGCCAAGGCGCATTATGCAGACGGCTCTGAAGGCGACTTTAGTTATGCTTGGAATCTAAGTCCACTACACATCATACCAGGCAACGAGGCCATTGCCATAGGACTTGCGGCATACAGGAAATACACCGTCACAGTGACAGACCTCAACACAGGCTGCTCGCAGACCGCCATAGCCACGCCTCGTGCCTACCCCAACCCTATCGTCGAAATAATAGCGACACCAAGCGGAACAGACAAGCCGTCAGACACTGCATACATACAAAACCCGCATGTGAAGTTCACATTTGAAGAGAAGCCCAACGACAGCGTCAACTGCAGTTTGAGTGGAAACCACACCTGGAAACCAATAAACGAGCTGTCCTCACAACAATTGGAATACACTTTCACCTACACCAACACAGGTGACTATGATATGCAACTCAAGGTGGAAAGCGATTGTGGCTGCGACACCACCTACACCAAGACAATACATGTACTGCCTGTGAAACTAAAGATACCCAATGTGTTCACACCTAATGGCGACGGCATAAACGACTACTTCATCATAGCCCTTGAAGGCGACGAAGGCGGTGGCAGCATGTCAGACTATGAGAACGAATATGAAGCCTATAAGGCCCTGAGAGTGTACTACGAGAAGACCGAACTCACCGTATTCAACCGCTGGGGCAGCATAGTTTACAGGTCGGACGACTACGAGAACGACTGGGACGGAGGAAAACTGTCCGACGGCACATATTTCTACGTCATCAAATGTCACGGTTACAAGGACGACAAGATGACCAAGAGCAGCAGTTACAAAGGCTCTGTAACAATAATTGGTAGCGGACGATAAAACATTCTGACAGCATGAAAAGAACACTGATTTTATTATTCACAGCCGTTACGGCACTGCTCATGTCAGCCTGCAACGGCAACAGCAATGGCAACATGCCGACTGAAGTAGTCAACAACCCCAAATCGGCAGAAAAGAATGGCAAGGCCTATGCCGAG
Organism: Bacteroidales bacterium; assembly: GCA_045616045.1. Taxonomy (GTDB): domain Bacteria; phylum Bacteroidota; class Bacteroidia; order Bacteroidales; family F082; genus Limimorpha. Next base: position 4,110 of record JAZLGA010000042.1, on the reverse strand, counting down.
ATAACATTTGACAAGACAGAACACGACTTCGGCCGGCTCTTGCAGGGCGAGATGGTGTCATACACTTTCAAGTTCACCAATACAGGCAATGCCCCATTGGTTATAAGTGCCGTAAACAGAAGCTGTGGCTGTACAGCAAGCGAATACACCAAAGCGCCTATAGCTCCTGGCGAAAGCGGACATATAAAACTAACATACGACAGCAACGGACATAACGGAATCCAAAACAAGACCGTCACCGTTGTCACCAACACCAACCCCGCCGCCACTATGCTACGCATAAAGGCTGAAATAGTAAAACCAAACAAATTATAAATACAAATTTTACCATAACATGAACACACTATTAGTACTATTGCAGGAACAAGCCTCCCAAAGCATGTGGTTGCAGTTGCTTCCCCTATTGGTCATCTTTGTCATCTTCTGGCTGTTCTTTATTTTGCCCCAAAGAAAAAGAGCAAAAAAACAACAGGAATACCGCGATGCTCTTAAAGAAGGCGACAAGGTCGTCACAATAGGTGGCATTCACGGAAAAATTCATTCAATCAAAGAAACAACTGTCATCATATCGACAGGATCAAACAGCACCATTGAGATTGAAAAGTCAGCAATAGTTGAGAACACCGCACAAGTTGGTGGAAACTAACAAAACGAAGGGACAGACAGCTTAGGCTATTTGTCCCTTACACGTCATGAACAAGTCCAAGGAAATAATACGTAATGTTCCAAAAAACAAAAAGAGACACATCTTTACGCTGATAGTGTTTCTTTTCATCTCAACATTGCTATGGTTTCTCATAAAACTATCGAAAAACTACTCGACACAAAGCACTTTTGCAATAAACTACACAAACGTACCCGTTGACAAGTGCATCACTTCCAACACAAACAAGGTAAAGTTCTCATTCGATGCCGATGGCTTCACCACCTTGGCCCACAACCTGATACCCGCCGAAGAACGCACAATAAACATCTCCCTGAACGATGTGCCATATCACAAAGACAATAGCACGACATACTCGTTCAGCAGCCAATATGTTGCCGAAAAACTATCCGACCTGCTTGGCATAAGCCCAAGCAACATCTCGATGAACGAAAGAAACATTTCCTTCAACATGGAACCCCTAAAATCCAAAACCGTACCTGTAACACTCATATCAGACATCAGTACCGAACGACAATACAGTATTTACGATACCCCAACAATAACTCCACAAAAAGTGAAGGTTTATGGGCCATCAGCGATAATCGACACATTATCAATGATATATACAAAAAAAATCGTCAAATCAAACGTCGAAAGCAACATAAACGAATCGGTAGCATTGGATTTGTACGATGGCTTGATAAAAACCGACAGCGCAAATGTAAAAGTTAGTGTCAGAATCGAGAAATTCACCGAATTGAGCTTAGAGATACCTATCACAAAAAGAAGCAACACCAACATCAGGCTTTTGCCCGAAACTGTAAAAGTGAAATGTCTGGTTCCGATGAACGAATACAAAGGACTAAAACCCGAGATGTTTGACATCGGCATTGACGATAGCCAGATAGGCAAGGGTCAAGTGGTTGACATCATAGTTAGGAAAACCCCAAACAACGTCACCATAAACAGCATAAAACCCGAACAGGTTGAATACCTCATAGTGAGATGACAAAACTAGTTGCTCTAACAGGAAATATAGGGTCAGGGAAATCGTATGTAAGTGCCTTGTTTGCCGAGTTGGGAACACCCATATTCTATTCCGACATTGAGGCAAAGAAAATGTATTATGTTGACGACATCAAACGTCAACTCACCGAGAGGTTTGGCAACGACATTTACCATAACGACGGCAGCCTCAACAAAGAACGTCTTAGTTCATTAGTCTTCGGCGACAAGGAATCGGGAAGATATATAGAGCGACTTCTATACCCTGCTCTAGACCAACACTTTGCCTATTGGGCCAACTCACAAGAAGCACCCTACGTCATATATGAATCGGCAATAGTGTTCGAGAAAGGCATGGACAAACGTTTCGATGCCATCATAACGGTGACGGCAAGCGAGGAGACACGTCTGAGACGTGTCATGTTTCGCGATGCCTGCGATGAAGCTTCGGTACGCAAGAGAATGCTTGCACAATGGGACGACACTTACAAGACATCACATTCCAACTATGTCATTTGGCACGAACACGACGACGAAGACGAATACCTGCGTGAACAAGTGGCGACAGTGGACAAGCTGATAGCCAATAGGCAAAACTAAAGACACGACAATTCCACACAACACTACAGACATGGACATAATAAAAGCTTTCAGGGCGGCATTCAGCCGAAAGGAGGAAAAACAATGGGAGAAAATATACGTTATTATTGACATTCACGACACCATTCTACATGCCTGCTACGAGAACGATGAGACTTTCGACTATTTCCCATACGCCAAGGAAGCATTGCGAATGCTATCTGACAGGGATGACATCTGCCTTATACTTTGGACATCGTGCCACAAACAGCAGATTGAGACATACATTAAAGGTTTTGCTGCCGACGGAATACATTTCGACTACGCAAACGAGAACCCTGAGGTGGAAAACACCAAGCTGTCCGACTTTAGCACCAAGCTATACTTCAACGTGGGATTAGACGACAAGTTTGGCTTCGACGGTTATGAAGACTGGAAAAACGTAATAAAAGCACTAAGCGAACTTTAGCCATAACACACAACCTAAAAACACAAGAAACCGTCTCCAAAATGAGGCGGTTTCTTGTTTTACGGATGTTCAAGCAGATTATGCCAAGAACGGCATCTTGACCACAACAGCCTTGATGAGCTTCTCGCGTATCTTAATGAATATCTCAGTGTCTTTCTTGCTGAACTCTTTCTTCACCAGTGCGGTACCGATGTTTTTGCCTGTCGAAGGAGATGGGCTACCTGAGCGCACCATACCAATGACATTGCCTTGAGCGTCGCAAACATCGTAGCCGTTACGTGCTATACCGCGGTCAACCATCTCGAAGCCCACTATCTTGCGTTTCACGCCATTGGCTTTCTGTGCAGCAAATATATCACGGTTGAGGAAATCGTTGCCATCAACGAACTTGGTTATCCAACCGAGGCCGGCTTCGATAGGGCTAATGGTGTCGTCAATCTCGTGTCCATAGAGGCAGAAGCCTTTTTCAAGACGGAGGGTGTCGCGGCAGCCTAAACCTGCGGGTTTGATACCGAACTCTGCACCTGCTTCAAACACAGCGTCCCAAACTCTCTTTGCATGTGCAACAGGAATGTAAATCTCGCATCCGCCTGCTCCGGTATAGCCAGTTGTTGAAAAGATAATATTGTCAACACCTGCAAAGTTGATTATCTGGAAGGTGTAGTATTCCATGTCAACCACATTTGCCTTGGTGAGTTTCTGCATTGCTTTCAGTGCATTAGGACCCTGAACTGCGAGTTGTGCCCACTCTTCGCTTTCGTTCTTGAAGTCCTCACCAAGTGTCATACCGAACTTGTCAGCAATCTGGCTCATCCAGGCCCAGTCCTTGTCGATATTGGCAGCATTGGGAACCATGAAGTAATGGTCGTCGGCAATGCGATAGACGAGCATGTCATCGACGATACCGCCCTTACCGTTTGGCAAGCAGGTATATTGCACCTTACCGTCACCGAGCGATGCTATGTCATTGACTGTGCAATACTGCATAAACTCTTTTGCATGAGGTCCTTTTGCACGGAACTCGCCCATGTGCGACACGTCGAAAACGCCAACGTTATTGCGCACGTTGTGATGCTCGTCAACCAAGCCTGAATATTGTATTGGCATGTCATAACCTGCAAATTCGGCCATTTTTGCTCCCAAATCATGATGAATCTGGTTGTAGGGAGTCTTTTTAAGTTCTGTATTCTCCATTATTATGTAATTTATTAACTTTCTGACTGCAAAGGTAAGAAAATAATCAACGTATGAAGAGACGAAAAAACTATTTTACCCTTAATTCCGCAGATTATTCTTGATTTTTGGTTGTTGAGAAATGACAAGCCGTTGTTAATAAATAACTTAGCAACGACTTGCATTTCTCAATAATTTCACCTATTTTTGTGCTGTGAAACCGTAAAAACGGGTGATA
>JAZLGA010000041.1:0-12636 GCA_045616045.1 Bacteroidales bacterium | reverse complement strand
AGTAAATTTTCCTCTGTTTTCTTTTGCTAAACTTGACAATTTTCAATAATTGGCATGTTTTTTTCAAAAAAGACATGAATTTTGTCGCCAAACAGATGGAAACGTCCCGCAGGGGCTGCGGAAACAGCCCAACGACTTGTCTTTTTTTTCACTGGCGGCGGTGTGGCATGGGGTGTCTTTGTCGAAAAATAAAACAAACCTTAAATGAAGTATATTAGACAAAAATGGTTGGTGAGTAGTAGTGTAATTCACTGACAATAAGACGCATGAAAGTGATTAAAATCAGTTAGGTGAAAGTGTTTTCATCTGACTGATTTTATTATGCCAAAAACTATGAGGGAAAGATGCTCTGAATGCGGGTGCCTCAAGGAGAACATGTCTTTCCAATAGGTGACAGTCGATGAAACACTACGGCAACTATGTCAAGTGGTACATCAACTTCAGGGAAAGGATCTGTTTTGGTGCTTTTTTTTGGCAACATTACCATATTTTTTAAAAACACAAAGGCAACGTGATGTAACGCGCTGCCTTTCAATGGTTTGGTTAGTGTAGCGGGATCGAGAATTGAACTCGAGACCTCCGGGTTATGAATCCGACGCTCTAACCAACTGAGCTACCCCGCCTCTCTTTGCGACCGCAAAATTACCACTTTTTTTCATTTGTCCAAACATAAATGATGATTTTTTTTGAATAAATGTTGTAACATTCTTTGAAACAAGTACTTATGTCGATTTAAGGACGAGTGTGTACTGTAGCTCTCTTTGTGGCATAGGCCCTTATACAAATAGGTGCTTGCGATGATTTCGTATATCCCAAGAAATACTTTTTAAGAGCTAAAATCCATTTTTATTTTCAATATTTTGATTTTTGTAATTTCATGGTTCTCTCGGTCTAAAAAAACAAATTATAAGGACTTGGATTTGAATGATTTGGTAATATATTGAATATCAATGTCTCTAAAAGTGGAATTTTGCGTTAATAATATGTTTTGGAGTGTTTGTCTGATATTTTTTTTGCAAAAAAAAACGAGTGCTTGATTTTGATTTATATATTTGCAATTAGAAAACGAGAGATTGTTTTATGGAGATAAAAAGAATTTTTGACCTTCTTCCTAATTTCATTGAGAAGTATGGCGACCAACCTATAGCACTTGCAGGCAAGAAAGACGGGCAGTGGCGTGCATATTCCCCTCAGGAATATGTGGAGCTTACCGACAAACTAAGTTATGCCCTCATCGAGTTGGGTATCGAGCCGGGCGACAAGGTTGCTTTCATAGTGAGCAACCGTCCCGAATGGAACATAATCGATATGGCAGTAATGCAGATTGGCGCCATTAATGTGCCTATATATCCTACCATTAGCCAGGAAGAGTATCATTTTATCCTTAACGACTGCGAAGCAAAACTGGTGTTTCTTGACGGCCTTTCGGTAATGAACAAGGTAACCAACGTGTTGCCTGAAATACCAAATCTGAAGTATGTCTATACAATGATAAATCGTGAGAAGTATCCTTACTTCGACCAGCTTATAGAACTCGGCGAGCAGCATCCGCATCGCGAGGAACTTGATTGCCGCATGGCTTCAGTCAAAACTACTGATTGCATGACCATCATCTATACCTCTGGTACTACTGGCAACCCCAAAGGCGTAATGCTTTCGCACAGCAATGTCATAAATCAGATTTTGGGCGTGGTTCACATCATGCCATGCCAGCCGGGCAATACGGCTTTTTCGTTCCTGCCTGAATGTCATGCTTACGAACGCCTGCTGATATATACATACCAGTATAAAGGTATGGCCATCTACTATGCTGAGAGTCTTGCCACCTTGGCCGACAACATAAAGGAACTTCGCCCTTGCATAATGTGTGCCGTGCCTCGCGTGCTTGAACGTTTCTACGAAAGCATCATTGCTTCCGGCAAGAAGATGAAAGGTGTCTCAAGAATGATTTTTTTCTGGGCAGTGCGTCTCGCCGAACGCTATAGGATTGACGACGATAGCCGCTCGTGGTTCTATAATATAGAGCATTGCATTGCCGACAAGTTGGTTTATAGCAAGATAAGAACAAAAATAGGTGGCGACAGCTTTGAACGTGTCGTTTCAGGTGCAGCATCGCTCTCAAAGAAGATTGCTTCTTTCTTCTCGGCCATAGGCATGCCTGTTTTCGAGGGCTACGGCCTTACCGAGACATCCCCTGTTATTGCAGTTAGCGACCAGGGGCCTCACCAACGTGAGATTGGCTGTGTCGGCCCTCCATTGAAAGGAGTAGAAGTGAAGATAACCGACGATGGAGAGGTGGTGTGCCGTGGACACAATGTGATGTTGGGCTATTACAAACGTCCCGACCTGACGGCTGAGGTTATCGACAAGGACGGTTGGTTCCATACAGGCGACATGGGACAGTTCAACGAACACGGACTGCTGCAGATAACAGGCCGTATCAAGAGCCTATTCAAGACTTCGGGCGGGAAATATATCAACCCAGAGGTGCTTGAGTCCAAACTCACCTTGTCGAGGTTCTTTGAACAGGCTGTGGTGGTTGGAGAAAACCAAAAGTTTGCCGCAGCCATCATTGTGCCTGATTTCGCTTATCTGCGCGAATGGTGCAAACGCCATAACGTGAAATACACCACCAACGAGGAGATAATAAAGGACCCCGAGGTGCTGAAACGCCTCAACAAGGAGGTGAACAAGTGCAATGAGAATTTTGGTGAGACCGAGAAAGTGAAACGCCAGACCTTTGTCGCCGACGAGTGGTCGGTGGCCAACGGTATGCTGACCCCAACGCTCAAGATAAAACGCCGCATGATCAACAAGAAATACGCCGCCCTCATCGACGAGCTGTTTGGAGCAAGCAATGAATAATATTTATGTGGAATTTAAATACTTGCTATATATAATAAGGTAAAGGAAATAGAGATAAACTAACTGACATATTGAACAGAGTTTTACGCTCTTGTTCTCCCTGCTGAAAACTCGACACTTTCATAAATGGATGAGAATAAGTTGTTTAAGTTCACGCTATTGGCGTGGACTTTTTGTGATTATCTATCCAATTGGAAGTCGAGTTCCACAGCAGGAGATAGCATAAAAAGTTTCCACGCTTTTCTTTTTTTTGCATCACAACAAGGCGTTGTGCTCTAATCATTGAACGCATCGTGCACAACGACTCCCCAAAAAACGACCACGTCCTTCACATCGGGCAACTCATAAAAGATGAACTAACACGCCAAGGGCGTAGCATCACCTGGATAGCTAGGCAGATCGACTGCACCCGCGAGAACCTCTATAAGATAATGCGCCGCGACTGGATCTACACCGACCTCCTCTTCAAGATATGCGATGCCCTTGACTACGACTCTTTTACAAGCAAGATTCTACATCACGAATGGATGGAGGATTCGGTTTATATCAATCCTGACATTGTGGCGCAAGAAAAGTTTGGCGACTGGAACTCAAAGGAAGCAGTTATGCAGGCTGTCGAGTATTGTGAAGCATGGAGAAACCTGTGCCTTCCTGAAAAACGGAGTTTGATTTTTGAGACTGTGCTATCGGCCAATGACAAAGTGGATTATATAAAACGAGCCAAGGAAGCGGGATTCTTTGTCAGACTCTTCTTTGTTTGCACGAACTCACCAGTTATCAACGCTTCTAGAATTGCCAAACGAGTTATGGAAGGTTGATATTCCCATCCCGAAAATTATTTTTCGCTACCATAAATCCATCTTGAATTGCAAGTATCTTGCAAAAAAAGTTGACCGTATCTATTGTATGATAATTCTATAGATCGAGCCGATGCTTCACTGCTCCTGCGTTTCTCCGACGGCAAAATAGTCAAGCGATATGTTGAAACAATGCCCGAGTGGGCAAAACAAATCATAGGTGAGTAGAAAACCAACATCTTGGCTCCGTAAACCTTGCTGATAGCTGAAAGCCGATAGCCGATAGCCAAAAATCTTCCCGAATCCCAAATTATTCTTATCTTTGCGACAAAAGAAAATCAGGTAAAATGAAAAGAGGATTCGGAAGCGACAACCACTCAGGCATCAGTCCTGAGGTGGTGCAGGCAATAATAAAGGTCAACAACGAACACGCCTTGGCTTACGGTGACGACGAATACTGCAAGGTTGCGGAACAGACGTTCAAGGCTCAATTCGGCGAACAGACGCGTGTCTTCTTTGCCTTCAATGGCACGGGCTGCACCACCTTGTGCCTCGATGCCATGATGCTCTCGCACGAAGCCGTTGTGTGCGCATCTACCGCTCATATCAACGTTGACGAGTGTGGTGCGCCACAACGCATCATAGGCTGCCGCCTGCTGACAGTAGAAACACCCGACGGCAAACTGACCCCCGAACTTGTCAAACCTCATCTGCACGGCTTCGGCTTCGAGCATCACTCGCAGCCCAAGGTCGTCTCCATAACTCAGCCGACTGAACTGGGTACCTTATATACTATTGACGAGATAAAGGCCCTCGTTGACTTAGCCCATTCCTACAATATGTATCTACATATCGATGGTGCGCGTCTGGCCAATGCCGCTGCTGCACTTGACACCTCTTTCCGTTCAATGACAACCGACCTTGGTGTTGATGCTGTCTCGTTTGGCGGCACCAAGAACGGACTTATGATGGGTGAGGCAGTGCTGTTGCTGAATCCACAATTGTCGCCCGACTTTAAGTATCGTCGCAAGCAGGCTATGCAACTCTGCTCAAAGATGCGTTTCATAGCGGCTCAGTTCGAGGCTTATTTTGAGAACGAACTCTGGAAACGCAATGCTACACACTCAAACCAGATGGCACAACTCCTTTACAACAAAGTAAAAGACATAGATTGGGTGGAAGTGGTATATCCTGTCCAGGCCAATGGCGTTTTTGTGCGTCTGCCCCGTGATGTGTGGAAAGAACTGCAACAGCACTGCTTCTTCTATGACTGGGACGAGGCTGCAAATGTCGTCCGTTGGATGTGCTCATTTGACACTACCGAAGATGATATTGATGTTTTTGTCGCCAAACTTAAAGAGCTGTTGTCAATTGAATGATAGCCGGGCACTGAGAAATTTCAGCCCCCAAGCATGCCGTCATTTCTTCATAGAACTTGTCGAGATGAAGAAAGGGTGAATAGGCAAATAATGGCAGTTGCGATATTAGGTGGGTTCTATAAATTATTTTCCAGTGATTTTGAGTCGGTTTTCGAGCAGATTGCTGCGCAGAATGAGGGCGCATAGTGGGCTATGCAACCGATTGATAAACAGCAAGATGCCGAAAAGTGGCCAAAAGCGAGGAAAAGAAATTTTAAATTTGTCATATCATTTGTATTTTATTTCGTTGAATTTATAGAACCCACCATAAGTTAAAAAATACACATAAACTCTCAATGCCCACTCTGAGAGAGAAAAAAGTTCCATGAAATCCACGCTGATCAAGCTGACTGCCGAGCAAATGCGTTTCACTGCGCCGATAGCAGACGGCTGCTCTCAAAATATTTCTCCTCTTTATTGCGTTAGATATAAAAATATTCGTATCTTCGCATTATGGATATTATATATCAACTTGACGACGATGACTGTACCTTTCCCTATGCTGGTTTGGCAAATAAGGACGGTATTCTGGCATTTGGCGGGGATCTTTCTTCCGAGAGACTTCTGATGGCTTATGCCAATGGCATTTTCCCATGGTACAGCGAACTTAACCCGATTCTGTGGTGGTCGCTCGACCCGCGACTCATCATCCGCCCTGGCGAGATGAAAGTTTCCAAGTCGCTTAGACGTTTAATGGCTTCTGGTAAGTTCGAGGTCAAGATAGACACCGATTTCGAGAATGTGATGCTCAACTGCGCTCAAGTGGCACGTAATGGACAAAATGGAACCTGGATTCATGATGAGATGATAGACTCCTATTGCAACCTTCATAGGATGGGCTTCGCCCATTCATTCGAGACATATCAAGACGATGTCCTCGTTGGTGGACTCTACGGTTTATCTATAGGGAAAGTGTTCTTTGGCGAGTCGATGTTCCACAAGGTCAGTGACGCATCAAAGGTGGCATTCTTTCACCTGCACAAATTCCTCATGGATAATGAGTTCAAGCTGATAGACTGCCAGCAGGAGACATCTCACCTGAAAAGTCTGGGTGCTTACGCCATGCCTCGTACAGAGTTCCTCGACGAGATTAAGGGTCTGGTTGAAATGCCTACTTTGAAAGGCCGGTGGGGTACGGCAAACACTATTGAAGTGGTGTTGAGACTAAACAAGACAGAAGATATTGAGTTTAGAAGTTATGACCTTATAAACCAACGCTTTATATGAAATTATGAGTTAATAAAAAATATTGTACAACAATGAATACTGAAAAAATATCTGAAGCCGCTGCAATAATAAGCAAAGCTAATAGGGTTGTTGCGTTCACTGGAGCTGGAATGTCGGCCGAGAGCGGAATACCTCCTTTCAGGGGTGAGGGTGGAATATGGAATCAATATGACCCCAATTCTCTCGAACTTGACTTTTATATGACCCATACCGATGAATCGTGGAAGGTTATCAAAGAGGTGTTTTACAATTTCTTCAACAATCACGAGATAAAGCCCAATCCCGGGCATCTTGTCTTGGCCGAATGGGAGAAGAAAGGTTTTCTCAAATCTGTCATAACACAGAATATCGACGACCTGCACCGCATTGCCGGAAACAAGGTGATACGCGAATTTCATGGTAACTCGGCTCGCTTTGTTTGTACAAGGTGCGGACATAAAATGGAATCGTCTGGAATTTCTTTGGCCGATACGGCTCCGCATTGCCCCAAATGTTCCGGTCTTATGAAACCCGATTTCATCTTTTTCGGAGAAGGAATACCATCTGATGCCTATCAAAACTCAGTTGACGACGCACTCAGTTGCGACGTTTTTGTCATAATAGGAACATCGGGACAGGTGAGTCCAGCTAACACCATACCTGTGATAGCAAAACGGCACAAGGCTAAAATCATTGAGATAAACAAGGAGCCTTCCACCTATACCAACTATATTTCCGACATCTATATCGATGGCAAGTCAGGCGAGGTGCTGCCTAAGATTGACGAAATGCTGCATCTTGTGCCAGAAGATTAAGTGCATTGCTTTTTATTGCCTGTCATGGTAACTGGCTATTCCCTTACGGTGACAGACAACTTGCTCCAGTCTGATGCCTTGTTGAGTTTCTCTTGCATCTCGCAAATGTTTTCCTCGTTGACAGGCACGCCATCAACGCTGTCAATGATGTCGCCAACATTGAATTTTGGACTGTTGTTCATCAACCTGTTGATTATGACAATGTTGTTGTCAATTATTGTACTTCTGTAGTCTGATTCAGCGGTGGGACGTTTGTAGTTTAGGTAGCGGTTCTTGGCGTAAATCTTCTGGTTTTCGGTGTCCAAAATCCAATCATAGTTTTTGATGAACCCTAATCCCACGTTGTTGAATGAGATGTTCTCGACATAGAGAACGAAATTTTTGCTGCTTGTACCGCTCAAAATGACATTTTCCTCAGGAGCGACGATGAACTTCTGTCCTTTTGTGGCCCCGCTCGCTGCAAGGCCGTAAGAGCCCTCGTATGCGTAGTCGCTGTCTTTTATCATCGCTATGCGCTCGGTGTCCTTGAGCAAAATGCCGGCTTGGTTGCCTGTGTCGAAAATGCATTCGTACACCCTGCCGTCGATGCTTATCTTTATGAAAGGAATGCTTTGGAAATAATGTCCTTCCACAGGCTTGTATTCGTTGGTGTCGATGACATAACCCTTGTCCAAAAGTGACATTTTGCTGTTTGTGAAGTCCAGATTCATTATATTTCCAAATTGTAACAGGCTTCCTGAACCCACCAGCGAATAACTGTCAATGCCTCTGAGGTTGTCGCATTCTGATGCATTCTCCATAAGGTAAAACAGCGAATAACTGTGCAAGTCATAGAAAGGGAAACCCAAGTCTATCTCTTCGATGCCAATCTTGCTTGTCCCGGTCTCAACTGTGGTGACAGGGTATTCGTAAAACTTGTGACTTCCTGCGTCCTTGCTGTTTGTGAATTGCACTATAGGGGCACTCACACCCGTGTCGAATTGGACAGTGTCGGCCTTTCCGTTTACACTGCCCACAAACAGGATTCGTCCATCTCTTATGTTGAAATCCATTGTTTTGCTGTCTTTCTCCATCAGTCTGGTGTTTCCAATGGCTTGGTATGCTTTTTTTGTGAATTCAGTGTAATCGGATGACTTGCAGCCGGATATGACAAGCAAAAGAACAACAACGGCAATAATCAGTCTTGTGTTTTTCATATAAATGAGATTTGTCGCAAAGATAATAAAAATAGGAATCAGAATGTGTCAATGCAGTATGCTTGCAGACGACAACCAGCAGCTGTTTGCCGACCGTTGTCCATCGTAAAACATAAAATTGTATCTTTGTGGTTTCTAAATGCAAAATAAAAGGGAGCCGTTCTCCGTTATATTATTAATGAAAAAGTAGAATCATGCAGAAAACCACTATATTATGGGCAGATGATGAGATTGACCTTTTGAAGCCACATATCATGTTTCTTGAGCAGAAAGGCTATGAGATAGTCACTGCCATCAACGGCTCTGAAGCCATAAACTTAGTCGAACAGCAACATTTCGACATCGTTTTTCTTGATGAACAGATGCCTGGCGTGTCGGGCATCGAGGCTTTGGAACAAATTAAACGCCGTTTCCCTCAACTGCCTGTCGTGATGATTACCAAAAGTGAGGAAGAAATGATTATGGAAAATGCAATTGGTTCAAACATAGCTGATTATCTTATCAAACCCGTCAATCCTAATCAAATACTCCTTTCGCTTAAACGTAACCTTGACAACAAAAAACTCCGCGACGAAAAGGTGTCACAGACCTACCAGCAGGAGTTCCGTAACATAAGTTTGGAAATAAACAGCGGACCAGACTTCAATCAATGGGTGGATGTTTTCAAGCGTCTCACCCGTTGGGACCTTGACCTCCAGAAAGTCAACGATGACGGGATAAAGGATATCTTGGCTGACCAGAAAAACGAAGCAGACCGTGAGTTCTCGCGTTATGTTCAGCAAAACTACACATCTTGGGTGCAGCCTGGTGAAGAAAACAAACCCGTCATGTCGCACACACTGCTTCGCGACAAGATTTTGCCCGTACTCAACAATGGCGCCGACAAGCCTCTTTTCCTTATAGTGATCGACAACCTTCGTTACGACCATTGGAAGTCTATGCAGGCCATCATAGAGAATTTCTTCTATGTCGTAAATGATGACATTTACTATAGTATTCTGCCTACCACGACACAATATGCCCGTAATGCCATCTTTGCAGGCCTCATGCCACTCGAGATACGACGCCGTTATCCAGAATGGTGGATTGAAGAGGACGACGAAGGTACTAAAAACCAATTCGAAGAACAACTCCTTGGCGAACAACTGCGCCGTTTCGGACTACACGGAATAAAGTTCTCCTACAATAAGGTACTGAATCTGCAAGTTGGCAAGAAACTGGCAGAACAGATGCACAACCTTATGCAGAACAAACTCAATGTGATAGTTTACAACTTTATTGACATGCTCTCTCATGCACGTACCGAGATGGAGATAATAAGGGAACTTGCCGACGACGAAAAAGCATACCGCTCGCTGATGCTCTCGTGGTTCGAACACTCCTCTCTGCTCGATATGATGCAGTATATAGCACAGAAGAAATGTGACATGATCATCACAACCGACCATGGCTCAAACTATGTCAAAAACCCTGTCAAGCTGCTTGGCGACAAGAAGGTTAACACCAACCTGCGCTACAAGTTCGGACGTAACATGAAATACAACCCCAAAGAAGTGTTCGAGGTGCGTGACCCCGAAAAGATTTTCCTTCCTATGGCGAACGTGAGCACCTCATTTGTTTTCGCTCGCGCAAACGACTTCTTGGCTTATCCCAACAACTATAACTATTACGTCAGCTATTATCGCAACACTTTCCTGCATGGAGGCATTTCAATGAACGAAATGCTTATTCCGATAGTGCATTTGAAGTCCAAACTATAATTTGTCTCTCAAACAAAAAAAACTCTATTATGACAAAGGAATTTCAAATAAACAGTGTAGAGGAACTCTCACAAGTGTCGGACTGCATTCTCGAGATGACTCGCGAGTCCAATGTGGTGGCCTTTTACGGACCTATGGGCGCCGGAAAGACAACACTGATAAAAAAACTGTGTCACAAGTTGGGCGTGACCGATGAGGTCAACAGTCCTACATTCGCCATCGTGAACGAATATGTCGATCGCAACATGAATCCTGTCTATCACTTCGATTTCTATCGTATTAAGAAAATAGATGAGGCATACGATATTGGCTATGAGAACTACTTCTATAGTGATAGCCTTTGCCTTATCGAATGGCCTGAGATGATAGAACCATTGTTGCCCGACAGATATGTCAAAGTTGAGATAAAGCATGGCAACTCCGACAATTCGCGTGTCGTGAGATGCAGCACGGAAAGCGTATGACAATGAAAGAAACATGCCTATGGCCGACCACAATTGTACCATATCCTGCATTCCCGACGACTTGAAAAAAGTGATGTCATCGCACGAAAGCGTTTTTCTTCTGACCGATGACAATGTCTGCCGTTGTTGTTTGCCTATCTTCAGGTCGCTTTTCGGCGAAGACCATGCCTTGATTGGCATTCAAAGCGGAGAAGAGCATAAAAACATCGAAACACTTGCTCATATATGGACAACTCTGACCGACAATCATGCCAGCCGTGACGCTTTGCTCATAAACTTAGGCGGGGGAGTGGTAAGCGACATCGGAGGCTTTGCCGCTGCATGCTACAACCGTGGGATAGCCTTCGTCAACGTGCCAACAACATTGTTGTCCATGATTGACGCTTCAATAGGAGGTAAGACAGGCATCGATTTCATGGGCGTCAAAAACAAGATTGGACTATTTGCCGACCCGGAATTGGTATATCTGAATCCCGATTTTCTTGACACTTTGCCGCAACGCCAACTTCTGTCGGGTTTGTCTGAAATGGTGAAATATGGCTTCGTCTCAAACTCAACCTTTCTTGGTGCAACGGAACAAAACTATAGGGAACTTCTGCAACAGGCAGCCTCCATAAAACAAAACATAGTCTCGCACGACAAATACGACCATGGCTACAGACGGATACTTAACTTCGGCCATACCATAGGACATGCACTCGAAGCCTTGTTTATTGGCCAAAAAGACACTGTTCTTCATGGTGAAGCTGTGGCAATGGGCATGTTCTGCTCGCTTTTCATCTCACATGTGCGACATAATATGCCATTGTCCTTGCTTGATGCGTATGTGCCTACGATGAAAAAACTTCTTGCCATGTGCGAGGCAAGACTGACTGACGATGCCATCGTCCAAGTGCCAGAAAAACTCATTCACGACAAGAAAAACATTAAGGCAAAACCTCTTTTCATTCTGCTCGACAGCCGACTGAAATGCATCTTCGACGATGCAGTGCCTCATAATGACATAATCGAGGCTCTGTCAAAACTGAAATCTGTCTTGGACTCATGAAGATAACACACCCAAACGGCATACTTGACGGTATGATTGAGATTGCAGGAAGCAAAAGCGAGTCAAACCGCGTTCTCATGATTGGTGCTTATCTTGGAGAAGACTTTCGCTGCGAAAACATTTCTGACTCTAATGATACCAGACTCCTTGCAGATTTGCTTGACAAGATTAATAACGCTGACAACAGCACTACCTATGCCTTTGACTGTGCAGATGCTGGTACTGTATGTCGTTTTCTTGTCACATATCTGGCCCAAAAGGAAGGAAGTTGGATCCTTACAGGTAACGACCGTCTGAGACATCGCCCCATAGCACCTTTGGTGGACTCTCTTGTTATGATGGGTGCCGACATACGCTATACAAACGAGAAAGAAAGTCTTCCTTTATTCATCACAGGCAAAAAGTTGAAACCTGTTGACATAGATATTGATGTCTCCATGAGCAGCCAGTTCGCTTCTTCGTTGCTGTTGATGCTGCCCACTTTGGATTCCCCCGTCGCTGTAGGCCTTGTCGGAGAGCCGAGTTCCATGCCTTATTTGGACATGACAATAGGAATTATGAGTCATTTTGGCGCAAATGTGTCGCGCAATGGTATGACTATCAGTGTCTTGCCATCGCACTATAAAGCAAAGCCATACCATGTCTCGCCTGACTGGAGCTCTGCCTCATATTGGTTCGAGGCTGCCGCTTTGTGCAAGTCTTGTCATCTGGCTCTCAATGGATTTTACGACGATAGCATACAAGGAGACAAGGCAGTTGCCGACATGTTTGCGCGCATGGGTGTGTCGTGCTCGTTTAAGCACGGAGGCATGTTGTTAAACAAAAATAATGAAATATACAATGAACTTGTGTTCGACTTCACCCACACTCCAGACCTTTTTCCGGCTTTGGTCGCCACTTGTGCCGCTTTGAACCTCAAGGCTGTTTTCAAAGGTGTCAAAAATTTGAAATACAAGGAGTCTGATAGGGCAGAGGCCTTGATTTGCGAACTCTCCAAGGCTGGAGCCGTGTTTGAAATTCAGTCTGACAGCATTGTGTTGCAAAAGGGAAGTCGGATCGTAGCCATG
>JAZLGA010000040.1:0-27854 GCA_045616045.1 Bacteroidales bacterium | reverse complement strand
AACTATTCGGAGTATCAGTCGGAACAATTCAATAAATATCTCAATCAGTTTAAGGAGGAATTGAAACATGAGTGAGAAAGCATTTCAAAGAATCTATACCCATTTGACTGCCATCACCAAGGCAACCGTTTCGTTGGATGCTGATGGCGTTTCAAATGATGAACTGGCTCTCGTGGCTGGCCGTCTGGCACAGGTGGTGAAAATCAAGGATAAGAACATCACTTTGCAGGTGTTTGGCGGTACGGAGGACATTCCGACCGATGCCGAGGTAACTTTCTTCGGTGAACCTCCAACACTCAATGTAAGCGAGCAATTAGCCGGCCGTTTCTTCAATGCCTACGGCGACCCTATTGACGGAGGCCCTGCAATAGAAGGCGAACGCCGACAAATTGGCGGTCCTTCGGTCAACCCGTACAAGAGAAGACAGCCATCACAACTTATCCCAACCGGAATAGCAGGCATCGACCTCAACAACACCCTTGTGTCAGGCCAAAAAATACCTTTCTTTGCCGACCCTGACCAGCCTTACAACCAGGTGATGAGCATGGTGGCCTTGCGTGCCGATGTCGATAAGATTATCCTCGGCGGCATGGGCCTGACTAACGACGACTACCTGTATTTCAAGAACCAGTTTGAAAGTGCAGGTGCCTTGCATAAAATTATTTCTTTCGTCAACACCACCGACCAGCCGCCTGTCGAGCGTCTTCTCATACCAGACATGGCACTTACAGCAGCCGAATATTTCGCTGTTGACAAAAACGAAAAAGTCCTCGTGCTTCTCACCGACATGACTCTTTATGCAGACGCATTGAGCATAGTGAGCAACCGCATGGACCAGATTCCTTCAAAAGACTCAATGCCAGGTTCGCTTTATTCCGACCTTGCAAAGATTTACGAAAAGGCCGTGCAGTTGCCTGACGGCGGTTCCATCACCATCATCGCTGTGACCACTTTGAACGATGGCGATATCACCCACGCTATCCCTGACAACACGGGTTATATCACTGAAGGTCAGTTGTTCCTGCGTGCAGATGCCGACTCTGGCAAAGTAATTGTTGACCCGTTCCGTTCATTGTCACGTCTGAAGCAGTTGGTGCAGAACAAGAAGACCCGTGAAGACCACAGTGCCGTGATGAACACTTCAGTCCGTCTGTATGCCGATGCCGCCAACGCCAAGACGAAACTGGAAAACGGTTTCGACCTGAGCGACTACGACTTGCGTTGCCTCGATTATGCCAAGGAATATGCAACCCGTCTGCTTGCCATCGATGTCAACATTCCTATTGAAGAAATGCTTGACACTGGTTGGGAATTGTTTGCAAAATACTTCACCAAAGCCGAGACGGGCCTTAAAGACAAACTCATTAAAAAATACTGGAAAGAATAAGCTATGGCCGTCAAGTTTCAATATAACAAGACTTCGCTGAACGAACTGAACAAGCAGCTCAAGACGCGTGTGCGTGCGCTTCCTACGCTAAAGAGCAAGGAGAGTGCCCTGCGCCTTGAGGTGAAGAAAGCCAAGCAGCGCTCCGAGGCTCTTGTTGCCCAGTTAGAGGCCGAACTCAAATCATACGAGTATATGGCCAGGCTTTGGAATGAGTTCGAGCCAGGACTGATAGCCATCACAGACGTAAAACTGAAGACCGTCAAGATAGCAGGCGTTCCCACACCAGCATTGGAAGAAGTGATTTACGACATCAAAGATATTAACCTTTTCACCAAGCCGATGTGGTATGCCGACGGTGTGCAGATCCTGAAGAACCTTGCCCAGTTGGGCATCGAGTCGGAAGTCTACACCGAAGTGAGCCGCATTCTTGACTATCAACGCAAGAAGACAACCCAAAAAGTGAACCTTTACGAAAAGGTTCAAATACCAGGCTACAATGAAGCCATACGCAAAATAAAACGTTATATGGAAGATGAGGAGAATCTTTCGAAGGCTTCGCAGAAAATAGTCAAAAACAAACACATAATGGAAGAAGAGGAGGCTAAACATGGTAACTGAAATGACCAAATACGACTTCATCCTACTTAGCGGAGATGTGGACAAACTGATGAAAAAGCTGCAATCAGTGGGTATTGTTGACATCACCCGCTCTATGAAACCCATTGACGACACATCGGAAATGCTTTCACAAAAGGTCGAGACATTGAGAAAAGCCCTCAACATACTTAAAAAAGTCGAGACATGTTCACCTGAAGCAACAAAAAGTGCCAATCCAGCAGATGACGTCATAGCCATATTCAACAACAGGAACGACATAATAGAAAAACTGCCACTGCTGCACAAGGAAGCAGAGCAGAAAAAGCCATGGGGAGTCTTCGACAGCAACACCTTCGAGCGTCTGGAGCAACTCGGTCTCAAACCACATTTTTACAAAGTCAAGACATCATCATTCGATAGCAAATGGCAAGAAGACTATAACCTTAGCGTCATTTCTACCGATAATACCAACACCTATTTCGTTATATTGTCCGAAAATGACGATTTGTCTTTCCCCTTAAAAGAAGAGCGTTCGCCAAACACATCGTATAGCGAAACAATAAATGAGATAGAGAAACTCAACAACCAATTAAAAGTTGAAGAGAAACGCCTATCAGAGCTCAAAAGTCGCGAAAATGACATAAAGGCAAGTCTCGACAACACACTTGCCGAATTGGATCTCTATTTGGCCAATGCGTCAGGAACAAAAACCGCAGAGAGCCATATTACTGTCATTGAAGGCTTCGCTCCTTCCGAAAACGACCAATCACTTCAGCATATACTTGATGATGATGGTGTTTACTACATTGTCGACAAAGCCAAAGAGATGGACAATCCGCCCATCAAACTCAAAAACAACCGGTTTGTCTCCATGTTCGAGGTGCTTACCGACATGTATGGCAGGCCAAAATACGGCGAGTTCGACCCAACAGCGTGGATTTCAATATTTTTCATGCTCTTCTTTGCTTTCTGTATGGGCGATGCAGGCTATGGACTGGTCCTCATAGGTGCGGGTCTTGCCTTAAATAAAGTGCTGGGCAAACTGACACCTTTGGTAATAACACTGGGCATTGCTACAACGGTGATAGGGTTCTTCTTCCACACCTTCTTCTCGACCGACATGCTACAATGGAGTTCATTACCCGATTCGGTCAAGAGCATAATGCTGCCTGCCAAGATAGGAGACTACGATGGCACTATGGTACTTGCCATTATTGTAGGCATAATTCACATCTGCCTTGCCATGCTTATCAAAACAAATCACATCACCAAGACCAAAGGTTTCCTCAACTCGATGGAGACACGTGGCTGGACACTACTTATCGTGGGAGGCGTAATAGTGGCAGGGTTATCGCTCATTGGAGTACTTAACAACGAAGTGACCAAATGGGTATTCATTGTTATAGGTGTGGTATCAACTATAGAGATATACATTCTCAACGATGTGCACCGCAAAGTGATATTCAACATCGGAGCAGGCTTATGGTCAGCATACAACACAGCAACAGGTTTGCTTGGCGACGTATTGAGTTACCTGCGCCTCTATGCACTCGGTCTGGCAGGAGCGAAACTTGGCGAGGCATTCAACGCCATTGGTGCACAAACCTTGGGCGATGGCGGCTTAGGCTGGATTCCCTTCATTCTCATCGTAGTGATAGGACACGTTCTCAACATTGCGATGTGTGTGCTCGGGGCCTTCGTCCACCCCTTGCGTCTTAACTTCCTCGAATTTTTCAAGAATTCGGGCTACGAAGGCAGCGGACGAAAATATAATCCTTTAACAGAAAGAGAAATCAATAATTAAAAAACAAAAATAAAAATGGAAGTAATCTTAGGTTATCTCGGTTTAGGACTTGTATTAGCCCTTGCCGGCATTGGAAGTTCAATCGGCACATCAACAGCAGGAAATGCCGCTGAAGGTGGCTTGAAAAAGAAACCTGAAGCATCAGGAAACTTTATGGTGCTGTCGGCACTGCCTGCAACACAAGGCATTTATGGATTTGTGGCATTCTTCATGCTTCTTGGCAAACTTCAGGCAGACCCTACGCAAGGTCTTGTCATCTTTGGCATTGGAGCATGCGTAGGTGTAGTATGTATGATTTCAGCGATACGCCAAGGTCAAGTATGCGCAAATGGCATTGTCGGCATCAGTCAAGGTCACAACGTTTTTACCAACACGCTTATCTATGCCGCTCTTCCTGAGTTCTACGCAATCTTGGGTCTTGTAGGTGCGCTGATGGTATGACACAAACACAAACAGTGTAATGCAAAAAGGCTGAACCGAATGGTTCGGCTTTTTGTTTTATTGCAAGACTCAAATAGTAATTATGTGCGGCATCAAATCATTTAATGATAAGCGAAGCCAACTCATACAGCCAGTGTGCACTTATTCCAGCTACAATACCGCCAATAGTATGAGCTCCTATTGCCTTGCTTACGAGTTTGCGTTGTCCCAGTGAATCAAGCATGGCTGTATGTGTGCTGAGGTATCCGCTCCAGCACATGCCCATAGCGGTAAAAACAGCAATAGCATTGTTGTCAACGATACCTTCAGATATAAAACGAGGTATCAAACCCAAAGCTGCTCCAACAGCACCAAGTGCGGTAATCGGGAACGAAATAAGTTCAGGCGACTTGAAGCCAAAGAGCCAATCGAATATAAAGTTAATCTTGCCTGCCAGCCACGTAATGACAGGAACACCTTCGTATGCGACGCCAAGATACTCGCCATCTTCACCAGACGGGCCAAAGGTACACATCATAACAAGAGTAGATATAACAAGAACGCCAGGAATGATGGCCAATCCAATGTCAACACCGCTCTTTCCACCATCTAAAACCGAATTAAGCATTCGCATAAAGGCATTGTCCTCGCTTTTAAATGATATTTGCTGCTCATCGCCAGAATGAACAAGTTCTGCATCCATTTCAGGGTATGCCTTTAGCGTGAAACGTTGCATAAGACGCGTTGAGACAATACTTCCCATGACAGCACCCACAAAACCAACTATGGCACCATAGAAGAATCCTTTAGCCGCCATAAAGGCAATGACAACCAAGCCCATACCAAAAGCTGTTCCAAAATTGGTAAGAGACACAAGTTGGTATTGCTTGAAATAAAGGTTAAAATTCTTATCCTTTGACAAACCTATGATAGCAGGATTATCGCTCAAAAAAGTCATTAATGCTCCCAAAGCGGCGACACCAGGAAGGTTGTATAGTGGCTTCATAAAAGGACGCAAAATATTCTCCAGGAGACGCACCACACCAAACTCCACAAGCAGTTTGCCAATGGCGCCAGTAAGTACGCACACAGCCATCAGGAAAAACACAGTTTCCAAAAGAAGGCTATATGCAGTCTGCATAAAGGTATTCAACATCTTTGGCAAAGTCATCTTCCATGACAGAAGCGAAAAGAAAGCAATAAACACAACAAGAAAAATGACTGTTTCAACACTTCTTTTCGTCATGAATTTCAATAATTTAGATCTTTTCATTGCAAAAAATTATTGTTTAAAACGAATTTTCCACGTGAGGCCTGTGTTAAGGCAATAGGCCATTTCGCCTGCACTACGGCCTGCAGAAGTGGTGAAATGCAATCGGACAAGGTGTTTACCTATCAAGGGGAAATAAGAAAAGCCGAGACCAGCAAAATCATACACGACACCTGGTTTTACGGTCAAGTCAAAAAAATCGGATTGCTCAGTGTCGGCTGGTTGTGCATGGTTGCAGTCATGGCCTCCTTTCACAAAGACATCCCAATGTGAATTCGGGAGGTAGTGGGCTTCGGCAAGCAACGTGAAATCGTCAAAGAAATAACGCTTCTGCTTGAATGACGCCCTATTCATAAAATCAACAACTAACATACACTTTTCAAACTCAAACTTGTTTCCAAGGGCTATATAACTAATAAAATTGCCTTTTGAAGACTCAACCATATTAAATGAGTAGCTGGGTTTAAAGAAACCGATATTGACTTGCCAACACAAGTTGTAGGCAAACATACCTGACAATGCTTTCTCGGCAAACGGAGAATTTGTCACCTGCAGACAAACACTATGTTTTCTCTCGTTATCGCTAAAGGCCGCACTTACGCCCATTTCATAACATGGTATGGTATTCCAGAACTCAGACGGAATAAAAACGTCTATTGGAGCTAAATCATACTCCCACCCTCCTATCATGAGAACCTGCTTGCCTCCCGAAATAGCGATGTTCTTATGCGCCTGCCATGTCAGTTGTGCCCAGTCGGTACCTTTGAAGAAATTTACAAAGCCCTGCTCCCAAACATTAAGGCGTTGCCTGTAACTGTAACGCAATTTGGGAGTTATCTGGCCATCAAGGTTGAAATTCAGATAACGGCCACTAAAACCCAATCCTGTAGAAGCAAAGTCGGCATCGAAGTTAGCCTCAAAATCGGCACGTGTCTCAATGCTAAGTTTGGTAATACGAAAATCCTTTTCCTTTCTTGTGGTGTCAGCGTCTTGAGCTGTTATCCCAAGAGTCATAAACACTAACAAGAATAGAACTATATTTCTCCTCATCTATCAATTTCTAAAAAAAAACGTGCAAAAATAAGAAAAATCTAATCACAAGATCACCAATGGACAACAAATAACGGCATTGGGAAGAAACCGATGCCAAATTGTCCAAATCAGGTGTTGACAATACATTAAGGGAGCACCTGGATCACGCATAAAAAAGAACAGAGAGACATTAATCCCTCCGTTCATTATAATAAGTTTTATGGTTATTGCACTTCTATGCTCTGTACCAACTTTTGTTTTTCCTCCAAAGTGACACGAGGCATCACTATGTCAAGGATTCCGTTTTCCATCTTAGCAGTTATCTGCTCCCTGTGTATGTCTTCAGGCAGCATCAACGTTTGGCGGAATTGGTCAACCGAGAACTCGCGACGCAGATAGCGGCTATCGTCTTTCTTTTCTTCGAGTTTATTCTGTTTTGACATTTCAACGACCAGGTTTCCTTCGGTGTCGATGGAAATCTTCAGGTCTTCCTTTTTTAGTCCAGGAACCAAAAGTTGAACTTTGTAGTTTTCTTTCGATTCGATGACGTTCATCTGAGGATTGGTGCATGTGTTGCCACCGAGGTTCATCAATTCATTGAATAATGTAGGCATGAAATCTTGAGGTCTTCTTGTTGTTAACATAGCTTTAATCTCCTATTTTTTGTTTAACTTTCAATTGTTTGGTTTGTCCTCTATATTTTCTCTTGTTCGGACAACTTGAGACAGTCAAATTCTGGGCCAGTGCGATTTTTGCCTTAATTTTATGTCATTTTGTCAGTTTAGGATAATTTACGGCACATTTATATGCCATTTTGTCAGTTTTGATAAAAGTTTATATAGCAACATGACTCAATCCAACTAAAGCCATCAATTTGTCATTCAAATCTATTGGGAATGTGTTTTAAAAATTCGATAGAAAAAAAAGCGGTCGGGATGGCTCATCCCGACCGCAAGAGATCAAAATCTGATTTTCACCATTTTCACTTGGCAAACATGTCTTTTATACCACCGAGTGAGCCTAGCATATTGGTTGCTTCGTATGGCAGATAAACAGTCTTGTTCTGTTGTCCGCCTGCCACTTCTTTCAGTGCATCGACATATTTCAAAGCAAGAAGATAGTTGACGGGGTCGGCCTTTTGGTCAGAGACAGCTTCTGCTATTTGGCGTATTGCTGTTGCTTCAGCATTGGCCTGAAGTATCTTGGCTTGAGCCTCGCCTTCGGCGCGAAGAATATTGGCTTGTTTCTCAGCCTCTGCGGCGTTTATTTCAGCCTGTTTTTCACCTTCGGAGTTAAGAATCTGGGCTTGTTTTTCTCCTTCAGCCTTCAAAATATCTGCACGGCGGTTACGTTCGGCCTGCATCTGGAGTTCCATGGTACGGCGTATGCTCTCGGGAGGTGTGATGTCCTGTAGTTCTACACGATTCACCTTTACGCCCCATTTGTTTGTGGCCTCGTCAAGCACAGTACGAAGTTTGGAATTGATGGTGTCGCGCGAGGTCAAGGTCTCGTCCAGTTCCATCTCACCCACCACATTACGCAATGTTGTCTGTGTCAGTTTTTCAATTGCGACAGGAAGGTTTTGGATTTCATAGACGGCCTTCATAGGGTCAACGATCTGGAAATAAAGCAAAGCATTTATTTCGGTCATAACATTATCTTTGGTGATAACGCTTTGTTTGTCGAAGTCATACACTTGTTCGCGCATATCGATGCGAGAGGTGCGTGCCATGCTTCCGTTTTGCCGGCGCACTATGGTGTCTTTTGCCTTTTCGACTATAGGCAAGATAACATTGATACCGGCGTTCATTGTACGATTGAAACGGCCCAAACGTTCAATTATCATTGTTTCAGACTGTGAGACGATTTTGATTCCACTTAAGACATAAATCGCCACAAGAGCAATAAGAAAAAAAAGGAAAAACTGCATAGTAATGAATGTTTTATTGGTTAATATTTGAGTTTGTTATCATCTTACTGTCAGAACGATGCTATCGCGGCTAACCACAGTCACCTCGGCACCTTTTTCTATAACAGAGTCTGTTTCGGGCACAGCCTTCCAATCGTCGCCATCTATGGCTACACGGCCTGTATGAGCGTGTGTGTCGATTGTTTCAGAAACGATGCCTTTGCGTCCCACGAGAGCATCGGCATTGGTTTTCACTTCGTTGGAGTTTTTGTCCAAGAAACGCATTGCTATCGGTCTAACGAAAATGAACGACAGAAACGACACCACTGCAAAGGACAAAATCTGCAATGTGAAAGACGGGGTGATAAAAGCCACCAAGGCGGCAACAGCAGCACCAACTGCGAAAAAAATCGCGCCAAAGCCAGCTGTCATTATCTCAACAATCAACAAAATCGCTGCGGCAATAAGCCAATAATAGTATATTTCCATTTGACATTATATTTAGTTACCTTGCAAATTTATGAATTATTATATAGCACCGAAAGGGTTACAACCTTGTAAATTGTCAATTATCTCATAAAATTCATACCGAAAGGTGTCGCAAGCCTTTCCACAATGACAACATACAGTTAGAAAACCACGACATATTATTGAAATAAAGCGAACTGTATTTTACGGATTCGGAGCCAAAGCCTCTATAGAATCTTGCCAGGCCTTCATTGTCCGACCCCTCGAAGTCAAGAAGAAACTCGGTATCACTGTATTGTTTTATCACTGAATCAACGAGAAAAGTCATGGCCTGCATATTTTTGCCTTCTATGCTATTACCCGAAAAAACAAAAGTTATTTTATTGCCATAGTTGAGAAACACAGCAGCTGTCACGACATCGTTAGTGCCACCCGAAGCGACTCCTCTCACAAATCCATTACCGCGCCTTATGGCTTCTTCCACCAGACATCTCAAGACAGAATAGGAGCTATCGTCAAACGAGTCGAGTGACTGGCGGCGGTCAGAATCGAACAGCGAAATCACTTTTTCCACATCGACGTCAGCAACTATTTCAAGATTGTTCTTTAATGCCCGCAGGAGATTACGCCTTGTGTTTTCGTGATAAGAAGCCGCCAGCTGTTCATACCCTTTGGCGAGAGACAGTTCAAAATTATCGTGGCGACGGGCATCGGCCAAATCATTTGATGCATTAAGATTAATCTCTGCAAACGAGAAGAGAGACTGTGCCTTGCTCATGAACTCCCCCAAACGCTTGTCAGACATTTCGTCACGCGAGAAAGCCCCCAATTTCTGCGAAAAGAAAGGTTGGCGCAGGTACCTCACACCAAACTTTTTTTTCCACGTAAGTGGCATAACAGCCTTATAATCGTCTTCAACAAGGGCCTCCCATTCCGGGCTGACGATGTCAAGATACCAAGACAAAGCATAAACGAGACCGTAAGTGGACTGTGCTATGCATTCATCCCATTTTTGCAAGTCTATCTCACTATGCTTAAAATGTCTTATCATTACCGGCTATACTCGTCTTGGTGAAACACACATCCTTACCCTTCTTCAACACCTAAATTATATTTGATTATTTTCTCATACATTTCAGGCCACCCTTGCCAGCGTTTTTGTCCACCCAGGGTTTCGTTGTGCGTGATGTAACAAAAAGTGCCATTCACTTTTTTCACTTCATCGACTAATTGTTTTGCCATTTCAAAAGAATGGCTGACATCGAGGGCAAGATAATCGCGCATGGTGCCGTCCATCAGAGTGAAAGGGTGAACAATAAGGTTTGTCGGGGTATCGTTTTCCATGTCGAAGAACCTGAAAGCGCGTGATGTGCCAGCCCTAAAGCCTGGCTGCAAGGCATAACCCATAGTGTAATCATCGGTTATGTCAAGTTCCACAAGACGTTGGTAACTGTGAGGCAGTCCCATGTGCAGAAAATGGAACCTGCTTTGATTCACTTCACGGTTGAGAACAGACGAAAGTCTTTGCACCTCCATTGCCAGGCGTTCAGGCTCTGCGTATGAAGTGAACGACGGGTGCAGACCCACTTCCGCATAATCGCCAAGATACTTTATAAGGTTTTGGAATGCGGCATTGCGTATAGAGATGCTTTTGTCGTTGGGATTATAATCGCCACAAAGAACGAAATAAACAGGATGCAATCCGTATTTGTTTTGCAAATCGAACTGAAAAGCATACGAATCGAACGGGTCTTTCTCTCGCCCCAATATCACTTGCATACGATGACGCACATCGTCTTTTCTTCCATCAAGGAAGTCGCGGCAAAAGCCTCCCACAGTACGGAAAACGCCCTTATGCTTGTATGCCCACGCCGCATCGATGTCGTAAGTAGGAAGGAACTCGAACTTGCGGCTACTCCGAATGTCTGGATAGCGTTTCTTTATCTCTCCCAACAGCATTTTTGCCCATATATCGACAATTGGCTTATTAAGGAGTCCATGTTCGAAAAGGCATGACGACTCTGGCATAAAACGGCCATATTTGTCAGGCACAAAAGGCAAGTACTCCTCATAGCGCGACACCACATAGAACGACGCAGCAAACACATCGAAAGGCATAATGGACCGTCGCGAATAAACCGGAAAGAATGCAATTGTACCGTCAACGTTAGTTGCGCTTATTGTTTGCAGACTAATGTCATGCTCAAAAAGTATGTCGACAGACTTTAGAAAGAGTTCGTCACCTAACGGAGCATTGCCATAGTGAATTTTTGGCAGCGCACTTTGCAGGAAATTTTCAATGTTGGCTGTCACCTCACAATCTATCCCCAACATATCACAGAACACCAGGTCCATGGCATAATGCACCCTATTGGTAATTTTATCGACCAAAACGAGTATTTTCATGAGTACAAAGATAATGATTTTTGGCTAACGCACAAAAAAAAGTAAGACAATTATTAATTGCAACTCTTTTTTAGGTACTATTGAATGGTTTTCAAATCGGTTTTTAATTTTTGTCAGGACAGTTTTTTTTGCCATATTTTATTCGAGAAAAAAAATGAGATTTCATATCAAAAAAAAATGGTATTTTTGTCGTTTAATAAAATCATTTACCTGATGGAAAATTTCATAGTATCAGCCCGCAAATATCGTCCGGCCACTTTCAGCACCGTTGTCGGCCAACAGACAATAACGTCCACGCTCAAGAATGCCATACGCAACCATACACTTGCACAGGCGTTTCTGTTTTGTGGACCCAGAGGAGTCGGCAAAACGACATGTGCCCGTATCTTGGCCAAAACGATAAACTGCATGAACCCGACATCAGACACTGAAGCATGCGACGAATGCGAGTCGTGCCGCGCTTTCAACAACAACGCATCCTTCAACATATATGAACTTGACGCAGCGTCGAACAACTCGGTCGAAAACATACGCGACCTTGTCGAACAGGTAAGGATCCCCCCACAACTGGGCAATTACAAGGTATATATCATTGACGAGGTTCACATGCTGTCAACACAGGCATTCAATGCTTTCTTGAAGACCTTGGAAGAACCACCTGCGCATGCTAAATTCATACTCGCCACCACAGAAAAGCACAAGATCCTGCCCACCATACTGTCACGTTGCCAAATTTTCGACTTCAAGCGCATCACTCCAGACGACATAGCGAGACACCTCGCATACGTTGCCAAGCAAGAAGGCGTAGAAGCTGAGCCAGAAGCACTCAGTGTGATAGCCCAAAAAGCCGATGGGGCGCTTCGCGACTCTCTCTCCATATTTGACCAAATGGCGAGTTCCACAGGCAAAACGATAACCTACAAAAATGTCGTCAACACTCTCAACGTGCTTGACCACGACACATATTTCCAAGCCATCGACCACATTCTTCAAGGCGACATCAGCAACACACTACTGCTACTTAACAACATAATTGAGAGAGGTTTTGAGCCACAACACTTCATAAACGGATTCGGGACACATCTCCGCGACTTGTTAGTAAGCAAAGACACGGCTACAATACAATTAATTGAGAATAGTGAAGCCATTCGCCAACGTTATGCCGGCCAAGCCAGCAAAACACCATTACAATTCCTCATCAAAGCATTGGCAATTAACGACCAATGCGACATTGACTATCGCAGCAGCAACAACAAGCGACTTCATCTGGAGATAGCACTGATGAAAATGTGTTCACTTTGCGACACCAGCATAAATACACCAAAGCCCCAAAACAGCCAACAGCTAAACCAGCAGCCTGCCGCCAACAACACTCCAACCACAAGACCTCAAGCATCTGCACCTGTACCAACATCACCCCAAGCCACAAGGCCTGCACAATCCCAACAACCTGCACAAACACAGCCGGTTCAACCTGCACAACCCAAACAACAGGGCACACAGGTTGCACAAACTACACAAGAAGCCCCAAAACAAACGGCACCCACTGTAGAACAAAGCCAACCAAGCCCAACAATAGTGAGGAGAAGGGCAACAAGTGCTTTCTCGATCAACAACACCAAAGAGGGAAAACAAACTGACGAAATAATCGAAAAAGAACTCAACACCCCTTTTAGCGAAGAACAACTTAAAGCCACGTGGAAAGAATTTGTTGAGAAATACAAAAACACTTCACACAATTTCTCTTCCCTGATAGGCAAATACGAGCCTCAACTCAAGGACAACAACCAAATAATTTTTCAAGTTGACAACGACCTTTTTGACCACAATACAGAAGGAATGGCTGCTCTGAAGAGTTTCCTAAAGGAAAAACTACAAAACAACGTTTTCACCCTTACCCCCGTTATTGTTATCAACCCTGTTGTCACACACGCATATACCGACAAGGACAAATTTGAGCAAATGGCTGAGGACAGGCCTATACTAAACACTATGAAAAACGAACTGGAACTTGAAGGAAATCTTTAAACACAACAATAAAATGAAAAGCAATAAATTTATTATCATGTTATTAATCAGCACTTTATCTTTTGGTTGCAACAAGTCGAAAAACAACACGGACAAAGCAGAGACCATTCCGGCAATAGACCTTGCCAACATGGACACCACCATCAAACCTGGCGATGACTTTTTCCGTTTTGCAAACAACAACTGGCTTAAAAACAACCCCTTGCCTGACGAATACACCACTTATGGGGCTTTCGCAGAACTTGACAACAAAAGCAATGAACAGATTAACGAAATAATCACAGAAGTTTCTGCCGACAGCACAGCGCAACATGGAAGCATAACGCAAAAAATCCGCGATTTCTATAATGCAGGCATGGACACCACAGCCATCGAGAAGCGTGGTTTCAGCGAACTCATTCCCTATTTCAAACAAATCAACAACATTGAGAGCAAAGACGAATTGCCGGCTTTGATTGCAAAACTGCACCGCGAAGGCTTTGGCGGCCTATTCAATGCAAGTGTTAGTTCCGACCCAAAACACGCTGAGACATTGATAATGCACCTCTATCAAGGAGGAACTAGTCTCACCGACCGCGACGACTATTTTGGCGATGACGAGAAAAAACAAGACCTGCACAAGACCTTCAAACAACATATAGCCAAGATGTTCGAACTCACGGGAACCAACAGCGAGTTGGCAAAACAAAAAGCAGAAGACATTTTCGCTTTCGAGAAACGTCTTGCCGAAAAATCGCTCAACCGTCTGGAGCGTCGCGACCCGGAAAAGACCTATAACATGGCCACTATGGACGAGCTGCGCCAAATGGCGCCATCGTTCAGTTGGGACACATATTTCACCAAATTAGGCTCGCCCTCTTTTGACAGCCTCAACATAGGCATGCCTGAATTCATAAAAGGACTCAACGAAAACATCAACATAACCAGCATTGAAGTGATAAAGGATTATTTGAAATGGAAAGTCATCACTGGAAGCGCATCTCAATTAAGCAGCAACCTCGACCAGGAAAACTTCAACTTTTATGCCAAATACCTCTATGGCCAGGAGACACAACGTCCTCGATGGAAACGCATAATAGGCTCATTAAACGGCTGCTTGGGTGAAGCGATAGGACAGCTTTATGTTGAGAAGCACTTTCCAAAAGAGGCAAAGGACCGCATGATAGCTCTTGTTGACAATCTTCGCAAGTCATTGGCCAACAGAATTCAAAATGTTGACTGGATGACAGACGAGACAAAAGCACGTGCCATATCAAAGCTCAATGCAATAAACGTAAAAGTGGGATATCCCGACAAATGGCGTGACTACTCAAAATACGATGTGACAGCCAAATCATACTTCAAGAACATAAGGAGTGCATGCATATATGAAACAGACCGCGAGTTGGCAAAACTGGGACAACCCATCGACCGTGAGGAATGGTTTATGACGCCACAGACAGTCAATGCATATTATAGTCCAGAATACAATGAGATAGTATTCCCAGCAGGCATTCTGCAACCACCATTCTTCAACAACGATGCCGACGATGCAGTCAACTATGGTGGGATTGGTGTTGTCATTGGACACGAGATGACCCACGGCTTTGACGATGAAGGTCGCAAATATGACAAGGAAGGCAACCTCAATGACTGGTGGACAGAAACCGATGCAGAGCAATTCAAACTACGCACACAGCGACTGGTTGAGTTGTTCAACGAGTTTGAGGTAAGAGGAAACAAAATCAACGGAGAACTCACTTTAGGCGAGAACATAGCCGACTTAGGTGGCCTCAACATAGCATGGGATGCATATAAGCTCACCGACGAGGCCTCCAGGGACCAAGCGCTCGACGGTTACACCCCTGCGCAACGTTTCTTCATCAGTTATGGCACCATCTGGCGCAACAACATACGCGACAAAGCCCTTGAACGCCGCATTCTTGAAGACGTGCACTCACCAGCTGAAGCACGCGTAAACCGCACTTTATTCAGCATGCCACACTTCTATGAAGCATTTGAAATAAGTCCAGAAGACAAACTATATATAGCACCAGAAAACAGAGCAAATATTTGGTAAACACACATATCGGGACACATCATAAAGCATGCCCAGGTTAAAAACATACAAAATGAGTTTCAAAAAAAAATTCGGCAAATTAATGCTAAAGTTAGGGGGATGGACACCTCAAGGTGACATCCCTGCCGAAATAAAGAAATGCGTTGTAATAGAGGCTCCACATACTGCAATACAAGATTTCTTTATAGGAATAGCCTATTTCTGGTATATCGAACGAACAGTAAGCATCATGATGAAAGTGGAGTTCTTCAAGAACCCCATTCTCCGTTTTTTCCTAACAAAAATGGGTTGTATTCCTGTTAACCGCGGACATCGTAACAACATGGTTGAAAAGATGAACAACGAGTTCAACAACAGAGACAAAATGAACCTTGTGATATGCCCAGAAGCCACTCGCAAAAAAAACAACCGTTGGAAAAAAGGATTTTACATCATCGCAGAAGGAGCAAATGTACCCATAGCCCTTGGATTCATTGACTACAAGAAAAAGACATGCGGAGTTGGAAGAATGATGACAGTATCAGGCGACTATGACAAAGACCTGACCGAAATATGGGACTTCTACAAAGACATAAAAGCTAAATACCCTGAAAACTTCAACCTTGATGAACAATACAGAACACAAGAATCTTGAGATAGAACGCAAGTTTTTGGTAAACAATGGTGACTACCGCAAACAAGCCGTCCACAGTAGCGAAATTTCACAAGGATACATTGGTACAGAACCAGGCAAAACCGTCCGCATTCGTTTGATGGATGACAAGGCTTACATAACCATCAAAGGCAAGCGCAACAATAGCGGACTTTCTCGTTTTGAATGGGAAAAAGAGATCGACCCTGAAGACGCAAAACAACTGATGCTAATGTGCGACACCCCTATTATAACAAAAACAAGACTTTACATTCCAGCCGGGGACCTCACCTTCGAGGTGGATGAATTCCATAACGAAAACGAAGGACT
Source organism: Bacteroidales bacterium (assembly GCA_045616045.1). Lineage (GTDB taxonomy): Bacteria > Bacteroidota > Bacteroidia > Bacteroidales > F082 > Limimorpha. Next base: position 11,513 of record JAZLGA010000040.1, on the reverse strand, counting down.
AGTTGTGGCCGAGATTGAATTGCACGACGAAAACGAGACATTCGAGCGCCCACAATGGCTTGGACAAGAAGTCACAAACGACAAACGCTTCCACAATTCACACCTCACCAAACGCCCTTATATCACTTGGAGCCAACAGGATGATTGATCCTTCAAACCAAAATACACAACAAGCTCGCATTAGTCTTATATCCGCAGCTAACCAAGGACACAAAATATTGGTGTCCGCTAAAAGTTTTTGAAGCGGTCAAAAAATAGGGCTGAACACCAAGGAAGGTATTCAGCCTTTTTCATTACCTTTGTTTTTTGCAGAATTCAGCATTCAACATTATGTTGTTGTAAAAACAACTCTTTCTGCTGTTCAATTTCACGGCGGAGTTCGTCTTCCGAAGGCATGAATGTGAGATATTTCGCCTGAAATAGTTGTTTGCTTTCATGAAGGATCGAATAGCGAGCAATATCTTCGCTGGTTTCGGCACACAACAGCAAGCCGATGGTCGGATTGTCGTCAGGGCTGCGTTTCAAGTCGTCGAACATCCGAACATACATATCCATCTGGCCAACATCTTGATGTGTGATTCTCTGGGTCTTCAAGTCTATCAGCACATAACATTTCGGCACCACATTGTAAAACACAAGGTCGATGAAGAAATCGCCTACATCGGTAGCCACATGATATTGCTCATACATAAAGGCAAAGCCACGTCCAAGTTCGAGCAGGAAGGAACGCAGATGCCGGATGATGGATTTCTCAAGTTCGCTCTCGGTGAAATCCTTGTTTGATGGAAGTTGTAAGAACTCGGCCACAATAGGATCTTTCAAGAAACTTTTCACATCATTTCAGTGGTTCAGTTACTTGTAGCATTTCAGCCACCACAGCGTCTTTCGCAGGAGATTGCAGCAGAGGGTGATAATATTGTGAACCGACGTTGCGTGCCAATGTACGCACGCTCCACATCTCACACAAAACCTCCTGCACATACCAATAGCGGGCATCATCGCTTGTCACCGACAGCAAAGTCCTATAATGCGACCACGTAAGATTTGGTACACGCGTGTACCAAATCTCCAAATCATTGAAACACAGATAAAATTGCCTGCAATTTCGCAAATCTCTTGCAGAAAAGCCACGAGCATATTCTGTAGATAAGGCTTCTGCAAGCAATGTAATCAGTTTGCTTCCATACTCGGCCCGTTTCTCGCCATTTTGCTCTTCCTCAACAATGCGGTTCCCGACTTGCCAGTAAGTGCGCACAATAACAGTGTTGACATGCTGATAGGCCGTTTGCAGTCCTTGTTCTACAATCGTCCGTATGTCAGAAAACAAACATTGCTCTCTCGTGGTTATTTTTTATTTTCGTTCATCTCTATTATAGATTTGCCGAACTGCCATTTATCACATTGCGTTTAATGCTTTTAACCCTGCAAATATTCAAAAAACTACATATTTCATATATGAGCCACAGCTTAGGAACATATCAAAAACACGTTATTCAACAACAATTCAGCAAAATTTATTATTTTTGCCTATTCAAATCATCGATATAATTCCTATGGCCACAAAATACGGAAAAACCTGGTGGGGCGAGCAATGGCTTGGCGCACTGAAGAATATAGATTACAGCAACCGATTGCCGCGTGGCGCGTCGTATGCACGCAATGGCATGGTTCGGGAGATACATTTCAATGGAAATGTGATAAATGCCAAGGTGCAAGGCAGCCAGCGCACGCCTTACAAAGAGACCATCAAGTTGCCGGAGTTTACGGAGAAAGAAGTTGACGCACTCATCGAAATGATTCAACAACAACCCGTTGTGCTGAGCAAACTCTTCAACCGCCAGTTGGACGAATCATTGGCCCAGATGGCTGCAAAAGCAGGAATGCCTTTGTTTCCCAAGCAATGGAAAGACCTAAAAATGGAATGTTCGTGTCCCGACTGGGCCGTACCCTGCAAGCATCTGGCTGCCGTCATCTATAAGACGAGCATGGAAATCGACAACAATCCTTTTCTCGTCTTTTCGCTCCACGGCGTTGACTTGATGAAGGAACTGGAGAAACGCGGCATTACCGCCGACGGCTCTGCAAACATGATGGAAGTTGAACACATCTCAGCCGTTTATGGTCAGGACAAGGCTGTGCAGCTAAAGGAAACGGCACTGCAAATGCCTGACTACACCTTGCTTTCCGATCTTACGATTCCGCTTTCCAGCCTAATGCCCTCCTCCCCTGCCTTCTGCCACGAATATGACTTCCAACAGGCCTATCAAAAGGAACTGATTCACATCAGCAAGTCAGCCGCGAAAGTGCTGCAAGGCAAGCTGAAATTTTCCAACGGCTTTTCGGAACCCATTGGCAGACACGACATTGTTACCATTGATGACGCACAACAAGTTGTATTCCAGCAATTGCTTGACCTCGACACCGATTTGCTCAGCAACTATCATCCTTCCGTCATTGCCCTTCGCGGCGTGTTAATCTGTGCCTTGCAGCTGATGGCTCACGGTTGCATCGTGCCGCAGATTTACCATGATTTGGTTATGATTAAAGGACGCAGACGCACACCTTCGAAAGAGGAAAAGGAATATTGCATCGTATGGCAGCCGGCAATGATTGACGAAGCCACACGCAGTATTGTCAACAGATTGGGGCAAAGCGAGAAACTGCTGTGCAAAATCATTTCAAGCCTTGTCACGATGCTTTCGCACGAATATTTGAACGACCAGTTACTTGCAATGTTCTTCAATTCAGAAAGTTATTTCTTCAAGGCCATTGGCGAAACGAACACACCAGGAGGCATACGCTCGTGGCTCGACCGTTTTTTCTTGCAGAACAAGCATCAGTTGACATTCCTCATCAACGAAACGGATGATGGTTTTGCCGTGGACGTGTTGGCTGACAACGTCCCCCTGCACGATGTAATGACGGAGAAAACATTTGATTCCTCGCGTATGGAGATTCTGCATCAACTTGGCATTCTCTGCGACATTGTCGACGGACTCGGCAACTACATCAACGGCAATGGCAAGCATAGCATCAGGTTCTCCATGACAGGTTTCCCTGAATTTCTGTTGCAGGTGATACCTGTCACGCGGCTGCTTGGCGTGAACGTCATCATGCCAAAAGCATTGCAGACGCTCATCCGCCCACAGGTTTCAGTGAAGCTGAAATCGAAATCAAAAGAGTCGAACGGATTCCTTTCCATGGAAGATTTGCTCTACTTCGATTGGCAGGTGGCTGTGGGCGACGAGTTCCTCTCGCCGGAGGAATTCGACGAGTCGCTCGGCCATGCCAACGGACTCTTGCGTTTCAAGGAACAGTATGTGTATATCGACAAAGCTGAATTGGCCAAACTGCACAAAGTGCTCAATGCACCTCCAAAGATAAAGCCCGGCGAATTGTTGCAGACAGCTTTGAGCGGCGAATACAAAGGCACACCCGTGGAACTCAGCGATGAGGTGCGCGAGCTTATCCGCCGGTTTACCACACAAAGTGTGATTCCTTTGCCCGAAGGCATCAATGCCCAATTGCGTCCCTATCAGGAACGCGGCTATTCGTGGATGTACCGAAACATGAAGATTGGTTTTGGCAGCATCATTGCTGACGACATGGGTCTCGGAAAGACGCTTCAGGTCATCACCCTGCTGTTGAAGATGAAGGAAGAAGGCACCTTGAACAAGAAAAAGGCACTTGTGGTAGTGCCTACCGGATTACTCTACAACTGGCAGTCGGAAGTGAAGCACTTTGCGCCTCAACTGCTTGTGGGCGTTTATCACGGCCCCTCACGCAACCTGAAAGACACCGATTGTCAGCAGGCCGACATCATTCTTTCCACCTACGGTGTGGTGCGCTCTGATGCCGACTTGCTGAAGAAACAGAAATGGCAGGTGCTTGTCATTGACGAAGCGCAAAACATCAAGAACAGCGATACCGCCCAAAGCAAAGCCATACACAGCATTTCGGCCGACACCCACATTGCGATGAGCGGCACTCCTGTTGAAAACCGCCTGTCGGAGTTCTGGAGCATTATCGACTTCACCAACAAAGGCTATCTCGGCTCGGCAAAGGATTTCTCGGAGACCTACGCCAAACCCATCCAAAAACTCGGCGACACCCGAGTGGCCGAACGTTTCCGCAAGGTGACGGCACCCTTCATGATGCGCCGTCTGAAAACCGACAAGAACATCATCAGCGACCTGCCCGACAAGATTGAACGCAACGAACTGGCCACGCTCACCCCTGCACAAGCCGCACTCTATCAAGAAACTGCGAACACTTGCATGGCGGTGATAGAAGGTCTGGAGGGCGATGACAATCAGACCCTCTTCAAGCGTCAGGGACTTATCCTGCAAATGATGCTCGCGCTGAAACAGATTTGCAATCACCCGACGCAGTACCTGAAAGACAACCGTATGGATGCCACGCTTTCTGGAAAGACGGTAATGCTCATGGACATGCTGAGAAGCATCATTGATGCCGATGAGAAAGTGCTTGTTTTCACACAATTCAAGGAGATGGGCGAACTCCTCCAGCATTTCATCCGTACCACGCTCGACGAAGAACCGATGTTCTACCATGGCGGATGTTCGCTGAAACAGCGTCAGGAAATGGTTGACCGTTTTCAAAACGTCCACAACGACCGCATTTTCATTCTTTCGCTCAAAGCAGCGGGAACGGGCCTTAACCTTACGGCAGCCACACACGTCATACACTACGACTTATGGTGGAACCCGGCAGTGGAAGCCCAGGCAACCGACCGCGCCTACCGAATCGGTCAGCACAAGAATGTGCAGGTGCATCGTTTCATCACGCAAAACACTTTCGAGGAACGCATCGACGCCATGATTCAGGAAAAGAAGCACCTTGCCGACCTCACCGTTTCGACTGGCGAAAATTGGATTGGGAAACTCTCGAATAAGGAACTTAGGGAGATTTTCGGGTAGAAAGCAAATCTTCTTTATGCTATGCCCGCAAATGGCACACCTAAAGCATTAACTTTGCAGCCGAAAAGCGCAACACATAACAACGACACATGGCACTGAACCAGACAAACAAGCTCGCTTGGATTGTGGAGACTATCCAAAAAGCCGGCAAGATCACCTTTGAGGATCTCAACCGCAAATGGATTGAGAATGAAGATCTTAGTTTTGGCGAACCGATGCTGAAACGCACCTTCCACAAGTGGCGGCTGAACATTGCCGACACCTTCGGCCTCGACATAGAATGTGAAAAGACGGCACCCTACCATTATTACATCGAAAACGCCGATGATTTGGAACACGGCAGTATCGAGAAATGGCTGCTCAATACATACGCTGTCACCAACTCGCTGATTGAGAGCAAATCCATCAAGGACAGGATTCTGCTTGAGGAAATTCCAAGCGGCCGCGAACACCTCGCCCCCATCATCGATGCGATGAAGAAGAGCCTTTTCATTCACATTGTCTATTACAACTATTGGCGTGAAGACGAGAAGGAACATTACCTCATGCCTTTGTGTGTGAAGCTTTTCCGTCAGCGATGGTACATGGTCGGACGGAGATGGCCCGCCAACGAAGACCGCGTGTTTTGCCTCGACCGCATCCGCGATTTCCGGCTTTCGAGCCATTCGTTCGAGTATCCGGAGGATTTCAAGCCGAAAGAGTTTTTCGACGGCTGCTTCGGCGTCATCACCGAAAAGAGCTGCAAGATTGAGGAGGTGGTACTGAAAGTCAGCGCAGGACAGGCCAACTACCTCCGCGACCTGCCGATGATGCCAGGCGAAGCCCAGCATGAAACGGAACGGAACGAGGAATACAGCATCTTCAAACTTAGAGTTCGTCCATCTTTTGACTTCCAGCAGGAACTGCTCTGGAACCGCGATGAAATGGAAGTGCTGGAGCCGTTTTGGCTGCGCAAGGAGATGGCCGGGATTATTAAGAGGATGTGGAATAAATACAAGGAGAAATGAAAAGGGAAACCATTGATATTATTAACCATTAACAATTCGAGTCTATGATTTACAGTAAGAACTTTCCATACAGATTAGAACACATAAAACAAGCTTGTATGGACAATATCCATGAAATCGTTCTATGTCCAGCAGGTTTCTTCAGTATGCATGAAGGTGAGCCTATTTCTGAAATATGTGTTAGATATGTTTATGATGAAGGCAAGTTTGGTTACGCATATATGGGCGATTTCTTTTTCCTTGATGACTGCATGTATGTCATTAGTGACGATGAAAAATTCAAGACCTTTCATAACGATGATATTCCTGAGATACTAAAAGATTGGTTTGGTGCTGAGTGGGGACGGAATGATGAATACGTCTTCCGTGTGATTTTTGCGGGTGTGCAAACACCTTACAAGGATAACCGTGGAGATTGGATTTTCACAGGTGACATCGTTGAAGCCAACGATTATCTCATTAGTGGAATTTGTGCGTTCCCTCCTTTGAATGAAAAAGAGGAATGCATTTCACCTGCGCAATACGGACTTATGTGCGACAATCACATGCTGCCGCTTAACGCTTGCAAAAAACTTGAAAGACTTGGAACAATTTATTTCCGTATAGACAAAGACGAAACCGAGATTTCTTTAGAAAAGGAGATTGGTGGAAGAACACAACGATTAGGATTTGACGAGGATTATCTGTTATGTGCCAGATACACACCTTCATATAACAAAGAATTATGGCAATACAAAGCATTGGAAACACTTGAAGTAGAATATAATTGGAGGAGATAGATTATGCAAGAGACAAACACTATGGCAAAAGAGATAGATGGTGTACGGAATCCTTGGATAGCTGTTGCTGATAGAATGCAGAAATACCCCTCTTGTGCTTTATTCAATCAAGAGGATCCTAATTTTTTTGTAGCTACTGACGACGCAGATAATTTGATGACCAATATGCTACCATCATCAAAAGATGACGAATATAATCTTATTACTTGTATTCCACCTGAGCCGTGGGGAGGTAATCCTCTTAATGCAAAACTGGTTATCCTTACATTGAATCCTGGATATGTAGATAAACAGAACCATATTCTTGCTAATGCCATTCAGCATATTGATGGTATCAACAAGGATATTGCTAATTTTAAAGCACAGACACTAAGGTTAAAAGCAGACTCATTTCTGCCTGAGATAACAAATGAAGATAGAGGCTTATCTATTGCAGATTATATCAACATCATAGGAGACTGGTATTGGTATAAAAAATTCACCCCTTTGATGGAAAAGTTACAAGGCGATTTGAATGAGAAAGAATTCTTTAGGAATATTGCTATCATTCAGTATCTTCCATATACTTCCATTTCGTATAAGGACAAAAAATACAATGGTATTGGATCTCTCGAATTCACTAAAAAGCTTGTACTACACATTCTCAACAAGAAAGAAAACAATATCGTTTTAGTGTTGAGAGGTTCAAGTAAATGGGAAGCTCTTCTAAAGAATGATTATAACCTTAATTCGTCAGATAAGGTTATAATTAACAAAAACCGCAGCCAGTCCATTAGTCCGAATAATTTAGGAGAAGAAGAATTTGAAAATATCTGTAAATTATTGACCAAGAATGCATAACTTTGCAGCAATAGATTTTGAGACCGCCAACTGCGAGCGTTCATCCGTTTGTTCGGTTGGCGTCGTAATAGTGCGGGACGGTGAGATTGTCGATAGATTTTATTCGCTCATCAAGCCTGAGCCGGAGTATTACAACTACTGGTGCACTCGTGTGCATGGGCTTTGCGCCAAAGACACCGAGAATGCTCCCGTCTTCCCTATCGTGTGGGAAAAGGTCGAAGCACTGCTCAGGCAGCACGGCATCGAAGGCATCAGCAGCATGAACGGCGAGCGCGGCCTGCCTCTCGTCGCCCACAACAAAGCCTTCGATGAGAGTTGTCTGAAAGCAGCATTCCGCACCTATCAGATGGATTATCCCGATTATGAGTTTTATTGCACCTGCGTGGCTCCGCGCAGAGTCTGGCCGGGTGGCCATCATAATCTCGACATCATCGCCGAGCGTTGCGGATATAATCTAGAGAATCATCATCATGCATTGGCTGATGCCGAGGCCTGCGCGGCGATAGCGATGAAGATACTATAGTTTATAGAAGAAACGCTTTTTTAATGGAAATAATAAAACATACACTATGATAGCAACATTAAACGCAAATCTTAACCCTGATGCTGAAATTTACAAAGAATTAGGGAAGCAACCAAAATGGTGGCAAAAACTCCTCTCCATCAAAGGCGTATATGTAGAAATACGCAAAGATGATATTGTGGATGTGTATTATGAAGGAGGACGGATGGCTGAACTGCGGTACAAAAACAAAAAACTTGTAGCCACTTGCCACCCTAAATATCTTGGTAAAGATGTTCCAGAAGGGACAACCGTCAAGTATGAGGATTGCCTTGAGCAGCTGAAGAAGAATCCCGAGTCAATTGTTAAAAACATAAAAGACATTTACTCTCAAAAAGGGAAAATGAATAATGAGGATATTCGTGAGAAGAAGATACAGGGAGATATGATTTGCAGTCATACTCCAATTTATCTTGATTCCGAATTCGCACATCGCTATGAAGAGGGCAGCCAACAAACAATAAGATTCGATTTAGTCACCGTCAGAAACAACGAACTTTTGTTTATTGAATTAAAACGCATCAAAGACAACAGGCTGCTCAATAAGGATGATGACAAACCGAAAATCCTTGAGCAGATGGATAAGTACAAAAGATTTATAGAGTCAAACAAGGACAAATTACTTGAATACTACAAGGTTTTGTATGGAATTAAAAAATCGTTGGGGCTGCCTGTGCCAGAATGTGAAATTGAGAAACTTTCAATCTGTGAAAAACCACATTTAATCATAAGAGATACATACGAAAATTACACTTCAGGAAGAAGCGAGCGCATTGAGAATATTAAAGACCTTTTGAATTTGAAAAAGGATCTATTCACTTACACAATTGAAAATGTGACCTTTGAAAAAAAACAACAATTAAAGCAGATTAAATTTCGCGAGAGCATTACCAATCAAGGTTTTACCTATATCCTTGACGAAAAAGAAAGAGAACGTAATCTTTTCAATTGGCAGGATGAGAAATCCGTTCAGAAAGTCAAAGACTATTTTGCAAACCATCAAATTAAATGGTGGACTTGTTGTTTTGATGCTCCAAAGGGAGAAAAACCAGACGGCAAGAGCATTACTCGCCATCTTGTATCTTCCCAAGTTGCGTGCATCAACCATCTTTTCTTTATCAAACATGATAAGGAGACCGTGCTTTCGATTATTAACGGCATCAAGGGAATGCCTGTAAAATTCAAAGAAGTTCTGAACATTCCTTGCGATAAAGGCGAAAACAATTACATTGCTTTTGAAGTCATTGCAAGTCAAGACTACCTTCACGAGGAAACATTAAAGCGTGGAGAATATTGCACTTCTGTTGACGCTTTTGTATATGCTGTGGACGAGAATAATGAACGTTGGCTCATACCGATAGAGTGGAAATACACCGAGACTTATGGTAGGAAGGATAAATCAATTGAAGAAAAAGGGAGAACCCGTCTATCACGATATTGCAACCATGAAGGCGATAACCTGATTGGAAACAGCAAGCAGTTGAAAAGCTTGGATGACTATAAGCACAGTATTTATTTCCAGGAACCTTTTTACCAGCTAATGCGACAAACCTTGTGGGCTGAGTGTATCTGCAATAGCAAAAACGAGAAAGTTTTGCCAGCTAAGCATTTTGTTCACATTCACGTATGTCCCAAAGATAACCGCGAACTTTTGAACAAACATTATGCAGAAGTCACGAATAAAAACACAATGGAGGAAGCCTGGAGAGAAATGCTGACCGATCAATCGTTGTATCATCTGATTGATCCAAAAGATTTAATGGAACCAATAGCGAAAAAGTATCCTGATTTATACAATTATTTAAAGAAAAGATATTGGTAATGGAAATTCTTCAGATATCGGACACTCACAACAGACATCAATGCTTGACAAATCTTCCTGAAGCGGATGTGATTGTGCATTGCGGTGATTTTACAGATCTTGGAACTGAACAGGAAGTTCTTGATTTTTTAAATTGGTTTATTGAACTTCCTTATAAATATAAGATTTTCGTTACAGGCAATCACGACCTTTGTCTTTGGGATGCTGAAGGAATTGAAGACCTTCCGAATAATGTGTATTTCTTGCAAAATAAGGAATGTGAGATTGAAGGCGTTAAATTTTTCGGTCTTGCTTATAACCACTCGGAAAAACTTATTCCTGAAAATATTGATGTTCTTGTATCGCATGAACCTCTTATGATGATTCTTGATGAATCGTCAGGCGTACATTGGGGAAATCTTCCATTACGCCAGCAAGTATTTGCTGTGCAACCGCGTTTCCATCTGTTTGGTCATGCCCATGATGCTTACGGAATAGAGAAACATAATGGTATAGTGTTTTCAAATGGCGCCATTCTTGACGACCGATACAATATACAACAAAAAGGAAAAATGCTACGGATACCATAGATATTTCAGTGTCGTCGTAAGAATAGCAGTGATAAGCCTTTCGGTCTACTATCAACTGCGCCACCGCTAACAGGCTCAGTACAGAAAACAGCGACTTCTGCGAATTTCAGAAACTCGTCTCCGAGGACTGTAGATTCGGTAAGGTGAAAAGCAAATACGATGAGGCTAAAAATCCAGAAGAGTTGGAGAGTTGTCTTACCCTCAAATTATTCGCCATAAATTTGTAACACAAAGAAAATTAGGTTCATAATTGTACATTTGTCTTGTGGTGATTCAAATATACAATAAGTTCGGCGGTTTTCTTCTATTTTATACAATTATCTACAATCTATCACTCGAAATGTCGGATGAACCAACTATAAGTCTTTGCTCTCAGATTTCAATGAAGCCCTCATAGCGCAAGCCACAGAAATGCGGAAGCGAATCATTGACTTGCACATTATCTTGACGATGCACTTGACAACTGGAATGAAATGCTCGATAAGGAGATGACGAAGGACATGCACTTGGTCTATCCTTTCCATACTCTTTTTACCGACATGGACTTTTCAATCTTTGATTTGCTATGGGTTAGGGATTTCAACATCGAGATAACGACGGAAAGTGATTACGATTCATATCCAGAAAGCGAAAATAAATACGATGACATAGATTGGGAAAAATATGATTTTGATTAAACTTCTTCGTTTGTCAGAACAGATGCGGCGATATTTTAAGAAACCCTTATACTTCATTGCAAAAACTTTGTGTTTTTACGTAGTTTTTGCAATGGAGTGCAAAAATATTGTATTTTTGCAACATGAAAACAAAATGGAATTATGGAATATTTAAATCGCAAAAACTATGTCAACCAGCTGAATATGTGGCGTGACAAGCGTGTTGTGAAGGTGATTACAGGTCTTCGCCGTTCGGGGAAAAGTACGTTGATGATGCTTTTTCAACGACAATTGAGAGCAAATGGTGTGGATGAAAGTCACATTATCAGTGTGAATTT
>JAZLGA010000039.1:0-8906 GCA_045616045.1 Bacteroidales bacterium | reverse complement strand
TTCCAAATCTCTAACGAAACGCAGTCCAACACCTGATTTTTCTGACAATTCCACTTGTGTCAGATGATACTGTTTCCGTTTTTCCTTCACAAATTTTGATAAAACCGTTTTCATTTTATACCTTTTAGGGTGCAAAAATACAAATATTTTCAAAATTATATCAATAAAGGTATAAAATTTATCAAAACATCATATGTTATACCATAAAAGGTATAGTTATAAAAATGGCAATTATATACTTGTTGGCACATACGTTTTCCTTATGAGTTTCCGTTTTGCGGAATGGAAGTCGTTGTTTTGTCGAAAGGCGGCGGCAGACACAGTGTTCTAATAGCTTACAGTAGCCACCACCGCTGTTTACATTATGATTTCGCTCCATTCCGCTTGGCGGAATCTATATTACAACGAGTCGGTGCCATCAGATATATAATTTCCTTTTTTTTTGTCTTCGTTAGGAGCTAACAAGGAAATAATTGCCTGATTTTTTTCACTCTTTTTTTTTCAACTTTTCACTATTTTTGCGGCCATGAAAATGTCCGACATCACACGTTGCATCGCTCCTGAGCTTCAGCAGTTCGAATTGGAGTTGAAGAATGAGTTTTCGTCTCCGTCCGGGCCGATGAACGAAATCATGGTGTATCTATCTGAAAGCCAAGGCAAACGCATCCGTCCGGCTTTGGTGTTCTTGTCGGCCAAGCTGTTGGGCGTGGTCAATGCATCGACGTTTCGCTCGGCGCTTTTCGTGGAGATGATTCATTCGGCCACCTTGCTGCACGACGATGTGGTGGATGGCGACAGCGAGCGCCGCGGAAGGGCATCGGCCAATGCCAAATTCGGCAACCACAACGCCATCCTCGCTGGCGACTTCCTTTTTGCTAAAGCCATCAAGCTCATCGCCAATCCTGCCGACCACCAAATCATGCAGGAGATGCTGCAAACCGCCAACGCGATGAGCGAGGGCGAACTCATTCAGAGCGAGGCTCCCGAGGCCAAGTTGACGGAGGAGACATACCTTGACATCATCACCCGCAAGACCGCCATGCTCATGCGCTCGAGTTGCGCCAGCGGTGCCTTGTCGGTAGGGGCCGACAGCGTTCAAGTGGAGAAGGTTGCACAGTTTGGCCTCAACCTCGGCATCGTCTTCCAGATGCGCGACGACATGCTCGACAACGACCAGCCCGAATGCGTGGCATTTGCCAAACGATTGATTCCGAATTATATGGATAAGGCATTGCAATCGTTGGAAGGCTTGCCCAACAACGAAATCATGCAAGCGATGAAGGCCTTGCTGACGTTTTGCGCCGAGCGGGAATATTGACTTCCCGATAGACCCTATATTGCTTTGCAGCGTCAGCTGTCTGTCGCCTCCCAAGATCCTCACCGTACCCATATCGTTATTTGTAACAACCTGATGCACAGCTTGTCCAATTCCTTGGATTGGACGAGCATTGAGCGAGTATTGGGCGAAGTACGGAGTTGGTACGGAGTTGGTACGGAGCGGGCATGGAGTGGGTGAGGATTAGCCTCGAAGAGGCGACACTTCGGTTACCCCATACGAGCGCAGCATAGTGTGGGGCAACATCCGGTAGGCTGACAGCCGCTTCGCGTCATCGCGAACGCAGTGAAGCGAACCAGTAAGATGCGCCATCCGACAACACCGATTAGGGGCGTCGGACAGGATAAGGCTCTAACCGAATGGATCCAAGGAGAGATTTATTAAGGATTTGTATTTGAATTAGTTCGGACTTACGTCAGAAAAACAATATCCTTCTTTTCCTTTTCAGAAGACAATTATCGTCAATTTTGGTCAATTTCTTTCAACCCTATGCGAAGCATAATAATTGACGTTTAATTGACGTAAATTGTCTTCTAAATAAATGCTTTCCAAGGTATGACGGCTTCGGGATGAGGTGTAGCCGATAGGTATGGTATTTGTCTGTTAATGCAATTTTTTCCTATTTTTGTGGCATGAAAATCATTGAACGCCTCATCATATACTTGCTGCTTTTGTGTTGCCTCTCATCGTGCTTAGACAACCCCCTTCCCGACCCTAAGACATTGTTGCGCAAGGCGGAACTTTTTCATCCCCATCCCCGCAATCTGGTCATGGGTGATCAAATTATATGTCTGCACAATCTCGATTCCAGGAGCATCCTTCACGGTGGGCATACCCATGCGGGTGGCGAGCCAAAGATAACGTTTCTTGCCTTCGGTAACATGGTATTTGTTGCCTTTCAGCTTGATTTGCGAGTTGCTGACGGCAGCGGTGCGGAGGTTTTCGTCCTTGAATATCGCATCATTGGCATAAGGCATGATGGCCTTGGGGGCGATGAAAAACTTGACTGTTGAGTATGATTGTGTCATAATTATTTTTTATTCAAGATAGTATTGCCTGCGTTCATCAGGTGTCAGTGGATTGTCTTTGAATCGCTTGCGGGTCTTTTCGATGATTTCTTGGGCAGTCTCAAAACGCCAAATTCTAATGAAACCATCATCGGAAGCAGAAACGAAAAGTGATCCGACATCATTGAAGTTTATAGCATTGACTCCACCCATACTATTATCGCCATATGTCCGTAATTCTTTACCTGTCTTGACATCCCAAATCTTAATTGTCCCATCTTCCGATGAAGATACGACCCTATTACCATCGGGACTGAAACATACGTCATATATGTTGCCATTGTGACCGGTAAGAGTATGCAAGGTGTCTCCTGTTGACACATTCCAAACAATGATTTCTCGGTCTCCAGATGATACAATGTATTGACCGTCAGGACTAAAACATAATGACCAAATGTCGCCATTATGACCTTTCATTATTCGGATGGCTTTGTCTTGCTTTCTATCCCAAATATAAACAACCCCTTTAGTTGGGCTATTAAAAAGATATGAACAAGCCGCGATGTATTGTTGGTTGGGACTGATTGCCAAATTGTTAACAACACCTTCGTGACGAAAGACATTTATCCTTTTTTTGCTTCTAATATCCCATATTATTACAGTTTTGTCATATGATGATGATGCGATTTGTTTGTCGTCATTGATAAAAAATGCTGACGTTACTGCAAAATCATGTTCCAGTGTTTTTATTAAATCTCCCGTCTCAACATCCCATATCTTGATGGTGTTGTCTCCTGAAGCGGAAACAATCATCTTGCCATCAGACGAAAAAGATGCCGATTTTACCCATCCATCGTGTCCAGAAATCTCTTTGTATTTTTTACATGTTGCGACATCCCACAGTTTAATCGAACCATCAGAATGAGTACTGACTAACAATTTGCCATCCAGACTGAAAGAAGCAAACTCAGAGGCTATAGGGTGTTCATCGTACATTGTTTTCAATTCGTCTCCATATGTAAGTTTTTCTATTCTAACAACGGTTTCATTCAGACTAAATGCGATTTGTTTCCCATCAGGGCTGATACACATTGGCATCACAAATGCATTAAAGGAACCTTCATAATCTAAGTTGTTTATTTCCAAGGAAAAGGTCTCGCGCCCATGAATGTCCCATGCTTTAACCAGACCATCTTTTGCAACTGCAACAATGTAATTGCCGTCAAGGCTAAAGTCAGCCGAACAGACACCATTCGTTTGGCTTCGCGAAATGACTGTGTTTTCCTCTGTTTCAATATTCCAGATTCGTATAGTACTATCTGCTGATGCAGAGACTATGGATTTTCCATTAGGATTGAAATGGGCAGAATATACGATGGAAGTGTGTCCTAATAATGATTTAACAATTTCTCCCGACTCGGCATCCCAAATTCTAATTTTTCCATCGCCCAATGCGGATACGATGTATTTCCCGTCAGGACTGAAACACGCAGAATTAATGTAATAAGTTGATTCTTTGATTTTTCTAAGTTGATCCCCGCTTTTTGCATCCCAGATACGTATTGTGCTATCCAAAGAGGACGACACTATCTTATCTCCTTTGGGACTGTACATTACAGAAGTTGCTGCAGCAGTATGACCTTGCAATTTTTGAATCAACTCTCCGCTTTCTTCATTCCAAATCCTTATGGAAATATCTTCAATCTCCAAATTGCTCATGTAAGATGCCACAATATGTTTGCCGTCAGGACTGTAATCAACACATAATACCCATCCCGTACTGTCACCAATAGCTTTTAGCTCTTTTCCTGTTTTTGCATCAAAAACCTTTATGGTATTGGAGTCGGTCCATGGGTATGTTGTTCCTGCCGTTGCTATTCTACTGCCGTCATGGTTGTATTTTGCAGCAGTTACTGTATTGTTGTGAACTTTAATGATTGTGTTGTCTTTGTCGTGGGCTTTCATAAAGGATAGTTTTGCCTCATCAGTATATGGTTTGTCCAAATTAACAAAATCATTAGGCAGAACCTCCAACAAGAGCCTTTGTGCCATATATGAATCGCAGTCGTCAACTAAAGCATTAGCTTTTTCCGCAACAAAACGAGACTGGTTTTCCATCATCCTCCAATTGGCTTTTAATGTCTTTTGCCATTGTGCATACATCCAGAGAGCAACTCCAGCTATTGCAAGTAGTATCAGAATACCTGTCGTGGTCTTCCTGTTTTTTATTTTCTTTTGTTCCCTCTCCCATCTTTGCCACAACTCGTCAAACCTAAGCCCGAACATCTGTGCCACCACCTTCACTGCGGCGGCATCGCGACCCATCTCGTTGATGTTCACGCCAAGCAGCTCCTGCTCGGCCGGCAATTCCTGCAATGCCAACGGGAAACACTCGTCTTCAGGATTTTCAGAATGCGCCGTACCTCCGATGATAAACGGGATTATTTTATCGGTTCGCCCCAGTTCAATGAAAGTCCGCACCTCCTTGCTCACCCACTCCGACTGCGCTGCCCGTGGCGAACATATAACTATCAGATATTTTGAGTTCTCAAGTGCATTGTTGATTTCCTCCGCCAGCACTCCGCCAGCCAAGTCGGACTTATCTCTGAATATAGGACGTATCTCTCGCGGCAAATCAGTTCTTCCGTTCAGATTCGACGGCAGTTTGTAATGCTCCAGCTTGTGCTGCAGCCACCTGGCCCATTGCTCGTCGTCCCGCTTGTAGCTTATAAAAGCAAAATACTTTTTTGTCTCATTCATGAAATGACTATTTTATATTATCTTCCACCCGGCTTAACCATATTCGTCATCTTATCCTTAAAACTATCCAGCAAATACTCCCTCCCCATTAACAATTCCTTGATGCTCTTGTCCAATATCTTGTCAACCTCCCTGTCGACTGTTTCGGTGACTATCTGATTTGCGTTGTTTTGTATTGTTTCATTGATTTTGTTGCTCATAATGTCGGTAATCATATCCTTATTGGATTCAAGAATATGCCCTACATTATTTCTTAAAGCATCCCCTATCGCATGTCTTAATCCACCTAATATCGAACTGCTTTCCTGCTGGTGATTGTCATTGCCTAATGATGTTATTACATGCTCAATAGCCATATTCGCCACTTTTTCACCAAACGATTTGTCTGAAATCTTGGCGATTATCTGACTACTCAGCTCGCTTTTTACTTTTTCAACAAAATCTTGCAATTCCGTTTCGGTCATATAATGAGCCATAAATTGCCTTACAGTTTCATCGCTAGATTTGAATTTTTCAATAAAATTTTCTATTTTCGACTTTGCAACCCTGCGAAAAAGAAGCCAAGCAATGACAAGCCCAAGAGCCAATCCTACGATCAAAAAAATTAGAGAATGGATATTCATAATAAAAAATTTTAATGTGCAAAATTATGCAATAATATTGACAATTCCAAATAAAAGTCGATAATTATTCATAAAACTCCAAGTTTAATACTCGCGGACTTGGCCATCTGAGAGATCAAACCGCTCAATAACTCTTGTTACTCCCATAAAGCCTCTGTCGAAGCCTTTAACACCTTCAGGCACAACAAAAGTACGAATAGACCTGTGTGTTGTATATGTGTACCTGTTCTCTATTTCCGTCTCCTCTTCAATGAATGGATTGTCAGCTGCCGGTTCGAAACGTTGCACTACACCCTCGTTATCTATATAAAATGTGCCAGATTCACTATAGAGCAATCTCTCATAATCCTTGTTTGAATGAGAAGGTAATACCCAGATTTCGTTGTTGTTACTATCTGTCCGCATTCAATTTTTATTTGTCTTACACCAGCTTATTCATCACCATCCCCGCAATCTGGTCATGGGTCAGCAGATTATACGTCTGCACAATCTCAATACCAGGGGCATCCTTCACGGTGGGCATACCCATGCGGGTGGCGAGCCAGAGGTAACGCGTAATACCCTTCTCCACATGATAAAGCTTGGCACCAGATGCCGATTGCAATTGGATTGTTTTGTCAACCGCAGCCTTTAGATCTTCTTCGCTGAGGTGTGTGGCCTCGCTCATAGGGGCATTCATAAACGCTTCTGGATTGACAACCCCATTCTTCATGGCAGGAGTCTGCACATCTGTCTGATAGGAGATATCACTAGTGTCCACTAAAAATTTGGACGATTAAAAATTGAATGTTTAACAACTAAATAACAACAGTTCACTATTATCGATTTGTTCTTTGACATTGTGGTAATCAGTTTTTTCGAAGAGATCTCTGAGCGGAGTCTTGTCGGTTAGCGAGATGCTCAGTATCTGAAGGACCTCGTAGGTCGAGCGTTCAAGCCGCATGTCGTGTTGGACGACAGCCACCAGACAGTAGGTGATGATGGCGACGTAGATCTGAGTCTTCACCGCATTTTCAGAAGTGCCCCAGAATTTCTTGATTTTGAGGTGCTGCTTCAACCATTTGAAGAAGAGCTCTATCTGCCAGCGGTTCTTGTAAAGTTCGGCAACCAGCAAGGCCGAAAGGCCAATGGCGTTGGTCAGGAACATGAACTCTCGTCCCTGCTCCTCGTCCCAGTATCTGATGAGTCTCAGTCGTTTCGGATAGTACTTTGACGGGTAATATCCCGTCAGTTCTATCTCTGCATCCGAGAGCACGTTGATGCGGTACAAGCGCTTGAAGTCGTTGTAGCCTCGGTCAAAGATGTAGAACGAGCCTGGCTCATAGGGTATCACATCCATCGCATTCATGTCGTGAACCGCCGCAGGCGTGATGTGGACAAAGGCTGGAACTTGGCTCTTGACATCGTACATTGTGTGGACCTTGACGCCGCCCTTCGTGGTTCGGAACTTCGCCCACTCAAAGACGCTGAGGCACAAGTCGATGGTGGTCGAGTCGAACGCGTAAACATTGCCTTCGAGTTTGAAGATGTCTGTGACTCTCTTCCGCCTCGCCTCGTCTATCATGTGGCAGGCGAAGTCCTCAAAGATCCGGCTGTCCCTGCTCTCGTTGGCCTTGGCCAGATTGCTTCTCGTGATATGCGTCCCCATCCCAAGGAAGTAGCATTTGCCGCGATGGGCTTCCAGTGCAACTATCAGGTCTCGTAAACTCTCACGATTTGCCAGTTGTCCGAACATCAAGGCAAGAAGTTGGTTCCAGCATGTGAATGACTTGACGTATTTGTCGCCATGATATTTACGCACATAGTCGTTGAACAGACTCCTATCCAGAAATGAGGTGAGTTGTGAAAAAACGTATTTGTCTTTGTTCATCTGCCGTTGGTTTTCGGCAAAGATAAATTCAAATCCGTTTCACTTCAAAATCTCTGCAACCAACTGATTTTACTAGTATTTCAAAGAACTATATCGATTTTTTAGTGGACAGCAATGATTTATTCTATCTTTTTTCTACTCGTTTTATCGTCATGCGCCACATCGCAAGCAACAACGCAATCACAAATGCCTAACGAGAAGGGATGCGCTGAATTGTACGGTGAATCTGAAACGAAGGTTATTCCAATAACTCAGGATTTAGTAGAGTTCTTTTGTTACGAAGGCCCAACGTTACTGCCGAAAAACGATACAGTCGAGATTACTGTTCCAAACAAACTTAATTCTAACATCTTAAATTTTGATCCAAACACAAAAGCGTTCTTTGCATACAACAATGGTGCTTAATTACAAACAGTATAATTCTAAGCTTGAACAAAGAATATGGGATGCTGCTATGAGAATACAGTGTGGATTTGAAGGTGAAACTTTCTTCGTGCCAGAGACGACCATAACCGAAGGCGTTGATGAAAACGGGTTATGTTGGAAAACAGTGAATTTTGAATTCATGTCCTACGGTTACGATTGTGTTCCGCCAGAACACAAGTGGTATTTCGACAGGGTTCTTGAGAGTTTCCACAAAAAGACACCGAGCTATCAAGAGGTGTTTGAGGAACTATTAAAGACGCTGTAAAGCTGTGTTGCTTTTCAAAAGGTTGGCTCGCCCTTCAGAGCCAACCTTTTCCTCACTTTGCCGCGTATAATGGGCAGGTGGTAAAGCATTAATGAGGGTGTTTCAGAGCAGTGACTCACGTGCACTGCTAAACCTCTGTCGCCCCTACGGGGCTTCGCAAAGTCTTGTAGGGACGCTCGTATCTTTATAAAAGACAATACAATAGATACGCGTGATACATGGGGACAAACGCATTGTCTGGTTTTCTTCGTCGTGCCTCCTCGCAATGACTGTTAGTCTGGATGGCTTCGTTCCTCGCCATGACCCGAGGCGCGAGTGGGGGCGAAGCCGAGAAGCCGAGCATCGGAGATGCGCCATCCGACAACACCGATTAGGGACGTCGGACAGGATAAGGTTCTAACCGAATGAAACCAAAAGAGATTTATGGAAGATTTGGTTCGGATTTGTTTCCTTAAAATATGCGTTTCAGCGTAGTCGTTCAGCGTTAGGGATTCCTGCCTGCGCTTTCTATGTTACGAAGCAAGTGATTTTTGATATTTTTTCGTTTAGTTCTGTTTCCATCCTTTTGCTCTGGCAGTTTCCTGTAACCGGCATAGTCCTCAAAGCAGACGGGTGCCTG
>JAZLGA010000038.1:0-14862 GCA_045616045.1 Bacteroidales bacterium | reverse complement strand
CTTGCCCGCCTCGACTGGAACATCAACAACAACAACCGTTTCAACATACGCTTCAGCACCTCACAACACCAGTTCTTCTCAACACCATCGAACAGCATCACACCATTGAGCAGCAGCTTGTACAACAAAAACAGTTACGGGCGTGGCTCAATCTATTCGCTCTATTTTGAGAGTTCATGCTATTACCAACAGCGCAATTTCACATCTGTGGCCGCCGAACTCAACAGCTCTTTCCTTAATGGGCGGTTCAGCAACACCGTGCGTTTCGTTTACTCCCTCCAGAACGAGCCACGAAAACTAACACGCGACATCTTCCCCACTGTTGACATATTGGAGACCCTTGAAGACGGCTCCAAGGCCGTTTACACATCCTTTGGTCCCGACCCGTTCACCTATGGCACAGGCAGTTACGTTCACACCTTCATAGCCACCGATGAGATCAGCTACACCACGGGAAAACACAACATAGTCGGCGGACTGCAGTTTGAGTTCGACAAGACAAAGAACGGCTTTATGCAAGGAGGTGCAGGTTATTACGTTTACAACTCATGGGACGACTTCGTTAACGGAGCAACACCGGCTGCCTTCACTATCACATTCGGAAACAACGAGACATATACTCAAGCCTACCCTTCGTTCAACTACATACAATATTCACTCTATGCTCAAGACGAAATCACCTTCAGTGACCGTTTCAAGCTGACAGCCGGGCTGCGTCTAGAGTTACCATCCTACCCTTCAATAGCAGACATGAACACCAACACAGAGTTTCTCAACGGATGGGACAAGACATTGACCGACATCAACGGCAACGACTCGATAGTGCATTATGCCATTGCCGACGGTAACAACAGTCTATCGTCGCTCTCTACCGCCGACATGCCTAAAGCGAGACTAAACCTATCACCACGTTTGGGATTCTGTTGGGACATAATAGGCAACAACAAACTTACCCTCAACGGAAGCACCGGTTTTTACACAGGACGTCTTCCTTTGGTATGGATTGTGACTACCGTTTGCAACAGCAACGTGGCACAAAACCAATACATATCATACAACAGGCCAATCAACTTCTACCCTAATGTTAACGACATCATCGCCAACAACCAAGACATATTACAAACAGGAGAGCTTTCGGCCCCCATGTACGCCACCATCATGGACAAGAACCTGAAGATGCAACAGACATGGAAGTCGTCGCTATCCCTATATGCAAGGCTCCCATACGACATAGAGGCTTCACTTGAAGGCATCTATGGCAAGGATATCAATACAGTGGCAGTGAGACGACTTGGCATCACCAAGTCCGACCCCATACAACTGCTAGGCGAGCCTGGCACAAGAGACTTCTGGGAAAGCGAGAACATAGTGAACAGCGTTGGAGGAAAGATTAACCCTTACTATATAACCAACAGCGAACAAAAAGGCCACTACTTCTCCCTCACTGTTCGTCTTGCTAAGGCATTTGACATAGGATTGAGACTGTCGGCAGCCTACACCTACTCGCAAGGGAAAAACGTAATTGACGGCCTCGGCGACCAGCTTATGACAGCCTTTACAAGCAACACTTTCGGCGTGAACGGGACCAATTCGCAAGAGTTAGGCTACAGCTCTTACATATCACCCCATCACGTTTTGGCCAGCGCTGGTTGGGTTTGGAACGAAGGAAAGCGCAACAGTGAAACGATAAGCCTCTATTACGAAGGCTCCAACTTGTTTTATTTGGGCGAAAACAGCTACTCACGCTACAGCTACACCATGACAAGCAACGTCAATGGTGACGGTGGCGCCAACAGCCTGGTGTACATTCCCACAACTGACGAATTAGCTTCGATGCCATTCTCGTCCAACAGCAACAAGGCCGCTTTCGAGGAATTTATAAAAGGCGACAAATATCTAAACGGACATCGTGGAGAATATGCAGAACGCGGAGGCGCCATAGCACCTTTCTTCAACACGTTCAACTTAAAATACGAACATGCCGTTAAACTTGGCAATTTGAACAAAAACAACGGCACAATTCACTTTGGTGTGGACATAAAAAACGTAGCTAACCTGCTATATCGAGGTTGGGGCAACCTGCAATATCTCAACAGTAGCGACATCATCAAATGGGATGCCAACAACGGCGAATACACATTCATAGAGCCTACAATGACAAAGCATTATGCCAGCACAATGTCAACATGGGCAGCCACTCTGAATGTGAGGTACTCTTTTTAACAGCGGTCTCAGTTATGGCTCGTTTTTCCTCATCTTAGACGAGGTGCCAGTATGGCGGAAGAGCTTGATGAAGAAATAACAAAAAAAAAACACGTCAAAAGAACACACACATCCAAAACACCTCTGAAAAGGAGAATATTGCTTTGTTTCTATCAATGACAAATTATGTAGCGGTTGAATGTTTCACGCTACAGACAGTCAATAGCTGACACACAATCAGCAGCAACCGCCACATCCGCTGTCGCAACTGCAAGTGCCATCGCAACCACTTCCGCAGCCACCATCGCAACCACCACACTTGAAGTCATCGTCAGTGGTTTCGCGCACATCAATAATAGAGCCTGAGAAATGCAAGTACTTATCAGCCAAATCATGGTTAAAGTCCATTCTCACATAGTCATCGGTGATGGCCACAACGACACCGGCAAAAGGCTGTCCTGAACGGCTCTGCATCATAAACTGAGCTCCAACCTTACATCTTTCCAACAAAACGCCATTTTGGCAGAAAATGTTCTTATCCAAATCGACAACATTGTCTTCGGAACGACGGCCGTATGCTTCGTCTGGAGAAAGTTTGAAACTAAAACTGTCACCAGGTTCTTTTCCAATAAGGTTTTCTTCAAACTTAGGAAGAAGTTGGTGCATACCGAATATACACTGAAAAGGATTTTCATTTGTAGTTTCCTGTAAGATTGGACCATTCTCATCGTTTTCACGCAAGACGTAAGTCATAGTCACCATTGTTTGGTCTTGGATTTTCATAATTTAATTATTTATAATTTATTGTTTATCAGTTCAATATTCAATTTTTTACAAAATAGGCTAATAACCTCCAAATAATTTTCTCAGCAGCCACTCAGCCGTTAAAGCTGCAATAATAACAAGAACAATCCATTTAAGGCTAATCAAGTCGCTGTAACGAGTTTCGAAGTATTCAACAGAACTTATGGATTTGTCGTCCAAAAGCATAGAAGTAATTTCTTCCATATTCCTCACATTGTGGCAACTGCCATCTGTCAGTGTCCCCACCTGCAAGAGCAATCCTGCATTGGCAGTGAGAAACCGTGCCTCTAAGCCGGCATTAGCCACAAAGAAAGTACCGTTTCGCACAAGTTTGCGTCCTCCAGCTTCTGTCTTGGCAGCAAACTGATACGCACCTTCCGGCAAATGCCCTAAGTTAACCACATATTGGTCGCCATCGACATAAAAATCATGCTCAAACTTTTCGCCTGTTGTCATATTCTCCAGTTCAAGTTTGACGTCGGAAGATGTTATCACCTCATTATTAAGGTTACGCACCACCGCTGTCATAGCGACTTCAGAGCCGCCATAATAAGCCTCGTTATAATGGACACTAAACGATTGGTTGTTTTCGGTTATTAGGTATTTGATTGTTTTAGAGAAAATGGCATCAAAAGTGTTATGGTTGCCATTACGGCAAAAGTCGAACAAGCGCCATCTCCACACGCCATTACCAAATAAGAAAGCCATCTTGCGTCCGTCGTCAGCAAACGAAAGCAGCGGCATTGACGATTTTACACCCATCATCTCTTGATACAAGGGCGCGTCATAATGGCGGTTGACCTTTATATTAAGATAAGGGAACGAAAGAGGCGGGAAAAATTTTGCCTTATGTGCTTCTGGCATTGAAAAGAGAGGAAAGGCGGCATTGTAGTCAGCCTTTATATCGAGCATTGAATTTGTCGAGCCTTCCGAGAGGGTGAACACCTTCTGAAGACTGTTGAACTGCTCTACCGGCGTCCCTGCTCCGAAGATGAAAAACAGAGGGAGTGCCTTATATTGTTCCAATTGATTGTCAAGTGATTCGATTTGCTCACTTGTAAGAGTGCCGCACACCACAAGCACATCGGCGTCAGAAAGGTCTGGTGCTGCATCGCAAGAGGTATATATTCCAACGTCGAAATTGTCGTCCATTACCGCTTGCAAAGCAGCCATATCAGGATGAGGCGATGATGCCATCATTAGGACTTTGTATTTCTGTGGCCTAACCTCAACGAACACCGACCTGCTATTGTTGTCGTCAGTCTGCTCGTCATCTATGCCAGACACCCTTACGACATAATGATGCACGCCTGCCTTGTCGGCATTCACAAGAAAGACCTCTTCACGTGCGAAATTATCGGAAGACACCTCTATGCTCTTTTCCGACACTTTCCTGCCGTCTTTCTCAAGACCGACGGTCATAGTAGCACCCCTACAATTGTCGGCGCTAACCACAGCTTGTATCGGGAATGTGGAGCCAGACGACACGCTATTGTTAGCTCGGATGTCTTTCACCATCATGTCGGGATAATGCGTTGTGTCGCCCATTACCAAGCTATGCACCCTAAATGGATATTGGGCCAGATCTTGAACGACATCATTACCCCTATTGACGATGCCATCGCTAAAAAGCACCACTGCTCCAACATTACGTTTATAATAATCACGTTTGAGCTTGGACAAGGCTTCTGACAAGTCAGTTGTTTTGTCAGCATAGTCGCACGACGAGCCTAAGCGGAGAGAGTCTCCAAAAAGGTATTCCTCAACTTCATAGTGTTCTGACAAAACATCTTTTAGCCTTTTGACATTAGACGGCAGAGTGTCTTTATAGAACAAAGAATCGGAACAGAGTGCCACTGAGGCAGAATTGTCGCGCAGCAGAACAGCAAGAGGTTGCTCCACCCTTCTGTTTTTTATTGTAACAAAAGGATTTATTATAAGGAGCACGAGAGAGGCCACGGCAATGGATCGCAGCAAAAAGAGAATAGCTGTCAGCCACTTGTCGTAATATTGCCTTTTGTTTTTTAGATACAACACAGCGGCAAGTGCCATTCCAACGGCGAGTGCCAACAGAGGCATCCAAATACGAAAAGCAATCTCGTTCATAAGACTATGTCATATCACATGCACATGCCACCACAAACATTCACGACTTGTCCTGTAACATAAGACGACAGGTCGGAAGCAAGGAACAAGGCTACATTGGCGATGTCTTCGGGAGTTCCAGCCCTATGCAACGGGATATTGTTTTCCCACTGTTTCAGCATTTCCTCAGGGAGTTGTTTTGTCATCTCAGTCATGATAAAACCAGGTGCAATGGCATTATGGCGTATATGTCGAACGCCCATTTCTTTGGCAGCAGCCTTGGTAAAACCTATTATTCCCGCTTTGGAGGCGGCATAGTTGCATTGATTGGCATTGCCTGCCACTCCGACCACGGAACTCATATTGATGACACTACCCCACCCTTGTCTCCACATCACAGGCTGGACAGCCTTGGTGAAGTTAAACACAGATTTCAAGTTGACTTTTATCACAGCATCCCAATCGGCTTCTCCCATGCGTTTTAGGGCAGTATCTTTGGTGATGCCGGCATTGTTTACCAAAATATCGACAGTGCCGAAATCTTCCACAATCTGTTTTACCACATTTTGAGTAGCTTCGTAATCGGATGCATCGGATGCGTAGGCCTTTACCTTTACGCCATAAGCCTCCAGCTCGTTTTGGGTTTCAAGGGCCAATTCATTTATCACCAAATCAGTGAATGCTATATTGCAACCCTCTGATGCAAAACGCAATGCGATAGATTTTCCTATTCCGCGTGCAGCACCAGTGACAAGGGCGGTTTTGTCTTTTAGCATGTCCATAAGTAAAATAATTTTTCTGGTTATTATTTTCAATATTTGTCTTGCCATCTGGCAATTCAATTGCAAAAATAGCATTTTTTTTGGTGAACAGAGGTCTAATGACTAAAAATAGGATTATGTGTGCTGTATTTTTGATAATAAAATGTAAATTTGCGTACTTTTAAACAATGCACTGATGATTTCAGAAAACTATTTTAAGGAAGAAGTCAGCCGATGTGCGGACGTTCTAAGCCAAGGCGGCACCTTGCTCTACCCCACCGACACCGTTTGGGGGTTGGGTTGTGACGCCACCAATGCGAGAGCCATCGACCGCATATTCGAGATAAAACAGAGGCCTGCAAACAAAAGCCTAATTGTGCTCGTAGATTCCATAGAGATGCTGAAAGAACACATACTCAACTTCCCCATGACAGCTCTCGACATCATAAAAAAAGCCGACAGGCCAACCACAATAATATACGAGGAGAGTCGAGGCCTTGCACACAACATATCAGCCGACAAATCAATTGCCATACGCATTGTGAACGACAAGTTTTGCCGCGAGATGATACGCCTTTTCAGCAAACCAATTGTATCGACATCAGCCAACTTGTCGGGTGAGCCCACGCCACATGCCTTCAAGGAGATAAGCCAGCAGATAAAAGCCTCTGTTGACTACGTTGCAGGCATCAGACAAGACGAGGACAAGCCGTCTGAAAGTTCGGCCATTATTCGAATCATGGGAGGAAACACAGAGATAATAAGATAACAAAAAAGACTATTATCAGCTAAAAACAACAATATTTGACTTTAAATATCTTTGCTAAACCAGAAAACAAATATAACATTTGCACATTATCATGAAACACAAGTTATTGACAATCATTCTATTAAGTCTTGCAATCGCATTTTCACCTAAGACAATTTCTGCCCAGACACGCGTACAGGTCAACTCTCAAAAATTTGCCACATTGCTCTATCTTATTGATAACTATTATGTTGACACAGCATATAGCGACAGCGTCACTGAAAAAGCCATAGTGGCCATGCTAAAGGAACTCGACCCACATTCGGCATATATCTCAAAAAACGACGTAGCCAAGGCAAACGAGCCATTGGTAGGCAGTTTTGAAGGCATCGGGGTAACGTTCCAACTGATACGAGACACCATCACCGTCATCAGTCCTACAGCAGGAGGGCCATCTGAGAAAATGGGCATCATGGCAGGCGACAAGTTCATTAAAATTGACGGAAAGGACGCTTTTGGCGAAAATGTTGACAACGAATTTGTGCAGGAGCACCTTAGAGGCAAGAAAGGCACCAAAGTCACTGTCAGCGTGAAGCGCGGCGACGACCCGGAGTTAATTGACTTCGAGATAACACGCGACAAGATACCGCTCAACAGCATAAACGCCTATTTCATGCTTGACGACAATATTGGATACATCAAATTAGACCGTTTTGCACAAGAATCAGACAAAGAATTCCGTAATGCCATCGACAGTTTGAAAGAAAACGGCATGAAATCACTTGTCTTCGACCTTCGTGGAAACACAGGTGGTTACCTCAACACAGCCATTGAGATTGTTGACGAATTGCTCAAAGAAGACCAGCTAATCGTATATACTGAAGGCAGCAAGACACCACGTCAGGAGTGGAAAAGCAACAAGAAAGGGTACTTTACAAAAGGTCATCTGGCTGTCCTCATAGACGAGGGCTCTGCCTCGGCCAGCGAAATCACTTCTGGCGCGGTACAAGACCACGACCGTGGCATCGTCATAGGACGACGCTCATTCGGCAAAGGCCTTGTACAAAGACCTTTCAACTTACCCGACGGCTCTCAGGTAAGACTTACCACAGCACGCTACCACACCCCTACCGGACGCTGCATACAAAGACCCTACGAACAAGGTGCGGAAGACTATTACAAGGAACTCACCAAACGAATGGAACGCGGTGAGTATTTCCATGCCGACAGCATACAATTCCCGGACTCACTGAAATACATAACCGACAATGGAAGGATTGTTTATGGAGGCGGAGGCATCATGCCCGACATTTTCACCCCTGCCGACACCACTTTCAGCAGCAAACTATACACTAACCTTATAAGAAAAGGAATAGTAAACAAATTCGCTGCAGACTATGCCATCAAGAACAGAGCAAACATGGAGAAAACATACAAGGATTATGACAGTTTCGACAAACACTTCTTCATCAGCGACACGATGACAAGCCAAATTAAAGAAATGGCCGAAACAAGCAAAATAGAATGGAAAGACGACGAGTACGCCCGTTCAGAAGACTTTATAAAACTACAACTCAAAGCCCTCATAGCAAGAGACTTGTATGGCCAAGCATATTACTACATGGCAATAGTCAAAGAAGACAAAACTGTTAAAAAAGCCATTGAGTTTCTTGAAGACAACAAAAAATACAAGGAGATTTTAAAGACAAATAGATAAACATTTAAGCATTTTTGCCAAACACTCCTTTTCTCTTATAATGTATTTTTGCAAAAAAAAACATGAAGAGAAAAATTCTATTTTCAGTCATCCTGTTTGCCTCCGTAAGCATTTTAGTTCACATCAACGCTAATGCCCAAGGGCGCATTGAACTAACCAGGACATCGAATGCTGGAGCCACACTGAATTCGAGCAGCGAGCAAGGCTTCAACACAACATTTTCATTCAACTCTATTGAAAGCGAACCCGTCAGCAATGACAAGGGCGAGTTCTCCGAGATTTTCATTGACGGAGCGTTTCCAAACGGTGAAGTTGGGGCTCCACAGTTGCCTATGATTACCAGACTTATTGCCATACCTGACGGAGCGACACCGGTTGTTTCGTTAGGCAACTATTCAGAGACAGAATACACTCTCAGCGACTATGGCATAGGCAAAGTATCTGCCAGGCAAGCACCAATACGCAAAAACATCGACCCCAGCACTGTCGAGTACAAGGTTAGCAATGCAGCCTATACTCGCAACAGCTACAACGACGACGCCATCGCTTCTGTCGAGGTAATAGGTACCATGCGTGGCATCACCATCGGCCGACTGATTGTACAACCTGTGCGCTATAACCCTGCAGCAGGAACAGTGAAGGTATTCAACGACATAAACATAAAAGTCAAGTTCCAAAACGGTGATGCAGCCACTACTGCCGAGACTTTCTCAAACACCTTCAGTCCAGCTTTCAACAGCGTGTACGAACAAATCTTCAACATTGACATGCTCATGGGCGGAAAAGGAAGCAAAGACGCTTACACCGACCATCCCGACATGTACAACACCCCAGTGAAGATGCTAGTGATATGCTACTCAGGCTTCAAGAACAACAATTCATTAAAATCATGGCTACAATGGAAGCTACAAAAAGGCTATTATGTTGATATATTCTATACCGATGAGACTGGCACATCATCTTCCAACATAAAAAGTTTCATCAAGACTAAATACAATGCCTCCGTTTCTGCCGGCAACGCATACACATATCTAATAATCATCGGCGACACCGACCAAGTCCCACAATACATGACCAAGAACGTTGATGAAAATTGTGCATCTGACCTTGGCTATTCTTCGGTCAACTTCACGACTTCAAGCACCAGCAACTATTTCCCCGACATGTACTACAGCCGCATGTCTGTTGAGAACACAACCCAGCTTTCAAACTATATAAATAAGGTGCTGACATACGAGAAATATGAGTTCACCGATAATGGTGATTACCTTAATAATGTAATTCTTGTTGGCGGTTGGGACTCCAATTGGACAAGCAGAGTCGCCAAGCCAACCATCAACTACGCCACCAACAACTACTTCAACACAAGCAGCACCATATACGGTGGCTTCGAGAACGGCACCATCAAGGCTACCATATCGACAAGTTCCACATCTGGATATAGCGGCAGCAACAATGGAGCATACCAAGGCATCAACAACGGAGCTTGCTTCGTTAACTACACTGCTCACGGCGACAAACAAGAGTGGTATCAACCAAAACTGACGGCAAAACAAGTTGCATCACTAACCAATTCTGGAAAATATTTCTTTGCTGTCGGCAACTGCTGCCTTACTGGCAATTTCAACAATACAAGTACTGATTATTCTCCAGGTTCATCAATAGGTACCGATGCTTGTTTTGCCGAAGCAATGATACGTGTTCCCAATGCAGGTGCAATAGCTTATGTTGGATGTTCACCCT
This sequence comes from Bacteroidales bacterium, assembly GCA_045616045.1. GTDB lineage: Bacteria > Bacteroidota > Bacteroidia > Bacteroidales > F082 > Limimorpha. The sequence goes on along the minus strand of JAZLGA010000038.1, from coordinate 4,802 downwards.
ATTCTTATTGGTATGAAGACTTCTATTGGGCTGTAGGAGCACACTCTTATTCGGCAGGCAACACGCCTTCAGTGTCAGGGTCTTCAAAAGGTGTTTATGACATAATGTTCACCGACGAGTACTGGAACTCAGCATCATCGCTTTTGTACTTGGGCAACCTTGCTGTTCAGCAAGCAGTGAGCAGCAACTATACCACATCAGGAATCACCGATGGCAACTGCAAAAACTCAGCACATTACTACTTCCAGTTCTACCACACCTTTGGTGACGGCTCAGTCATGCCGTTCATCACAAAGCCAGAGGTTAACAGTGTGACCATTCCCGAAACAGTAGAACCAGGTTCTAAATCAATAACAGTAAATGCAGTGGCAGGTTCTTATGTTGCAGTAACCGACAACAGTTCTGTCATTTATGGCGTTGGTGTGGCAAACACATCAGGCGTCGCCACTGTTGAATTCACTGAAGAAATACCCAATAGCGGCAAAATTTATGTTGTCGTGACACGCCAACAATATCAGCCCTATTTTGGCACAATCAACATTGAAGTCAGTTCAAGCATCAGTGTCAAAGCCACTGCCACTCCTTCCATCATAGCATTGGGCAGCAGTTCTACTCTTAATGCCACAGCAACAGGCGGGACGACATACACCTACAGTTGGATGCCAGCAGGCTCGCTCAACAACGCAAACATTCAGCAGCCAACAGCAACACCCACTGAAACAACAAATTACAAAGCCACAGTCACAAGTAATGGTGAGTCAGGATATGCCTATGTCTCTGTGCAAGTAGTAACCCCACCCACAAACCTTACTGCTACATCAGTTAACTGCGGCAGCGGCACAAAACTAACATGGACAGCTCCATCACTGGTTTCAAGCTATAACATTTATCGCAACAGCAATCTCATCGCCTCAAATGTGACTGAGACAGAGTACACCGACAGCAACCTTAGCATTGGCACTTACAACTATCAAGTTGCAGCGGTATATGAAAATGCTGAAGCCAAATGCGATGCCGTTAGCCTGACACTTGAAGGGGCAAGCGGACCATGCGAGTGCGACGTAATCTTCTCCTTGCGCGACTCCTACGGCGACGGTTGGAATGGCGCAACACTTACTGTTTCGTTTGACGATGGAACTGTGTCACAAACACTTGAACTGCCAAAAAGCTATTATTATTCAATCAGCAACAAGTGCGACACATTAAAAGTTTACACTTTATCAATCAACCATGACACAGGTGTGACTGTAGTGTTTAATGGAGGTGACTACGATTCTGAATGCTCCGTCAATATAGCATACGTGGATGGAGACGTGATTTATAGCTGCAAGGCCGGAGACCTTAAAAATCAAAGCAATAAAACAATAGCGACATTCACAACAGACTGCGGAAGTGCACCCATTACCGAGTGCTACGCCCCCACCAACCTTGGGGCCACAGCAGGCTCTTCTTCAATAACCTTGACATGGACAGCATCTTCTACAGCCTCAAGCTATAATGTTTACCGTGACGGCGCACTGCTTGCTTCGAACATCACAGGAACAAGTTACACCGACAATACAGCCGCTGAAGGAATCACATACTCTTACACAGTAAAAAGCATTTGTTCTAATGGAGGTGTTTCTGAAGACTCAAACAGTGCTTCTGCCTCTATCTCAAGTGGTGGCGATTGCGAAGACGTAACCTATGAGTTCAGTACCAAGGCTTGCGACAGCTACACTTGGCGCAATGGCGTGACTTACACCTCATCGGTCAGCGGTGTGACCTACACAGTGCCAAACGCAACAGCAGACGGCTGCGACAGCATCATAGTCTTACACCTTACATTAGGCACAGGAACAGCCGACATTAGCATTACAGCTGAGGCAGGAACAGAAGAGCCGTACACAGTCACACTGACAGCCGAAGGTGCCGAGACATACATTTGGAGCACAGGCGAAACTACGCAAAGCATAACCATATCACCAACAGAGACGACTGTCTATACCGTAACTGGCACAGACGCATTCGGATGTAAAGGAAGTGCCGAATACACAGTACATATTGATGGCATTGCCAAGACAAGCAATGAAGTCTGCGTATATCCTAACCCGACGAAGGACCTTGTCAGCATAAAGGCAGAAAGAATAGAACATGTACGCATCTGCAATATGCTTGGCCAAACAATAAATGAGACAAAGACAAACGGCAACACCGTTCAGATTGACATGAGCGGATTGGCACACGGCCAATATTACATGCAAATAACCACATCAAATGGCATTGTCACAAAGAAATTAGTCAAGCAATAATCTGCTTCATATTGGACAAATAATTATTTGAGGATTCATACCAAACCAAATGTTTTGGTGAATCCTCTTTTTTTTCTATAAATCTACCATTTCTTTTGCCAGATATAACATATCAAAAAAAAATAAAAAAAATAGTTTTATTTACAAACAATTCGAAAAATATGAATATATTTGCGACAATTTGAATATAACTAACGTTAAATACTACATTATGAAGTTACATGTTCGATTTTTATCAGTTATGATGGCTGCAGCCATCACACTGCTATGCATCAATTTGACAGCCCAGACAACAATAGAGTTGCAAAGGTCTTCAAGCCAAAGGTGCATCAATTCAAATGCCAACGGCATACAAGCCGAATTTTCATTTGGTAGCATTCAAGCGAATGACGTAATGACTGAAAAAGGCGCATTCACCGCATTGACGATGGATAACACTTTCAACACTGGCGAGCCAGGAGAGCCTTCGCTGCCTTCAGTTCATAAACTCATCGCCATACCTTATGGCGTCAACGACATCAAGGTCTCGATTGACGACTACAACATTGCCGAATACAACTTGGCTGATTTTGGCATCAACAATCAGATAATGCCACAACAACCTTCGGTGAGAAAAGACCAAAAGGATGTCGAGTTCAAATACAAAAAAGCTGCATATCAAGCCAAAGGCGGTCTTGAGCGCGAAATGGTACAAGTGAAGATACTTGGCACTATGCGTGGCATACAAATCGCCGCTCTTGAGGTCAACCCTGTCCAGTACTCGCCTGTCGAAGGTAAGATAAAGGTCTTCAACGACATCAAAGTCACCGTCAAATACAGCAATTACGACAAGACCGCTTCTGACGAGCACTTCAAAAAGACTTTCTCACCCTATTTCTCAAGCATCTACGACAAAATGTTCAACGCTGAGAGCATGCGCGACGCCTTCACCGACAATCCCGACCTTTGGACATTCCCCGTCAAGATGCTTGTAATCACAAAACGCACATTCGAGTCTGCCATACAGCCATGGGTTGAATGGAAGACCATGAAAGGCTTCTATATGGATGTCCACTACACCGACGAATCTTCAGTAGGCACGACAGCCACTTCCATCCAAAACTTCATCAAGTCGAAATACCAAAGCGACGCTCCCACATTCGTGGTAGTAATAGGCGACGTGGCCCAAGTGCCAGCCTCAATGACAGCATCACAGACAGCGACTGAAAAAGTTTCAGACCTTAAATACTACAGCACAGACAGCGACTATTTCCCGGAGATGCTATACAGCCGCATGAGTGTCGAAACAGCCGAAGAAGCCACCAGCGTCATAAACAAGATATTGATGTACGAAAAATACACCTTCCCCGACGACTCATATCTTGCCAATGCGCTTCTAATCGCAGGAGCAGACAACAATTGGAATCCAACAGTAGGACGGCCCACCATCAACTATGCCGCCGACAACTATTTCAATTCCAACCACGGAATGAACAATGTTTACAAATACTTGAACTCATATTCTGGATGCTACGACAAGATGAACACTGGAGTCGGTTTTGTTAACTACACAGCCCACGGTGACAACAGAGAATGGGCAGACCCACAATTCACAACAAGCGATGCCGAAGACTTGACAAACACAAACATGCCATTCGTAGCCATGGGAAACTGCTGCTTGGCAGCCAACTTCGGTTATTCAAGTACCTGCTTAGCCGAGGTTTTGCTACGTGGCAACAACAAAGGCGCTGTCAGTTATATAGGCTCATGCCCCGAGACATATTGGTACGAGGACTACTATTTCGGCGTTGGTGCAACCAACACATTCAGCACAACACCTACATTACAAAACACCACAACTGGTTTCTACGACACTTATTGGCAAGACGAATCATATAACACCTTGTCAGCATTGTTAATGTTCGGCAACTTGTCTGTCACAAACGCACATTCCACAGGCAGCTATCAAACCAGCACCACCCCTCTTTATTATTGGCAAGCATACCACATCATTGGCGATGGCTCAATAATGCCATACAACACAATACCAGAAGAAAACAACATCACCCATGACGCAGTTATCATGATTAACCAAAACAGTTTCAACATCAGTGCAGATCCTGGTTCATACGTTGCCATCACATATAACAATGAGATTTATGGAGCAGCCACCATTCCTTCATCCGGGGTGATTTCATTAGCCATTACTCCTTTCACAAATGTGACTAAAGCCAACATCGTTGTCACACGTCAACAACGCAAGCCTTACATAAAGACAATAGATGTGATAGCTAATGAAGGACCTTTTATATCTGTTGACAGCTACAATCCCAACTCAACACACGTTGGCGACCAGACACCTCTTTCCATCGTTTTTAAAAACGTAGGCGTTGAGCCCACTTCAGGCACAACAAACATTACACTTTCCAGCGGAAGCCAAGACATCACTTTCGGCAATCCCAACGGAAGCTTCAACACTCTTGAACCCGATGCCTCGACAACAGTAAGCGGTTTCAACTTCACCGTTGCTCC
>JAZLGA010000037.1:0-11206 GCA_045616045.1 Bacteroidales bacterium | reverse complement strand
TCCCTTGATATTACCAAGAACAAAGATAGTCGTCAATATCCACAAAAGAATATTTTTACGATTGCACGTAACGCTTAACATATCACAATAAAAAGATTATTCCATAGTTTCGGGGTTTTCGGCGGCTGTTTTCAGGTTGTTTAAATATTGCTCAACCCTCCATTGAATGGTGTTTCTGTATATCCTGCGTGTCATAAAGGTACGTAGCAGCCATGAGAAATTGAAATTTATGTCGATGTACCATACGGATTTAGTTTCGGAAACGGGTATGACATAGATATTCCCATACGCTTTTTTGAAAACTATGCCGGTCTTGTGGGCTTCAATGTACATGTGACGTGTCCAGGTGGGTATTTTTTCCATAGTCAAGCCGTCTGACACACAATCGGGAGCATACCCCGACACCTGCCTGTGGTCAGAGATAATGCCTTCAACGGTAACATCCCTAAATGTGGTGAAATGGGGGATTATTACATCAAGAACTATTTTGCCGTATTCCTCTTCGGGAATATATGTTATGCTTTTGCTCGCAAGCAAAAGCGCGTCGCGGTCGTCATCGTTTTGCTTGCCCAAGTTAAGGAAAGCCCATTTGAACAAGTGCTCAAAGTCATATTGGAAATCATAGACCAACTGGTCTATCACCATGTCAGACGATGAGGCTGGGGCGTTGACATCGACAGCGCATTGGGTACGGTATTCTTGATTCTGATAGGTTGTGATGGTAAACAGCAACAGGCATATTATTTTTGGAAGGCTATTCATATCATTGTCATTATAGGGAAGTCGGGGTTGGTTTTATGGATATTAGGAATATTGTTATTGATAGGCAAAACACACAACCAAGCTCCAACCAAAAGAAAAAACCGGAGCGGGCTGTCTTGGTTATTGTGGAAGCAAGGGCTATCAGAACAAAGCTAATCAGGATGGTGTACATCATATCGGGTCTAACAATAACTATCCAACTTAAGGATGCCAAAGCCGCACCAACTGCCGATAAATAGTGTAGTAGGGCAACAATTGGCGAATGTTTGTAATTAGGGAGAACCATTATCATTAAAATGAAAAACATTGTGGCAAAAATCTCCCACTCAAACAATTCTGACTCATTTGTGCCTATTTCGCGGTTAATAATAATCCAAGCGGGAAAAATTGTGACGATGAGAAGAAACCATAGTAATGGTGTAAGAATCCGAAGGGAGTGTTTGTGCTCTTTCAAAAGATAATAACTTTTCGAATAATGCATGGGTATCCCAAAAAGAGTTATAATCAGTATGTTATAACATGCGAATAAAGTAAAAGCTATCAAACACAACAAAGATGATAAGGACATTTTCTATTTCATTTTATTAAATAACAAATATATAAGAAACCCTATCTCGCAACTGCCAATACGCACAGCATTATAGTAAGCAGAATGCATACCAATATACTGCAAAAAGCATACTTCCTATTAGTTTGACAATGAGTTAAATGACGTTATTTCATGCTAATTTTGCAATAAAAATGCTAATAGAGAACAGGGGAATTATAAACTTATATTCTGAAGTAACAAGGAATACCAAAGAGATGCCTGATTTGGTGGCTATGACTTACTTCGGAATGTCAATCACCTTTGGTCAGTTCGGCAAACTGATTGACAAGGCGACATCGGCTTTGTGGCGTTTGGGTGTGCGGCACGGCGACGTTGTTTCTTTGGCGTTGCCCTCGTCGCCCGAATGCTTTGCGCTGTTTTACGCCATCAACAAAATAGGAGCCATAGCCTGCCCCATCGATGTGCGGTTCACTCCTGGCAAAATAGCTGAACTGACGGAATTGACTGAGTCGAAGGTCCTTTTTATAATGAATTTCAATTTAAAAGCTATCAGTAAGGCTCGTCATAAAATTAAAGTTGAACACATTGTGGTGATGCGCGGCTGTGAATCTTTCCCTAAAGAGGTTTCGTTCTGGTTTGCTTTGGGCGAGTTGTTCAACGGGAGAAGGATAGCTTTTTTGAAAGACTCAAGATTTTTGCATTGGTTTGATATTACAAAAGGAGCCAAGGAGGATGTTGTTCTCTACAAATGGCAGCCCAACGAACCTCAATTAATTTTTCAAACCTCTGGCACAACAGGCTCAACCAAAAGTGTGCTTTTGACAATCGAAAATACCATCCCCACACTTTTGGCCATAAAAAGTCACACCTGTCCCCAACCAGGAGAAAGAGTACTTAATCTTATTCCTCCTTTTGCGTTCACACCATTCCTCACCACCGTACATTTTCCGTTGTGCTTTGGCTTGCAGATATGTATTGAACCTATATGGAAAGCCGAGAATTTTGTCAATTTGATAGTAAAACACAAAGCGCAGCATATCGGGATTGTTCCTTCGGTATGGGATTGCATTTACCATATTGACAGGAAACATTTGCCTGACTTATCATTTATTAAAACAATCAACCTTGGCGGCGAGGAAATAGCGCCCTCATTCGAGCGTGACATAAACGAATTCCTTTCAGCTTGCGGTTGTCGGTATTGTGTCACTAAAGCATACGGTATGACTGAGACGGCTGGAGTTGTAGCCATGACTCCGCAGTCAAGCGATAGAAAATATGAGAAAGGATATTCTGGCTACATTATCGACAACAAAATGGTCGAGATCGTGGATGACGAAATATGCGTGTGCACCACCGAAAAGGTTCTTGGCTACTACAAAAACCCTGATGCCACCCGAGAACTTATACGTAAGCATGATGACGGTCTGGATTGGATACACACTGGCGATATAGGCTATCTTAATGAACACGATGAGTTGTTTGTCATAGGAAGGAAAAAGCGCATGTTGGTTCTTGCCGACGGCACAAAAGTGTTTCCAATAGAGATAGAGTCGGTTTTGGCCGAGTGCGATGCTATTGCAGCTTGCGCTGTGGTAGGAACCACAGACCCAAAGCATCCGCAAGCCCAATTGCCCATAGCTTTTGTAGTACTCAAACAAAGTAACAATGCCCCAATAGGAATCAAGCTCGCGCAACAATATTGCGCTAATAATCTACCTTCTTATCTACGACCGTCAAGAATAGAGGTGTTGGACGATTTGCCCACCGCAGGCATGGGAAAGATTGATTATCAAAAACTAACAGAAATGGGTAACAAGTAACATATTACTTCTTACATGTAACGATGCTGTGCCCCAGTCCGTTGTTATCCACTATTTTTTCCACTTTCAGTCCCGCTTGTCGGACGGCATCGGCCATGTCGTCGGAGTGATACATTTTGCTGTTGCCGTTGGCCATTGCGGTGAAGTAAACGCTCGTCATGGTGAGGCAGAAAGCGGCGGTCTCGTAGCGTTGGCGGTCCCAGAATGTTTCCATAATATAGAGCTGAGTGCCGTTATCCATTATCTTGGCGGCTCTCTTCAAGATGTTGATTATCTGTTCCTTGCTGAAGCAGTCGAGGAATTGGCTCATCCAGATGGCATCGTAGTGCTTGTTGGTCGGGAAAACGGTGTTTTCGTCGAGCAAATTGGCGGCATAGCCATCGATGCGTTCTGCGCCTTCCATGCCGCTGATGTTCCGCCGCATCATCTCAAGTTGTTGCGGCAAATCCATGATGGTAACGTTGATGTCCTTGTTGTGAGCAACGCATTGCAAGGCCCAACGACCCGTGTTGCCGCCCACATCCAAAAGTGTTTTGGGCTTGTCCTTAAACACTACCTCAAGAGCCTGCGCAAACGACTGGTCGGAATAGAAATGGTCGAATCCGAACCAACTTTTCTGCACCTGTGGGGGCAATGACGAGAGGCCTTCATAGATGGTCGGCCATTCGCCGAAGTGTTTCAATCCTGCGGGGCGACCTTCATCCAAGGCCGTTTCAAGGTCGAACATGCCAATGTAGTTTACATCGTGGTTGAAGTCGATGTCGATTTTGTTGCGGCGGTCGTTCAGCAGGAACCATCCCGTTTTCGACAGCGTGTATCGGTTGGTTTTAGTGTCGATTAGCACAGTGCCGATGCTGAGCGATGCCTCAAGCAGAATTTTGATGGCATAGTTTGACTTGCCGGTCTTCTCAACTATCTCATCAAGGCTTAAGCCATTGTTACTGAAGCGTAGCATCTCGAAGATGCCCCATTTCAGCATGATGCGCGATATTTGAAAGACAATAGGGCCGTGCGCTATCATCTCGGCTTGTTTCTGTGCCTGTCCTGCCGACATCTGCTCGTGGCCATACACTTTCTCTAATTCAGGAAAGAGGTTCATTTCAATGTGGATTTAATGATTTGTCAGACTTGCGACTTTGTGACTCGTGACTAGAGCAGCCAAAACGACTCCCGTGTTCCGCAGTCATCGTCGAAGGTTGTTGTTACTTAGTCTTCTTGATCATCTTGGCGAGGTTGTCTGCCAAGTCGCAATAGGTGGTCTCGCGGCGCAACTCGCTGCCATATCCGCTGCCGTGAACACCGTCAACACCAAGCACGGCAATGGGCTCCTTTTGGCCTTTTTTGTATATTTCCATAGTCCCGTAAAGGCGGGCATCGCCAGAGCCGAAACCTACAACTACGGTCAACGCAGTTTGTCCATAGTTGAAATCCTTGACTTTCATCACGATGACATAGTCGGCATCAGATTCTTCTGTCACTGCTGAAATGTCTTTTGACTTTTTGTTTAGGCGATCTCTGAAAGATTTTTCTGCACGCGCGAGTTCAGCTGGATAGTCGCGTTCCCATTCGGCACCACGCTCTTTGAGGTAAGTCGTCACGGGCTTTTCTTCTATTGTGCTGTTTTTATAGTCCCAGCGGACAAACACCTTTGCGTTAGAGCTTTTCAACTCATTCAATGAGCCTTTCAGCAATTCAACGTCTGATTTTGCTGTAGCTGTCACTACACCTGCAAGGATAATGAACAATGTCAATAATGTCTTTTTCATAGTTTCAATTTTTTATTTGGTTGCAATATGTTTGTGTTCTGCCTCTAAATCGCATACATAACGCCTACCATGCGTTGGCATATTTTATGGCAAAGATACAATTTTTATTTCATGTGTCACCTGGAATGTCTTTTGATTTACAGATTTAGTCAAGTTATCATAGATAAGAAGACGAGGCCAATAGGATATCTAACTGGTTTCGTTTTTCATATTACACATTAAAAACAGTTTTAAATGATTTTCAAAAAATATCCTCTCGTAATTCCTCTATTTATTAGTTTTTCTTTATTTTTGCAAAATGAAAAACATTATTTAGTTATCAAGATATATTCTCTGAAACAAATATGACACGACAGGAAATAGACGAAAAAATCAGAGATTTTCTTACCGAGGATCTTGAAATTGACACTGACAAAATTAAGTCCGAGGCCCTTCTCAAGGAGGATTTAGGCATCGACAGCCTCGACTTTGTTGATATAGTTGTTTTAGTCGAAAAGATTTTTGGCTTTAGGATTAAAGTTGAAGATCTCACTAAGGTCAAGACTTACGAGCAGTTTTGCGACTATATCGAATCAAACGTGGGCGAAAAATAGGATTTGTGTTTGCTTATGGCTGAACTCGAGCACAACCAATGGTCAGGCAAAACTGATGGCACACCCTTGATGCAGCGAGGTCTGATATGGCTGATGAGGCATGTTAGCGTGCGTATCCCTTATGCAGTGATGGCCTTTGTGGTGCCTTTCTATATGCTTTTTCGCCATAAGGGATATGTCGCAGTATATGATTTTATGCGGCAACGTATGGGCTACGGAGCGTTCAAGGCTTTCATCGGTGTTTTCCGCAACCATTATGCCTTTGGCCAGGTGGTGATAGACCGTTTTGCTGCCTATGCCGGCAAGAAATATAGTCTCACTAACGACGGTGTCGGAATTTTCGATGAATTGTTGTCTTTGGATTCGCCGTTTCTTATGCTCAGTTCGCATGTAGGCTGTTATGAGATGAGCGGCTACATGAACCATCTTCGAAGCAAACATCTTAATGTGCTTGTTTATGCTGGCGAAAGCGAAACGGTAATGCGTAATCGCTACAAAATCTTTTCAAACAACAATATCAGTATGATCCCCGTCTCTGCCGATATGTCACATCTGTTTGAGACTAATGCCGCACTAAACCGAGGCGAGATAGTCAGTATGCCCGCCGACCGCTTATTTGGTTCGTCAAAATATGTGTCTTGCAAGTTTTTCGGCACTGATGCAAAATTCCCAATAGGGGCATTCAACTTGGCTAAAACCAAAAACATCAGAATGATTGCCGTCTTTGCGATGAAAACCGGTACCTATAACTATCATCTGATTATGAGAGAAGTTGCCGACGCACAGCAATTTGCCGAAACACTTGAGAAAGTGGTTCGACAGTATCCTATACAATGGTTTAATTATTTTGATTTCTGGAACGCGCAATGAAACCTGCAAAAGTTGACATGTCTCAAATAATTCCACAAAGGCCTCCTTTCATTATGATAGACCGTATCGTTGACTATGAATATGAAAGGGTGGTTACAGAGATGCTTGTCAAACCTGATAACATATTCCTGAAAGACGGCTTTTTTATGCCTGCTGGCATAATAGAGAATATAGCACAGTCGTGTGCGGCTCGTATAGGTTATGACGCGTGGCTTAATGGACTTCCGGTCCGTATAGGCCTAATAGGAGCAGTAAAAAAATTCAATCTCTTTACACAACCTGGTGTCAACGACACCCTGCTCACAACGATAACAGTAATAGGAGAGGCTTTTGGAATGGTGCTTGTCAACGCCGAGGTATATGCCGATGAACATCATGTGGCTTCAGCCGAGGTCAAGATTGCTCTAACTGATGACAAAATGGAATGAATTTTCGGGAAGATGATAGTAAAGATATCTGATAACATAATATCTCCTTTGGGTTTCGACACGGCCACCAATTATAAGGCCCTTAAAAGCGGAGAGACGCGTCTTTGCCGCTATGAGGGTCGTTTCGGCCTGCCCGAGCCTTTTGTCGCTTCTCTTTTTAATCGTGACGATGTTGTGGTTGACGGCAATTACACTTTTTTCGAGAAGATGGCCATAGTGTCGGCTTCCAAGGCATTGGCTAAAGCCGATATGGACCCTGCTTCCGACCGCGTATGTTTCGTGGTTTCAACAACAAAGGCAAATGTTGAACTCTTGCAACACAACCCAGGTTTCGACCGTAGTCGTGTGCTCCCAGGTGCAGCGGCCCGTCAGATAAGCACTTATTTCGGCAACCACAATGAGCCTATTGTTGTGTCAAACGCATGCACGTCTGGTGTTTGTGCCCAGATAGTGGCTTTAAGAATGCTTAATGCAGGTCTTTATGATTATGCTGTAGTGATAGGAGCAGATGCTCAGTCTCACTTCATAATCTCCGGTTTCAACTCTTTCAAAGCCTTGTCGCCAACGCAATGCAAGCCGTTCGACAAGGGACGTTGTGGCCTTAACCTCGGCGAAGCTGCCGCCACTATAGTGTATGCTCGTCGCGACAGGGCCGATGATGGCGAATGGGTGCCTGTGACGGGGACAATCAGAAGCGATGCCAACCACATTTCAGGACCTTCGCGCACTGGAGAAGGCTCTTACAGATGCCTCATGCCGTTGCTGCAACATTGCGATGCTGAAGACTTGGCTTTCATCAATACGCACGGCACAGCAACACTTTATAACGATGAGATGGAGTCGTTTGCCATTGAGCGGGCGGGACTGTCGGAAGTGCCAGCCAACAGTCTAAAAGGTTACTACGGCCACACCATGGGTGCCGCTGGTGTGCTTGAGACGATAATATCTATGTGTGCAGTTGACGACAATACTATATTGCCGACACATGGTTTCAATACCTTAGGCGTTACACATCCTATGAATATTGTTGCTAAACTTGGTACAACACAAAAGAAGGCTTTCATTAAAATGTTGTCGGGATTCGGAGGCAGCAATGCAGCAATGCTGTTCTGGAAAGGAGGCCAGCAATGAGGATAACACATTCTGTGATATTGACACCCGATAAACTTGTCGTTGACGGCAACATAGTCGCCACCAGCAACGGCTCTGCCGACTTCGTGACGAGGCTTTATCGTGAGCATATAGGCGACTATCCCAAGTTCTTCAAGATGGACGCTTTGTGCAAGGTGGGTTTTGTGGCTTCCGAGATGCTACTGCGTGCCGAGAATGACGGCCCGATAGAGGAGCGTGTGGCCTACAACACCGCCAATCGCGCCATAGTGCTGTTCAATGCCACATCTTCGCTGAGCGACGACACAAACTACCAGAAGACCATCAGCGATGCCGGGAACTATTACCCGAGTCCTTCAGTGTTCGTCTATACCCTGCCCAACATCGTTACGGGTGAGATAGCCATCCGCAACCGTTATTTCGGTGAGATAAATTTCATCGTTTTGGAGAAGCCTGATGCCAAGACAATGACTCAGATTGCCGAAAATGTCTTCTGCGACAGCGAGACGAAATCCATCCTCTCCGGCTGGGTCGATTGCTACAATGAAGAGCATTTTGAGGTGAGGCTTTTCATTGCGGAGAAAGACAATGGGTTGAGCGAAAAAGAGATTGCCGATTTACTGAAAAAGTGAAGTTTCGAAGGCGTTAAGAAGAAAAGACACGGGACTACGTGACGCGAGACCCCCTGACGATCTGGTCATTGTCATTGTCAGTGTGAAAGAAAATCTCTTGCATTTTCCAAAAAATATGTATATTTGCAGCGAAGAAATGAATTGAATTAGTAATCTAAAAAACAGAGATATGGAATAAAAGCGCAAATTTGCGTGAAATAGAAGAAACATAATTGTAGCATTAAAACTAAATTCTTCTCCATTAAAAATTTGGCGATTTTTAGGAAGGTATATATAGTTTTAGTCATTATGCTTACGCTTGAAGTGTGAGATTGACTTATTTCTTGATATATACCAGGTTACGCCAAATACCTTAATGGAGCGGGAAACAAGGATGTTTCACGCTTTTTTTGTGCTTGTTTGAGAGAATGAAAATCAATCAAATAATAACACAATAATTAAGGTATGAACAGATTTATGAAGGCTACAGCAGCCATAATGCTGATGACAATGGTGGTAGTCACCGCAGGATGCAAAAAAGAACTAATAGAGAATGCCAACAAAAGTTCTGATTATGTGAATCTTGGGCTGCCAAGCGGCACATCATGGGCTACTTGTAACATTGGATCACTATCTTCCAACGAGAATGGTGGCTATTTCGCCTGGGGAGAAACATCCGCTGTAATTAAAAACGAATACAACTGGAGTACCTATAAATTTTACAAAGGCCCATATATCAACATTGACCCAACAGATCCAGACAACGCCAATACGTTTTCCAAGAACACCACCAAATACTACTATTATAATGATAATAATATAATAAAGACAGACAATTTGACTATGCTTGAAAAAACCGATGATGCCGCCAATGTTAATTGGGGAGCAGACTGGTGTATGCCAACTGAAGAACAGATGGAAGAACTTATCGATCTTGATTATACTTCAAGCAAATTCATCATGGACCCCAAGGGCTTGCTTATTATGAGTAAAATCAATGGTGAAACACTGTTCATGCCGGCTGCGGGTGAAAGAATCAATAGAGATGTGTACTATGGAACACAGGAATCATATTACGGAAAATACTATACTGCATCTATAGCTTTGGGGGCATCATACAATCATTGTTCCGATGCCAGAGGGCTTTATTTCTTTAACAGCTCAGAAAGTGAATTTATTTCCCATACTTTTGACAGTACAAATACAACATATTCTATAAGCAAAGAATATCTTTGGGACAACATAATGTTGCAGCATGACACGGCAACACAGGAGATAACAGTTACAATAAAGAATTTCATGCATAACCATTTGAACATAGACGGAATTGATACAACATTTGTATTAAACAATGAGGTTACAGTGAATATGAATGGCAAACCTGATGAAAGCAATCATATCACATTCAGAGATTTGAGTGTTACTTTCAAAAAAGAAGAACAAGAAGGAAAAAAGGTGACTGTCTCGGTTTCAATTATTCAGCAGAAAACTAACGCATACGTGGGTGAGGCACGTCGTTGCTATGGAAGGTCTGTTAGACCGGTTAGGGCTAAATAGAATAACCAGTTCTGTCGGATTTACTGCTTTCAGCAGTGAGCTAAAGGTTGTAATCCGACAGCCATCGGACAACGGATTTGTAATCCGTCACGAAGAATGTTGTTTGCTATAAGGGAGTTTTTCAGATTGCAAATTCCCATACCCACATTGGACCTCGCGCACTTAGCCTGTCGAAGTGTTGAGAGTGTAAGAGGTAACGGTTTTTTGTTTTTAATGAAACTCTTTTGGTTAAAAAATGTAAAAACCTTGCGTTATTCGTTTGAAAAAAAGTGAAATTAGTGTATTATTCGATGAAAAAAACCTCTGTTTATTACGAAATAATTTGCCAACAAATTGATATACAATTGCTTATAAAAACTATATAATCACCTTTTCAGGCACTTTATATTCCAAAAACATCACATAATATATCGGCATATAGGTTATGATGCCTTTTGAAAACACTTCCCTGTCGTTTGACAGGACAATACCCTTTTTGATTTTATATTCCTCGTTGTTAGCGAAAGAGTTCAACGCATGATGAATATGGTAATCTTTGCCCGATTTCACCTCAATGGGCAACACTGAAAGAGTTTCATAGTCGTCAACTATGTAATCGACCTCGCCTTTGGCTTTGTTGTCGTAATAAAACAGCTCGTGCCCGTGCGCTCTTAACTCAGATGCCACAACACTCTCGTAAACGCTGCCCAAATTCACGCTTAAAACATCGTCAAGAACAGCTGCGACATTATAACGGTAAAGAATATTTGTAAGCAGGCCCACATCGTTGAGATACAGCTTTATAAGATTCTTGCTTGTGCTCTCAACCAACGGAAAGCTGGGAGAAGATATGGCTTTGACATTCAAACTAATACCGGAACTTGTCAGATAATCAATCTCGTCAGCGTAATCTTTCCAACGCTTGTCCTTACCCTCTATATCCTTATAAACCAAGCGTTTTTTCTTGTTTTCCATCGTGGAAGGAATCATCTTGTAAACACTCGAAATCTTTAGTTTGTGTGTACCAGCCTCAAAAAGTAGACACGAAAAAATTTTTTAGTTAATAATTATTTACCGAAGTGGACATCGGTGATGTTTTTTCGTGTTTTGATTTTACAAAAGTAGACATTTTTTATGTTTTTACTACATTTTCTTGGATA
>JAZLGA010000036.1:0-37300 GCA_045616045.1 Bacteroidales bacterium | reverse complement strand
CCTGATAACGATGAACAAAGGTGCACATTTTATCGGACAGCCGATTACGTGCAGGATGACATTGCCATCGACAGGGCCTGCATCGACTACGCCGAGTTTGAGGAGAGAACCGGAAAAAGACTGGGCCAAACTGCTGGTAGAACAGGAAAATCCGCCGCCTCGGTTCCCTTTGTTTGACCAAGGGGCTTACTTTTATAAGAAAACATCCGCAATGCCAGTAAATAGGCGTTGCGGATGGATTTTCGTCTGTTTTTTTGTTTTAGCAGACAGCAATATTTTAGAATATTAGTTGGTTTGACTGTTTCATTTGATGCCTCATTCTCTTCTGCCCAGTTTGACGCCTATTTTCATGTAGAAGTAGTCGCGTTTGAAGGTTAAGCCTTTGTCATCATATCCCCAGTTGCGGTTCCAGCCGAGGCCTAAAGAGAGGCGATGTATGTCGATGCCGGCTCCAACGCGAGTCTTGTTGAACCAATCGTTGTATTCGTATGTCCAGTCAGGGCTGCCGTTTACACTTTCACAGAAGATGAACTCGGGTGACCAACCGAAAGCGTATTCTATGTATGGGTGGAAGTCCTTGTTGATAGGGAAGAAGCCGCGCAGGTCGATCATTATGGGGTAGCCGTGTGTGTACATGTTGGCGCGTGTGGTGATGTAACCGTAATTGGTTCTGCTGCTGACTTTGCCGAAGAGCATCTCAACGTCGGTAAATCCCAATTGTACGCCTACAAAGCCGTAGTCGAAGATGCGAACACCTAATGTCGGGTTGAACACCTGCATGCCGAATAATACGGCCTTGGTGTCGTAATAGTTGCCACTTGTGGTATAGACAGTCCTGTTATAGCCGCCTATGCTAAAACCGAAGTCGAAATAGGCGTTGAAACGGGCTCCTTTGATGTAGGGACGGTCTGCCCAGAATCCGCCGGAGCTTTGTGTTGTTTTGTTTTGGCTTGCCGTGTTGCCACTTGAGTTCACCACTTTCACGTTTTGCGCCATGCCTGTGATTGTAAAGGCAAGGATTAATGCTAATCCGAGAAAGGATTTTGATGTTCTGTTCATGATTTTGTTTTTTTTGTGATTTATACTTTTATTCTATTTCTCCTATAATTTCGTTGCTGCCTTCTTCCACGCAGATGAGCTGTTCCTCTCCTTTTGAAGGATACAGCCATTTGATGCCTACCACGAAGCTGATGGTGCCGCTCACTGCGTTCCAATTGATTGTTGTCTGTCCTTCTTGCGAGGCTTTTATCTCCCAGACGCAGTTGGCCATGATGTCGTGAAAGTCAAGGCCTTCATCATAGTCGAGGAACTGGATGATGTATTTTGTGCCAATCTGCAATTCTGTGTTTTTAATGGTCCATGAAATTGGCAGTGAGCTGACATCGGTGTAATGTTCTCCGGTGTAGTAGGTTATGGTTTTGTCCTCGTTCATTATTTTGAAGAAAATGTCGGGGTCGCCACCGCCGAAGATGCCAGTGTCCCACGATGCGTTGTTGCTGTCTTTCATTGGTATCTTGGTGAGCTTCAGTGATTTTATTTCATAACCGTTTGGCTTGGCTGTGATGGTGATTGTCTTTTTGGTGTAGTTGCTGCCATACTCGTTTGTTGCAGTGAGTGTAAGGGTATAGACACCGATGCTATAGACGTAGAATGTCGGGCTTGTTTTTGTGCTCTGGTCAATAATGTCATTGCTTTTCTTAAGTTCCCATAAGTATTCGGTGGCATACGATGAGGTGTTTGTGCATTTGATTGCCAATCCACCTGTTATCTGTGAGGTGGTATAGGAGAAACTGGCGATGGGTTTTGGGTTGTCGCTGATTGGATTGCCGTTGTCATCAACGACTATCGGGTCTTTCTTGCATGAGTCGAGTGCGAAGAATATTGTTGCCATAAGGCAAAGGATGAATAACTTTTTCATTTTGATAATGTTTTGATGTTAGTGAATTTCTTGGTATTTCCATTTGATATACAGCTCAAACGAAGTGTTGATGCTTGAATTGCTCCATAAATAATAACCTTGGCCTACATACGATTCTGGCATTTGCAGGATGCAGCTGGCCATGATGTCGTCGCTGGTGAGCTCGTCATAGTCGTAGAAGTCAACGAAGTATTGCTTGCCGTATGTGAGGGTTATGTCCAAGTCGTCCCATTGAGTGGGGAGGTCGCTGCTGGCAATATTGTCATGGTGCGGGCTTTTGTAGATGACATTTTCTCCGTCTTTCACGACGAAGAAGATGTCGGGGGCGGCAGGTGTCTCAAACCCAGTGTCCCACGCCGAACCGCCGTCGGTAGCCGGTATATTGTTCAATTTCAGCCTTGTGATTACATATTCTGTTGGTTCAGGATGAATGACGATAGTCTTGGTGTCGGTGCTGAAATTGTTGCTGGCAATGAGTTCTATTTTCACATAAACACCGCCATAAAACTGAATGTAGGGATTGCGTTCCGAACTGGTATCAAAACCCGAAAAAGTACCAATGTGTGAGTTGTAATAATAGAACTTCCATTTGTAGCTGGTTGCGTTTTCCGAATTGTTGATGAGTTGGATGCGGTAATAAATGTTGGAGCCTTGTTCGACATTGGCCGTCGTATATGAGAAGTCAGCGACGACATAATCAGGATTATAGCTGATGGTTTGGGTTGTCTGGTCGTTGCCATATTGGTTTTTTGCCGTAAGGGTCAGAACGTATTCTCCTTCGGTATCGAGGATGAAGAAAACGTCTTTATCAGTGCTTTCTTGGTTGTCGTCTGAGTCGGGGCCGTCGAGTGTCCACACATAACTGTCGGCGCCTGTGGAAGTGTTGGTGCAGTCCAACTCCATATAGTCTTCATAGATATGCGTTCTGTAGGTGAATGCCGCCACCGGTTTGTTGCCACTTGGGTTGTCGGTATCTCCGTTGTCTCCGCCGTTTCCAACAGGGTCTTTTTTGCACCCCGTGGCAACTATTGCTATGAGAGTAACAACTATTGATAAAAAAGGTCTCAATAACTTTTTCATTTTTTTTAAATTTGATTGTCTAAAATTGCTTTTACTATAAAGCAACACTACAGAGGTGTTACATAGTGTTATTTATTGCTCAGTTTTATTGCTTGACATATCGTGCAAAATTGTACCACAATTTAGAGTGAAATGTTGTTCCCCGAAAATAACCGAGTACGTTTCGCCATCGTATGAATAAGGGTAAGAGTCTTCATAATAATCCTCCTTGCCGTGTTGATAGTAAATACTGTAATTTGAGGCTCCTATGACATATTTCACTTGTGAATCCCCATCCTTTCTTGTCCATTCGGTGCCAGCCAGGGTCTTGCCGTTACCTGATTTGTTGCACCATACTTCAATCATGCCGTCACCATAATCGAACATAAGCATGGAACCTACGAGCGAATAAGTGCCATGAATAGGGTATGTGGTGGTCTTGCCAGATTTATTGTATTTTGTCACAGATGCCTCAAATGTTGTTTTGGAATTGAAAGAGATTAGGACGGTTAAATCCTGTTGGCCGTGATCAAAGGTGTCAAGTCGCCATTGTTTACCGACAAGAGGTGCTGTGTTGTTAGTATTTCCACCTCCGTTATCATCACCATTATCAACGGAGTCTTTGTTGCAACCGGTGAAAACCAATGCTATCAATGTCAAGATGGCAAAAAACGATTTAAACAATTTTTTTTCCATAATAGTTAGATTGATGAATTAGTACTTTATTATTTGCATATATTTCACATTTTGAATAGTCTGACTGCTCTCACGCCTGTGTCTTCGTTTTTGTTTTCTGAGCGTTTCTTTTTCTTTAGTTTGGAGCAGAGGTTGAAGGCGTGTTCGTTGTCTTCCTCGCAGCTGCTCCAGTAGTATTTGTACTTGATAGGCTGTCCGCCGTTGCGTTTTATGGCTGAAGAGAGTGGGCCGCTGTCGCCGCTGCTTGCATTGGCGACGAAGAGCATCTGGTAGAGTTCGGCTGCGCTGGGCAGATACCAACCTTCGCCGTGCATGGCACACCAAGCTGCTGCAGGGGCGTTTGGCATTCCCAGTTGTTCAAGAATGAAGCGTGTCTGCTCAAGGCCTGCGCCTGGGATGCAGAACTCGCCGTAGCTGCCTTTGTCGAGCAGCTTGTAGATATTGACGCAGTCCTCGGCGTCGCGGGCTGTCTGCCATACGGTCTCAGTCTCGTCCAACGAGACGGCAAGACCTTCGCCGCTTTGATGGTTGAGGTAGAACACCACTCCGTAGGTTTTGTCGGGAAACTCAACCAAGTCACCTATTTGGTAGGCTTGGGCGTTGGCCGTGAACGTTGCCATGATGACTGTGAGAATTGATAGAATTTTTTTCATGTTGCGTATGTTTATTTGTTTGTTTGTTTGTTTGTTTGTGTTTACTTTCCATTGTTGTCGGACTGTCAAAACAAAAAGCGCGGACTCGTTACGATTCGGTTTTCTGAGGAACTCCACTTCCCAAACAATCCGAAACAATAGCAATAGCCGCGCGAAACACGCAACATCTTCAACTGTCAACGGGATTGTTTTTTGCAATTTGTGGAGTTTTACAGAAAACCCGATTAGTCTTGACGTCAAGTCATTAATATGCCTTTCAATTTCCTGCCCTTATGGGCTTTTTCATAAAAGCTCTTTTTCAGTTTAGTCCGCAAATATACGTTTTTTTTCTGAAACGAGTGTCTTATGTGAAAAATTGGCGTGTTTCGCACGGTGTCAAAGAGCCTTACTTGTTCTTGGGCGGGTTGTTGTCGCGTCCTCCGCCGCTCTTGTTGCCGGTCTTTGATGGCCAGCCAACGTTGCCTTTGTTTGCCATATTAATCTCCTTTCTTTTTGGTATGACTTAATGAATTCTTGTGTTGGTAATCTTGTTTCAAAGACCGCAAAATTACTTCTGTTTTTTGGATTGGACGGTTAGGCTGTGTGACCTAAATGTCACAGTGACGTTTTTGTCACATCAGGCGGCTTCGTTTTCCGACAGTCTGTCTGAATAGAGTTTGAAGAAGTCGTGTTTCAGTACTTTCGAGACTTTGAAAAGCAGGTCCGTGTCAATGCTGTTTTTTGCGAAGATACGGTAAATGTGTCTCCTGTTGGTGTCAATCTTTTTAGCCATCGCAGTGGCTCCGATTTTTTGATTTTCCATTTCCTTTTGGATTTCTTCTCCGATGTTGAGTTGTTTGTACATGATATTGATTGTTTTAGAGGTTGATGATTGATTAGGATATTTTGTTTATTTCTTTCATGATTTTTGTCACCATTACATCACCAGTCCGATAATCACTGGCTGTTACGCTTAGTGCAAATTGGAAATAATGTTGGTTATAAACAAGTGACAGCATTATGTGTTTGTTGTGCCTTATTATGGTGAATCCCAGTTTCCTAAGTTGCTTTTCAATTTTGGCGGTGAGATGTCTGTATCCAGTGAACACTTTTTTAAGCCTATTTCTGAATTCTTTTTTTTCCATTGTTAAGTTCTCCAATTATTTTTTTTGTGGTATTCAATTATGGTGTTGTAAGCATCGTTTATTTCTCGCATTTTTGTTTCAAAATAAGTCTTTTGACTTGTGTTGGCACAACGGTCTGGGTGGTATTTTTGTGCCATTTTGTGGTAAGCTTTTTTGACCATTTCGTCTGTTGCGTTTTCGCTTATTTGCAATGTTATGTAAGCTTTGGCCATTGGTGAGATGTTGGTGGTTTTGCTGCTGTTGTCGCTATATTCCTTTGCTATGTTATAATTTGAGGCTATTTTTTGGAAAGCATGGGCGATTTCAAGTCCTTCAGATATGGCCCATAGTGTTTTTAGTTCATTTTGGCTTATTTGACTGTCAATGTCGGCTAGCTTGAATAATGTTTCCAAAATTTCTTCTTTCTTGCTTTTTTCCCAAAGATGGGTCTTGTATTTGTCTTCTTCGTAAAAAATATTGTAAAGATTGTCGGCGTATGTTTTCCAATCAATATGTGGCTCTTTGAGTATGTCACGAAGTTTCAACATGTAGATTAGTGAATCTTTCCCTGAAACACATCTGTTGGCATAGATTTTTTTCATGAAGTTGAGTTCGGCCTGGTTGATTGGTCCATCTGCTCTAATCACTACTGAGGCAAGTACCAGGAAAGCAAGGTTTTTCATGTCGTCTCTATGCAAGCGTTTGTCATAGCATAATTCTCTCCAATTTTTATAGTCCTGATTGTGCTGATATTGGAGCGGCGTTTGTGCAAGGAACGAAACAAACGGGGCTTTGCCATAGTCTTGGCGGTAACTGAATTTGTGGTTGTTGTCTGCTTTTTCGATTCTAAATTGCTGCTTCATCTCCACGAAGTCATTACGGCTGACGCCTATCCTTTCAGCAGTATTCTTGATGAAATTGTACTCTTTCAAGGTGATTTGCCTACTAATGGAAGCCAATTCGAACAATTTCATCACCATCTCTTTGTTGCTGTTGTTGCTGCCATATCTTATGTTTATAGCCCACTCCAATTCGCTGTTGGCATCATTTGCAATTTCACGAAAAAGTTGAGCGTAATGCTGGATAAACTTTTTGCCGCAATTCACTTTGTAAAGGTTCATCAAGAATTCTACTTCTTTTTTCCCGTAATTGCACTCGACAGACATAAGTTCTTTTGCCAGCACCATGAATCTAAGGTTGTTCATTTCTTGGCCAGAAAACCAGCATTTCCAGTTGCGATAGTTAGTGTTCACATAATTTGGTTCCATTAAGAAACTTGTGCGATACTTTCTTTGCATTTCTTGATGTTCTGAATACATTCTGTAGAAATCTGAATCGTAGTAGTTCATTTTTTATTTCCTCCCATATCTTTGTTGGTAAACTTCATTGTTGAATGGCAATTTGGCCAGTAAATCGCCCATGTTGTCTGTCATGACAGATCCTATTTTGTCGTAAGATGCGTTTTGGAATCCTTCGGTAATCAAATCCCCGGCTGGATTGACAATGATGTAGCTGTTTTGCATGTCACCCTCTATCACGCTGTTTTCTACGCCACTATTGCGTTTCACAAAGTTCTCCCATTCATCGTCATTGATGAGCAGCGGGCTGTTGGTGTTGAACAACTTGCAACGCATAATTTTCCAACGGTCAATTTTTAGTTCTTTGACAAAGGTGGACAGCACCTCGTCTTTGTTAAAGGCATTGACCACGGTGTTGATCTTGACTTTGCAATTCGAGTTGGCGCGTACGTATTTGCATATGAACTTAAGCTGCTCGTTTGTGAGTGTGCCACCTATCCTGTTACATGAGCCGATACTGCGTTTTGTTTCTTCGATGAAAGAGTGCACTGATATGCCTAAACAGTCAAGATGGGGGAGTATTCTGTCAAGCATTTCTTTGTCCAGTCTTGAACCATTGGTGATAACGCTTGTTTCCAAACCTTGTTCCTTGGCATATTTGATAAGTTCAGGTAATTCCTTTACCAGAAAAGGTTCTCCACCGGCGAAGTTGATGGAACAGAAACATCCACTTGATGCTGTCTTTTCAATCACCTTATACATTTCATCAGGGTTAAGGTGTCTGACATCACCGAACTCTGCGAAGCAGAATTTGCATCCATAATTGCAAGCCTCCAACATGTGGTAGTTGAGCTTCAAATTTTTCATTTCATTAGCTTTCATAACTTTTTGTTTTTAAGTTTCTGATGCAAAGAAAATGTAATAAAATCAACTTTAAATAGCTGATTTTTAGTATTGTATGAAATGATGCGCCTGCTGTATGAAATGTTTTTCTGGGCTTGTGAAAAGCTGTGTCTTTTTTGTCTCACTGGCTAATAAGGCAGTTCGTACATTTATAAGGCTGTTTCATACAAAATGAGAATCAAAGTGTGGTTTGCAACGGATAAATACCTAATTTTGCATTTTACTAATGAAAGAATGTAATGAAATCTGAAAGATGTATTATAATTGACAAAGGGACTTCTTTCCACAGCATAGCGGTGTCGCACCTTGTCTATGTGGAGGCCGACGGTAACTATACCGACTTTCACATGCGCAATGAGGAAAACAAGTTCTCTCTGACGATGCAGCTGGGCGAAGTGGAGGATATTATAGACAGGTGTCGTGGAGTGGATAATTTCGCCCGCGTGGGACGGAGCCTTATCGTGAACCTTGACTATGTGCGAAGCATCGACCTCTCTAAAGACAAGTTTGTGCTTGCTGATAATGTCAGCTTCAGGGAGGAACTCGAAGCCTCGCATAAGGCGTTGATGGCTTTGAAATTGGCTATCGAGGAAAGGGTAAAGAAAATAAGGAGGAGCAATGATGAGTAAGAAGAATATAAGTGACGACGAGTTTTATGTGATTGGCCGGCAAGGTCAGGACAATAACGACAGGAAGAAAAAACTGTTCAAGATTCTCCTTAATGTTCTGATGGTGTTGTTGTGCGCTGTTGTCATCACTTTGATATTGCAATATACAGTGTTTCGTTCAACAAAAAAACAAAGTGTTGAGCCTATTGGCAAACAGAATTTGAGCGTCGGTTACCCATACGTTGAGAGGCTTGATACTATAGTAAAGGGACTGGAACTAACATTGTATATCCCTCATAACGCTTTCCCTTCAGTAACAGTTGGTTCCCCCGATAGCACGTCTTTGCCCGATGAGGCTGTTTTGGCCTTCCGTGCTGCCGACCTCAGTCCTGAAGGCGCATTGGTAGGCGTTTTTGTGTGTGATGGTGTGGTCTATCAATCAAAGAAGGAGTCAACATCAAAAACGGGCTATTGTGCCGTCATTGACGGAGAAGTCATTGTGGGTACAGCCGAGAGTACGCCGTTTTTCGAAAAGGCTGTTGAGCATAACGGTGGCTTCTTTCGCCAGCACTCGCTTGTTGCTGACGGTAAGGTCATGACTACGGAAGGGAAGTATTCAAACGCTACTATGCGCCGGGCTCTTTGTGAACGCAGCGGGCAGGTCTTTGTCGCAGTGTGTAAGGAAGGCTCGATGTACAATATGGCAATGGCTCTTGTCGCACTTGGTGTTGACGAGGCCGTCTATCTGTTGGGTTTCACAAAGTCGTTCAACGGCTGGTGGCGCAATGCCGACGGCAAGGTGGAGTTCTTCCGCACTACAGATGACTTTGTCTCCTATGAGTTTGAGAACTATATTGTCTGGAAGTGAAAAAATAATCAGTTTCTCCATACAAAAACAGCGGAGACATCTTGTCTCCGCTGTTTGTTGTTGATTGGTTTGCCGTCGTATCACAGCAGTTTCTTCTTCAAGGTCTCGATCATATCGACCGTCATTTTGTCCAAATCGTATTTTGGGTTCCAGCCCCACTCGTTGCGTGCGCAGCTGTCGTCCATCTTGTTCGGCCAGCTGTCGGCTATGGATTGACGTATCGGGTCGAATTTGTATTCCATCTCGAAGTTGGGATAGTATTTCTTGATGGCGTTATAGATTATTTCCGGGTCGAAACTCATAGAGGTGACATTGAACGAGTTGCGGTGCACCAGTTTGCTTGGGTCTGCCTCCATGATGTCAACCATGGCGTCGAGGGCGTCGGGCATATACATCATGTCCATATATGTACCTTTGCTGATGGGGCAGTAGAATTTCTCTCCTTTCACTGCTGCATAGTAAATCTCCACAGCATAGTCGGTAGTGCCTCCGCCGGGCAGGGTGAGGTTGCTGATGAGGCCAGGGAATCGGACGCTGCGTGTGTCAACACCGAAGCGTGTGAAATAATAGTCGCTGAGCAGCTCGCCTGTGACTTTTGTTACGCCGTAGATGGTGTTGGGGCGCTGTATAGTGTCTTGAGGTGTGTTGTCATGTGGTGTTGATGCTCCGAAGGCTCCAATAGAAGATGGCGTAAATACTGCGCAGTTGAATATGCGTGCAGTCTCAAGGCAGTTCACCAATGAGCCAATACCGACGTTCCAACCCAACATTGGATTTTTCTCGGCTGTTGCCGAAAGAATGGCAGCAAGGTTGTAAATGGTGTCAATGTTATAGCGCTTGACAACATCGACGATTTGCATTATTTGTGTCGAGTCGATTCTTTCAAAAGGACCGTTCTCGGCTATTTCGCCGGCCAAAGGGCGAAGGTCACTGGCAACTACGTTTTCGTTTCCGTAAGTGCCACGCAGTTTTTTCACCAATTCTGTTCCGATTTGTCCGCCGGAACCGACTATCAATATCTTTCTCATAGAATTAGAATTATTTCAAAATACCAAGTTCTTTGCCTATTTTCACGAAGGCGGCGATGCATTTGTCGAGGTGCTCACGTTCGTGTGCTGCACTCACCTGTACGCGTATGCGGGCTTGTCCTTTGGGTACTACAGGATAGTAGAATCCGGTAACGAAGATGCCTTCTTCCTGCAGTTTTGCAGCAAACTTCTGCGATAGAGGTGCGTCATAAAGCATCACAGCGCAAATGGCCGATTGTGAAGGTTTGCAGTCGAAACCGGCCTCGGTCATTTTCTTAATGAAATATTCGGTGTTTGAGTGTAGTTTGTCTTGCAGTTCGTTTGTCTCGCTCATCATCTCGAACATACGTATTCCTGCAGCTACGAGACCAGGAGCCATTGAGTTGGAGAACAGGTACGGGCGTGAGCGTTGGCGAAGCATGTCGATGATCTCTTTGCGACCAGTGGTAAATCCGCCCATGGCGCCACCGAATGCTTTGCCGAGGGTGCCGGTCAAGATTTCGATCTTACCACGGAGGTTGTAGTGCTCTGTGACACCGCGACCAGTACGACCAACCACACCGGCTGAATGGCTTTCGTCAACCATTACCATAGCGTTGTATTTCTGAGCCAATTCGTAAATCTTGTCGAGTGGGCAAACATTGCCGTCCATCGAGAACACACCGTCGGTTACGATAAGGCGGAAACGGCATTTTTGAGCGTCTTGCAGTTGCTTTTCAAGGTCGGCCATGTCAGCATTGGCATAGCGGAAACGTTGTGCCTTGCAGAGACGCACGCCATCGATGATTGAAGCGTGGTTCAAGGCGTCGGAAATAATAGCGTCATCGGGCCCAAGAAGAGGCTCGAACACGCCACCATTAGCGTCGAAGCAAGCTGCATATAAAATAGTGTCTTCTGTTCCGAAGAATTCGGCTATCTTGGCTTCAAGTTTCTTGTGGAGGTCTTGGCATCCGCAGATGAAACGTACAGAGGCCATGCCATAGCCGCGAGCATCCATGCCTTCCTTGGCAGCCTGAATGAGTTCAGGATTGTCAGCAAGACCGAGATAGTTGTTTGCACAGAAGTTGAGGCATACCTTGCCACCAACCATAATCTCAGCGCCTTGAGCGCTCTCTATGATGCGTTCACGCTTGTAAAGGCCGTCAGCTTCAATCTGAGCCAACTCCTTCTTCAGATACTCTTGAAAGTTTGTGTACATTTTATATAAGTTTTAAGTTGTCGGTTAATGGTTGCCAGTTGCTCTTTCAAACAGCCAACTGAATTTGGCGCAAAGTTACAAAAAGCTACAATAAGTTGAAACGAAAATCTTTGATTTTTTCAAAATGCACCGATGACTTGCGTTTCGTAAACCAAGTTCGCACAATACTATGCTTATTGTGCCTTTATTTACTGATGTTTTTTTTCTGCGTCACAATGGTTTGCTTTTTTGCAAGGACTTCCTTGGAGTGTTAGGGTGCTTTGCACGAAATGTAGTAAATTACTTATGCGTTTTTTTTTGTGGCTGACGCATCTTGACTTTTTTTTTAGGCTTGTCTTTTGTGTCACGACTGGTAAAGAAAGCTCGGCTAAAATGAAGAACAATATTTTTGCTTCATAGCGTATGTGTTATTTGCAGTGTGATGGTCTGTGGTATGTTGGAATTATTAAAAGTCTTTTTCTTTCATTGTACTATTTCAACATCCAAGATGTCGTCTATCTTTTTTATTTGGTTGACAATGGTTTCTAGCAGTTCGTTGTCGGCTGTCTGCAATGATATCTTGCCGTCGAAGAGGCCGTTTTTGTTGGTTGTGAAACTTATGTTGCCTATGCTGACTTTCAAGTCGTCAGAGATTATCTTGGTTATTTTGCCCAAAAGTCCTTGTTTGTCGTAGCCGTGCACTAGAATTGACGATTTGGGTTTGTCTTGGTTTTCCCAGCCAAGTTTTATTATCTTGTTTGGAGACTGCAGATGAAGGTCTTTTGCGTTTGGGCAATTGGCACGGTGTATTGTTATGTTTCCGTCGCTGTTGAGGAATCCGAAGATTTCGTCTCCTTGCATTGGTCTGCAGCAGTTGGCTTTTTTGTATATTCGGTTGTTTATCTTTTTGTCGCCGAATACGAATGCTTCTTCATTGTCGGTGTTTATCTTTTTTGCTGTTTCTTTGTTGTCGCTCTGCTGGGCTGCGGTTATGATGTCGCCTTTTTCGTCTATGGCAGTTTCAAGGAAGTGTTTTATGGCCGACATTTCGATTTCTTCTGTCATGATTTGTTGGAAGAGGCGTGTGGGGGTGTCGGTGTCGAACTCTTCAACAAGAAGGTTGACTACTTCATCGGTGTCGGGCATTTTCCAGTTCTTCAAACGTCGCATCAGCAATTCATGCCCGAATTCGGCGTCTTTGAGTTTCTCTTCTTCAAGGTATCTCTTTATTTCTTCTTTGGCTTTTTGTGTAACTACGCAGAACATCCAGTCTGCATTTGGGGTCTGGCGTTTGTCGGTGATGAGTGTCACCTTGTCTCCGCTGTTCAGTTTTTGGCGTAATGATGCTGGTTTGCCGTTTATAATGGCACTTGAGCACATGTAGGCGTTTTCGGTGTCTGCTTCGTATGCCAAGTCTAAAACAGAAGCATCGGCTGGCAGTCGTACCAAAGCACCATCACTGGTATAGACGAAAATCTTGTCAATGTGGTAGTCCTCGCTGTATGAACTTTCAATATTGACACTGTCGGGGTGCTCTATTAATTCACGCAGTCTTAGCAGGCGCTGCTCGTCGGCAAGAGAGTTGTGCCCTGCTTTTTTGTATAGGCTGTGGGCGGCTTGTCCTCGTTCTGCTTCGTCGTCCATGAAAGTGCTGCGAATTTGGACCTCAAAATATTTCTTGGTCGCAAACTTTACTGTCGTGTGCAGTGATCTGTATCCTGATGCTTTTGGCTTGGTGATCCAGTCGCGAAAACGTTCTGGTACTGGCTCGTAGCAGTTGGTTATTATTGAGTACACCAGCCAACAGTTTTCTATTTCTTTCTCTTTGTCACAATCTATTACAATGCGTGCTGCGAAAATGTCATAAACGCCTTCGAAAGGCACGTTTTGGGCTTGCATTTTGGCATATATGGAAGGTATGGACTTAAGTCTCCACTTTATGGTGTATCTAAAATTTGGAGAGCCGTTTTTGGCTGTCTCGGAATCAAGAGCGGCAACAATGGGTTTCAGGAATGCTTCTGCTGTCTGCCTTTGTGTGTCGCGCGATGCCTTTAGTTTGTCGTCTATCTCTGCATATATGTCGGGAATCGAGTGCCGCATCTCGCTGTTTTCCAACTCGTCCTTGACTTTGTACAGGCCTAGTCGGTGTGCTATGGGAATGTAAAGGTATTTTATCTCATAGAAGTATTTTTCCAGTTTTTCCGCGTCAATGTCGTTTTGGTTCCTGACATCATACAAACGGTGAATAAGTTTAAGCAAGACACTGCGCACATCGGGTACCAACGAGAAGAACATTGAACGAAAGTTGTCTGAATAATATGACAACTGGTCAAGGCTTATCTCTGATATTTTCTCGAAGCCATCGACTATTATGGCGACTCGTTTCCCGAACAATTCCTCTATTTCGCTAATGCCGATGTTGAGCTTGTGTGTGATGCCATGCAGGAAAGCGGACACCACCGAGAGATAGGCCAATCCAAACTCTATAACTGCCATTCGACCCATTTCAATGAGGTGTAACATATATGTCCTGCCTGACATTAGATATTTGCCGTCATAGCGTTCCAATGTGTAACGATAGACCTTGTCAATGAGTTCCAGATGCGAAGGGTCGCTGATGTGAGGCCTTATTTCTTCAAGCATATTTTGGTATGCCTTGTCAATAACTGACAACTCTTCGGGTGAGTGTTTTTTTGGGGTTGCTTGCATGGCTTCTTATTCGATGCTTACGGTGAGTTGACGCTCTAATAGGGCGTTGTAATATGGTTTTAGGGTCTCGTAGCTGCCTGATTTTAATGGGCACCGACCTTTGTAGTGCGTTATCAAGGTGCACGTTTCGGCCTCTTGAAGGCTGAAACCGCAAATGTCAACAAGTGATTCTATGACATGGTCGAATGTGTTCACATCGTCATTGTGCAGAACCAATGTGTTCTCAAATCCAGTCGAAGCCTCAATGACTTCAGCAGGAGACTCTTGCTCTAATCCGTTTCTTGTTGTGTCTTCCATTACTTTTGGCTATTATGTGTGTGGATAATGATTGTGTTGCGGCAGGAAATGTAATATGAATTGTTTGGAAAGCCGATATGTTGTTGCCGTTCAGAAAGTTCGTCTTCATCTTGCCTTTTTCCTGTTTTATTAACGTGTAAAAATACTAATAATTATCATTTATTTGTGTTTTTTTTTGAAAAAAATAAACGCCACGCTGAATAAAACGTCCATAATGATATTTTTTTTGATAAAAAAACACTACCTTTGCCTACGTTTTTTATCATGCAGAATAGGTTCATTAAAAATATAATTTTCCTGCTTTTCCTCAATTTGTTGGTAAAGCCTTTTTGGATTCTTGGGATCGACACTGAGGTGCAGAATGTCGTGGGTGACAAAGTATATGGCCAATACCTTTCGATATTCAATTTTTCATACCTTTTTTACATTATCCTTGACTTGGGCATAACCAATTTCAACAGCAGGAACATTGCCCAAAACGCCAATATGCTGACAAGGCATTTTGCCGGCATAGCGCAAGTGAAGCTGTTTCTTGGCATCATCTATGCCTTGGTGGTTTTTGCCGCTGCCTACATAAGTGGGTTCAGGTCGTCAGGGCAATTGGTTATGATGGCTTGGTGTGCAGCCAACCAGATTCTTCTGTCGTTCATATTGTATTTGCGATCTAATGTGTCAGGGCTCTTGATGTTCAAAGTCGACAGCCTTCTTTCGGTTCTCGACCGTCTGGTGGCTATAGTAGTTTGTTCTTTTGTTTTGTGGTCAGGAGCGGTTGAACGTTCCAGTTTCGACATAATGATGTATGTCAAGGCTCAGACATTTGCATATCTTGTTACTTTCATAGTTGCATTGCTGGTTGTCCTGAAGCAGACTGGCAAGTTGAGTTTTAAAGTTGATATACCTTTTTTTGTAGATATTCTGAAAGGGAGTTTCCCCTATGCTTTGTTGGTGCTGTTGATGAGTTTCTACAGTCGGCTTGAGCCGGTGTTGCTTGAACGTATGCTCGGTGACGAAGGCCTTCAGGCCGGACTTTATGGCCGTGCTTTCCGTCTTTTCGATGCGGCAAATAACATGTCAGCCTTGTTTGGGGTTATCTTGCTGCCAATGTTTGCCAATATCATCAAGCGCGGTGGCGATCTCAAGGGCTTGCTAAGCATTTCGGCGTCAATCATGGCTGCCATAGCCGGAATTGGTTCGGTGTTGTGTATATGTTATAGCTCCGAGATAATAGAAATTTTTTATAATGGGCAAATTGAAACGTCCTCAAAGGTGTTCTCGATACTAATGGGTAGCTTCTTTGCCATGTCGATGACTTATATATACGGCACACTTCTTACAGCCAATGGCAGTATGACGCACCTTAACATAATGGCGGCTGCGGGCGTTGTTGTCAATGTCTTGCTTAATTTGGCCCTAATACCTCATTTCAAGGCTGTCGGAGCGGCTTGCTCAAGCCTCGTTGTTCAGGCTCTTACGGCATTGGCACAGTTTGTTATGGCCCACAAACTGCTGAAAATAGAAGTGCATCGCAAGACGTTGTTGCATCTCTTGTTGTTTTTCGTGGCCATAGTGGCGTCAGCGGCACTGCTGAAACAATTGCCGCTGCATTGGATTGCCAATTTCTTTATTACTTTTGGCGTTGCCATAGGACTCGTGTTTGCATCGCGCCTTCTTGACATAAAGGCAATAGCAGGCGTAATGTTGCCTGTGTTGAAAAGCAAATTCGAAAAATAACTTGGGCTATTGAATTATTTTGTAAATTTGCCACCCAAATCAAAACAGAAAATTAATGACAGAGAAAGAAAACATCTTCAACTCAGAGTTCATTCTTAGGTTGATAATTAAAAATAGAGTTTCCCTGCTCATAATAGCTGTTCTGGCTATCCTCTTGTCGGTGTTGTTCAGTTCTTCGCTTTTTGTGGATCCTCTATATAAGTCAAAAGTGATCTTGTATCCAACTTCAAGCAATTCCATATCTAAGGCTCTTATTAGCAGCACGTTCCAGTCAGGTAAGGATATGCTTGAGTTTGGTGAAGTCGAGCAGA
This sequence comes from Bacteroidales bacterium, assembly GCA_045616045.1. Classification (GTDB taxonomy): domain Bacteria; phylum Bacteroidota; class Bacteroidia; order Bacteroidales; family F082; genus Limimorpha. The sequence continues at coordinate 20,941 of JAZLGA010000036.1, read as the reverse complement.
CTGAGCAGATGCTCCAGGTGCTCAATTCCGACAAGGTCCGCGATGAAGTTGTTAGACGTTATGGCCTAAAACAACATTATGGTATCGAGGATAGCCAAAAATATCCCCAAACCCAACTGGGAAAGACATACGAGAAACGTATTAAATTTCGCCGTACCGAATATGGAGCTGTTTGCATCTCTGTCCTTGACCATAATGCAGACACTGCAGCTTTCATAGCCAATGGTATAGCCGACATTTTCGACAGCATAATGAATGCTATGCAGAAGGAAGTGGCCGTAAAGGCTTTTGCCGTAGTGGAAGAGGAGTACAAAAGCCTCAAAAACGACATGGACAAGCTGGAAGACTCTCTTGACATGATGCGCCGCAAGGGGGTCTTTGACTATGAGTCGCAAGTGGAAATGCTTACACAGCAGTATGCCATCGAGTTGGGCCATGGCAACAAACAAGGGATTGACAACATACAGAAACAACTCGATGTCCTTGCCGAATATGGAGGGTCTTTCTATGCCATAACGGAAATGCTTGAATATGACCGTCTGCAGTTGTCGCAAGTCAAGGCAAAGTATGAGGAAGCCAAAGTCGATGCTACGCAAAGCGTGCCGCACAAGTTTGTCGTCTCGGCGGCTTCTCCAGCAGAACGAAAAAGCTATCCTAATGTGTGGCTTGTCGTCGTGGTCGCAACATTATCGACTCTGCTTATGGCTATTTTTTTACTCATATTATTGGAAAAAATCAAAATGACTAAAAAAAACTAATAAAAACCAAGACAACATGAGTCAAACAGATATGAAACAGAACTTTGACAACACATCGTTGATAATTGTGGCATTGAAATACAAATGGCATATTTTAGCTGCTGTTATAGTGGCGGCACTTTTGGGAGTAATCTTTTCATCAAGTTTTTTTATTACTCCAATGTACAAGTCTGAAACGGTGGCCTATCCTTCCAACATAAGCACCTATTCAAATGAGAACGAGACCGAGCAGATGCTTCAGATCATTGGCTCACAGGCCGTAAAGGATTCTATTGTGGAGAAATATGATCTGTGGTCCCACTATAAAATCTCACGCAACTACAAATATGCCAAGTCAAAAATGATGTATAAGTATGGACAAAATGTCAAGATAACCAAAACCCCATACGACGCCATTTCGGTATTGGTGCTTGACAAGAGTCCGGACACAGCAGCCCTTATCGCTAAAGACATATTGGTCATATATAACAATGTGGTTTTTGAACAGTACAAGCAAAAATATGAGGAAACGTCAGATATGCTTCGCAGACAGATGGTACGCAAGCAGCATGACATAGACTCGATGAAGTCTCGACTTGCCAACCTGTCGCAGCAGTATGGTCTTCTTGACTACAGGGCACAATCCCGCGAAGTCGTCCGCTCATATCTTTCTGGTTCGTCTGAAGCCAATGAACTCAAGAAGAATATGGAACTCTATGGGGCTGAAATGCTTGAGCTGGAGGAGAAAATCGTTTTTGAGACGGAGAACTTTTCTGACTTGAAAAAGGATTACGAAACAGAATATCGCTATACAGTTTCGCCCCGAACATACTATACACTTGTGACAGAACCTTATCCAGATGATCACAAGGCTTATCCTTGCCGTTTGGTTATTGTGACATTGTGCGCTTTGGGGGCTTTTGTGATTTCTCTGTTAGTTGCTTCTATGGTGGAAAGAAGGAATAGAAAATGAACAATATTCCGGCAAGAAAGACATCGGCTGTATTTTGGCTCTATGTTGTGACAGCCATTTATGTGGCTATAGCACTCTATTTGCTTGTAAACAAGAACAGTTACGTGTTTTTTGCCGTGCCTATAGTGTTGTGCGTGCTTCTTCTTTATGTCTATTCGGTTGATAAGGCCATGTTGTTGGTGGCATTGTTGACGCCTCTGTCTGTGAATTTTAGGAATCTGTTGGGCGGAATGTCTATTTCATTGCCTGCCGAGCCTATGCTGATAGGCGTACTTATGGTTTATCTTGCCAACCTTGTCCTTAATGGACATTACGATAAAAGAATAATGTCGCATCCAATATCAATAGTAATCTATTGCTTGCTTGTTTGGATGATAGTTACTACGATAACGAGTGAATTGCCCATTGTTTCGTTGAAGTTCGTCTTGTCGCGCCTGTGGTTTATCGTACCTTCTTTTTTCTTTTGCACATTTCTTTTTAAAGACAAGAAAAACATCAATCGTTTTGTTTGGCTTTATATGGCTGGACTTGTTGTGGTTGTTGTTTACACCATACTCAATCATGCCAGATGGGGCTTTGGCAGCCAGCCTGCCCATTGGGTAATGACGCCATTTTATAACGACCATACCGCATACGGAGCGGCTTTGGCAATATATCTTATTCTTTCCTTGACGTATTTTTTCATGCCGGAAGTGTCGTCAAAGGCAAAAGTAGCGATAGCGGTTTTGGTGTTGCTTCTTTCGGTCGCACTGGTTTTGTCGCAGTGTCGTGCCGCCCTGATTAGTGTTGCTGCAGCATTTGCAGTTCTTGTTTGCGTATTGCTGAAAATCAGGTTCAAGTGGCTTTTTGCTGTTGGCCTGATACTTATAGGTGTGCTCGTGGCGTTCCAGAATCAGATAGTCGAGGCTCTTGAACAAAATACCCAAGATGCCTCAGGCAATTTTGTCGAAAACGTTCGCTCAATGACAAATATATCGACAGACGCCTCTAACTTGGAACGTATCAACAGGTGGAAGTCTGCAATTCGTTTGTTTAAGGAACGTCCTGCTGAGGGGTGGGGTCCCGGGACTTATCAATTTGTTTATGCACCATATCAGATGTCGAGTGAAAAGACTATAATAAGCACTAATTCAGGCAATGCTGGCAATGCACATAGCGAATATATAGGAGCTTTGGCAGAGATGGGGGTGATGGGCTCGCTGTTAATGGTGATGCTCGTGGTGGTGGCCGTTTACAGCGGACTTAATACTTACAAGAAAACCAAAGACAAGTCACAAAAGATTCTTGTGTTGGGCACAACACTTGCCATAATTAGTTATTTTACGCACGGATTCCTTAACAACTTCCTTGATACCGACAAACTTGCAGTCCCTGTATGGAGCTGTATGGCCATAATAGCAGCCATCGACCTCTATCATTCTGGCGAGGAGAAAAATTGCTGACTTGTGTTCAACACATCTCTTTCATTACCATTTGGTTTATCTTTATTATAGTTTGTAGTCTTGCCTTTTTTTTATGATGGAAAAAATGACAAACATTTAGTTTGTATGGCAAAAAAAAAGGAAAAATTGAATATGTTTTTATTTAAAAAGTCCTTAAATTTGCAATTCGTTATAAAAAAAAGGAGATGACAGATATTGTAAAAGGTCAAATAACCCAAATAATAGGTCCTGTTGTGGACGTGTATTTCAAGGGGGGAGAAGTTGACTTGCCCCGTATCCATGATGCCTTGGAAGTGACTCGTGTAGATGGGCGTAAGCTTATACTGGAATGCCAGCAGCATCTTGGCGAGGATTCTGTAAGAACCATAGCCATGGACTCCACCGATGGCCTTATGAGGGGGTTGGATGCAATACCATTAGGAAAGCCAATATCGGTGCCGGTGGGAGGACAGATAAAAGGCCGTCTGCTCAACGTGACTGGTGATGCAATCGACAGTATAGGTGAGCTTGACAGGACAAAAGAGTCGCCCATTCATCGTGAGCCACCCAAGTATGAAGACCTCGCAACATCAAAAGAGATCCTTTTCACCGGCATTAAGGTTATAGACCTTTTGGAACCATATTCAAAAGGAGGCAAGATAGGCCTTTTTGGCGGTGCTGGCGTTGGAAAGACCGTGCTTATAATGGAGCTTATCAACAACATAGCCAAGGGATATAATGGCTATTCTGTATTTGCCGGCGTTGGTGAACGTACTCGTGAGGGCAACGACTTGCTCCGCGAGATGATCGGGTCGGGCATCATAAAATATGGCGACGCCTTTCGTGAGAGCATGGAGAAGGGCGATTGGGACCTCTCAAAGGTGGACAAGAACGAACTCGCCAAGTCTCAAGCAACACTCGTGTTCGGACAGATGAACGAGCCTCCCGGAGCGCGTGTTTCAGTGGCTTTGACAGGATTGACGGTGGCCGAGTCGTTCCGTGATGCCCCTTTTGCAGGACAGAAAGACATCTTGCTATTCATCGACAACATATTCCGTTTCACCCAAGCTGGTTCTGAAGTGTCGGCATTGCTTGGCCGTATGCCTTCGGCAGTGGGCTATCAGCCTACCCTCGCTACCGAGATGGGACAAATGCAGGAACGCATCACCTCGACGAAGACAGGCTCGGTCACCTCGGTACAAGCCATTTACGTGCCAGCCGACGACCTTACCGACCCCGCTCCTGCAACAACATTCTCACACCTGGATGCCACCACGGTGCTTAGCCGTAAGATAGCCGAGTTGGGAATATATCCCGCTGTTGACCCGCTTGACTCAACTTCAAGAATACTTGACCCTAACATAATAGGCGAAAAGCATTATAACACAGCCTTGCGTGTCATTGAACTTCTGCAGCGTAACAAGGAATTGCAGGACATCATCGCCATACTCGGAATGGAAGAACTTTCCGAAGAGGACAAGATTGTGGTTCATCGTGCCCGTCGTGTGCAACGTTTCCTGTCCCAGCCTTTCAATGTCGCTGAGCAATTTACGGGTCTAAAGGGTGTTATGGTGCCTATTGAAGAGACGATAAAAGGCTTCAACATGATTATGGATGGTGAAGTTGACCAATATCCAGAGTCGGCGTTTAACCTTGTTGGCACCATTGACCAAGCCATAGCAAAAGGTGAGGAACTGCTTAAGTCGGCCAAATAACCGTTGGAGCCATGTTGATAGAGATAATAACACCGAAAGAAACTCTGTTCTCGGGCGAAGCTGTTTCGGTAGTGTTGCCTGGCCAAGCAGGTACTTTCACCATACTTAACCATCATGCGCCCATAGTGTCGGTATTAGACGCCGGCGAGGTGGTGGTTGAGACCTCCAATGGCAAACGGGTGTTTGAAATATCCGGAGGTTTCGTCGAACTGCATAATAACAATGTAACGATCTGTGCTGAATGAAAGATTTGACATCAAGGCATCTTATGATATTTCTGCTAATATGCTTGATAAGCGAGGCTGTCATCATGCTGTTTCCATCAACATTGGAATGGTGGCACCGAAGCCTTGTGATACCGCCTATAGTGGTGATGGCCTTGGGTGCTGTGTATGTTATGCTTATGCGTAAAGGCAAGATGCAAAACATGAAGTGTCTGGCTGCCTATAAGGTGCTGAAACTGATTGTTGTTTCTCTCGTGGTAGTTCTGTTTGTCTGTCTTGCATCAGCCGCAAAGGCTCAAAACATTGCTTTTTTAATGGTGTCTTTCCTGTCTTATCTTTTTACTTTGGCAGCAGAGACATGGATTTTTGTGAAATATCAGAATAACAAGACAAAAGGCGGACAATGAATAAAAGAATTCTTGACATAATATTCATAATGGCATTGGCGTTGTTGATGCCGATACTGCCGTTGCAAGCTCGGGAGCCGAATGCCGAAGCACCCCAAAAAGAAGGATTTGATGCCAAGTCGTTTATTTTTGGACACACCTCAGATGCTTATGAGTTCCATATCACCAAAGTCGGCGACAAACCGGTCAGCGTGTGCCTTCCCGTCATTGTGAGAAGCAGCGAGAGAGGCTGGTTTGTGTTTTCGTCGCGTTATCTTGAGGAAGGTGCAACTTATAAAGGATTCTATATAGCCCCAAAAGGGTCGAAATATGAAGACAAGATTGTAGAGACTGATAGCATTGGCAACGAAGTGAGGCCGTTTGACATGTCAATAACCAAAAACGTTTTTGCCATATTTCTTTCATGTGCAATAATGTTGATTCTGTTTTTGCCCGCAGCACGACGTTACAAGAAAAAACCATACGCCGTTCCTACAAAGGGACAAGGCCTGGTGGAATGGCTCACTTTCATGCTCGTTGACGGTGTCATAAAGCCTTCGGTCGGACCGAATTACCAGAAATTTGCCCCATATCTGCTGACGGCGTTTTTCTTCATCTTCATAAACAATCTTATGGGTCTTATACCAATATTCCCCTTTGGGGCAAATGTGACAGGCAATATTGCCGTTACAATGGTGTTGGCGCTCTTCACATATTTCATAACCAATGTTTTTGGAACAAAACATTATTGGAAGGATATTTTTTGGCCAGAGGTTCCGGTGGCATTGAAACTGCCTGTCCCGTTGATGCCAGCCATAGAGTTCATATCTACTTTGACAAAGCCTTTTGCCCTCATGGTTCGTCTTTTTGCAAACATTTTTGCGGGTCATGTCATCATATTGGTTCTTATGTCGCTGATATTCATTTTCGCGGGCATATATGGCATTGGCATTGGTGCTGGTGTGTCGTTGTTGTCTATACTGCTCACCGTGTTCATGACGGCTCTGGAACTGTTGGTGGCTTTCATCCAGGCATACGTGTTCACCATGCTTTCGGCAGTGTTCATAGGCATGGCACAGGCAGAACCGGAAAAAGAGAATAATAAAGAATCGAAAATAGAAACAAAATAAATAAGTAAAACATTAAAATTCAGTAATTATGTTAGCAATCATTCTTCAAGCAGTAGTTGATTTGGCTTTAGGTAAAGTTGGAGCCACAATAGGAGCAGGCTTGGCAGTCATCGGAGCCGCTTTTGGTATTGGAAAGATAGGTTCGTCGGCTATGGAAGCCATTGCCCGTCAGCCTGAAGCCGCCAACAACATCCGTACGAGCATGATTATAGCCGCAGCACTTATCGAAGGTGCCACCTTGTTTGCTGTGATCGTATGCGTTATGGCGGTACTGCTTTGATAAAAACAACTGTGTCCCCGACATCATGTCGTGTCGGGGCACTTGACAAAAAAAACTGAGAGGAGTAAGATATGAATCTGTTTCTTCCTGAAAGCGGTCTTGTGATATGGATGCTGGTTGCATTCATAGTGGTGCTTTTTATTTTGGCAAAGTTCGCATGGCCGGTCATAATGAATTCTGTTGCCTCCCGAAACGACCTCATAGCACAGTCGCTGAATGCTGCTAAGGAAGCCAGGGACGCCTTGGAAGGTATGGAGCAAGAACGAAAAAAAATCGAGGCTGATGCTCGTTTAGAACAGATACGTATCCTGAAAGAGAGTCAAGAACTTAAATCCAGGATGCTAGAAGAGACAAGACGCCAGGCAAAGGCCGAAGCCGAGAAGATTGTTGAAGAGGCCCGCCGGCAGATTGCAAAAGAACAACAAGATGCCGTGGCTGAGATAAAAGACGAAGTCTTGACACTTTCTGTCAGCATTGCCGAAAAGATTTTGCAACGCGAATTGGGCAAGGAATATGCCCAAGACAACTATGTCGAGCAGTTGATAAACAATTCTAAACAAGCTGAAGCATAACAATGAACGACGGAAAAATATCGGTTCGTTACGCACGGGCTCTCTATAATACCGCAAAGGAAATTGGTAGCGAGAACGACGTCTATGTGCAACTAATAGGCTTTGCCGAGTGTTTTGAGCAAAACATGGCTGAGATGAATGCCGTCTTCAGAAACCCAATTATAGGGCCAAAAGACAGAAAAAGCCTCTTGGAAACGGCATTTGGAGAAAGGATAACCCCTTTCCTCAAAGACTTTGTCTCATTGGTTGTGGACAAACACCGCGAGGACAAGATGTATCTCATCGCCATGAAATTTGCGGAACTTTATAGAGAGGAACATAATGTCATTCAAGCACGGCTTGCCACAGCAGAACCCTTGTCACAAGCTACATTGGACGACATAAAGGCACACATTCAGAATGATTTCAAGGCCAATGTGGAACTTATTGTGAAAATTGACCCTGGCATAATAGGAGGCTTTGTGCTTGACGTGGGAGACCGTCGTTATGACACAAGCGTTGCCCAACAACTGAAAAAAATGAAACAATCACTATTAAGATAAAAATAATCAATATGGCAGATATAAAAGCAAGCGAGATATCGGGCATCCTGCAGATGCAGTTGAAGAAGCTGAACAACTCGGCCCAGTTTGAAGAGATAGGCAAGGTGCTTCAGGTTAGTGATGGCGTGGCACACGTCTATGGCCTCGAAAAAGTTCAGTCGAATGAGCTCGTCGAGTTTGACAACGGTATCATGGGAGTGGTGCTTAACATCGAGGAAGACAATGTCGGTGTCGTGTTGCTGGGGCCTACCGAAGGCATCAAGGAAGGCGACATGGTGCGCCGTACCAGACGCATAGCATCGGTAATGGCTGGAGAGGGAATGCTCGGCCGTGTGCTCAATGGTCTTGGACTCCCTATCGATGCCAAAGGCCCTATCACTGGCAAAACATACGATATGCCTCTCGAACGCAAGGCTCCTGGCGTTATCTTCCGTCAACCTGTTAACGAACCTCTCCAAACAGGCATCAAGGCCATTGACGCCATGATACCTATTGGACGTGGCCAACGTGAACTTATCATAGGCGATCGACAAACTGGTAAGACAGCAATAGCCATTGACACCATCATAAACCAAAAACAGAATTACCTTAACGGCGATCCTATATATTGTATCTATGTGGGCATAGGACAAAAAGGCTCCACTATAGCCAACACCGTTAAGACTCTTGAGGAGCATGGCGCCATGGACTATACCATTGTTGTCTCGGCAACGGCATCCGATCCGGCGGCAATGCAGTTTTACGCTCCTTATACAGGTGTTGCCATAGCTGAGTATTTCCGCGACACCGGTCGTCATGCGCTTATAATATACGACGACTTGTCGAAGCAGGCTGTGGCCTATCGAGAGGTGTCGCTAATATTGCGCCGCCCCCCAGGACGTGAGGCTTACCCTGGAGATATTTTCTATCTCCATTCACGTCTTCTCGAACGTGCCGCAAAAATCATCAAGAACGACAACGTGGCAAGGCAGATGAACGACCTCCCAGAGTCGATAAGAGACATAGTGAAAGGCGGCGGGTCAATCACGGCTCTTCCTATCATCGAGACTCAAGCTGGCGACGTCTCGGCTTATATCCCAACCAATGTGATATCAATCACCGATGGACAGATATTCCTTGAGACAAACTTGTTTAATGCCGGTATCCGTCCAGCCATCAACGTGGGTATCTCCGTGTCGCGCGTGGGCGGCAACGCTCAGATAAAGTCGATGAAGAAAGTGGCTGGCACACTTAAACTCGACCAGGCTCAATTCCGCGAAATGGAGGCTTTCTCGAAATTTGGGGCCGAACTCGATGCCGCTACAATGGCCATACTCGACAAGGGTGTGAAAAATGTTGAACTGTTGAAACAAAAACAATATTCTCCCATGAGTGTCGAAAAACAGATAGCCATCATTTTCTGCGGAACAAACGGACTCCTCTCCAAAGTGCCTGTCAGTAGGGTGGAAGAGTTCGAAAAACACTATCTCGACATATTGGAAATGAAACACAAGGACCTTCTCAAACAACTGCACGAAGGCATTATTGACGATGACATGAAAGAACTGATGCGCTGGGAAGCAGTAAACCTTTCAGAAAACTATAAGTGATGGCATCATTAAAAGAAATTAGGGCCAGGATTGCTTCGGTAACTTCGACACAGAAGATAACGAGCGCAATGAAGATGGTCTCGGCTGCAAAACTAAAAAAGGTCGAGGGTATGGTGAATCGGTTCGTCCCTTTCAAGGTCAAACTGTCAGGAGCACTGTCAAACTATGTGGCTTCGCTTGGCGAATCTGCTGACTTCCCTCTCGCCGAACAACGCAAGCCGACACGTGTGGCTATTGTGGCCTTTTCGTCGAGTAGCGGCCTGTGCGGCGTGTTCAACACAAACATCATCAAACTCTTCAATGCCGCCTATGACGAATATGCTAACCTTGTTGGCGCAGACAATGTGATCGTTTATGTGGCAGGGAAAAAGATTGCAGATTATGTCAGCCACCGTGGCTTAGCCGTAGAAGAGGACTTCGGCGAGTTGAACGAGAAACCTACATACAAGGATGCTTGCCGACTTAGTGACATGTTTGTCGAGTCTTTCTTGAAAAACAAGGTTGACAAGGTCGAATTTGTCTATAACCACTTCAAAAGCACAGGCGTACAGGAACCGGTGCGTACCATCTTCTTGCCGGTACAGCCTGCAAGCAAGACTGAAAAAGGAAACAGAAATTCAATCTATATTGTTGAACCCGACAAGGAGACTTTTGTCAACAGCCTGGTGCCAAAGGTGTTGCGTACAACCATGTATGCCACCATGCTTGACTCCCTCTGTGCCGAACACGGAGCACGCACCACGGCCATGCACATCGCGTCCGACAATGCCGTAACTTTGCTTCAAGACCTTAGGGTGCAGTACAACAAGGCACGTCAGGAGGTTATAACCAACGAACTGATAGACATTGTGGGCGGAACCGAGGCTCTGAACAGATGATTGTTTTGTGAACATTCTTATCGACAAGTGGGAAGGCTTGCCCCAAAAATGTTGAAAGACAAATAGTTTGCAAGTGTTTACTTGAATCTATATAAAAAACGCAGTTCGTGTTGAAATTTTCGTATCTTTGCAATTCGATTTTAGACGAGAAAACCTCGTGCCACCAAGGCCTGAATGGGTTAAGCAGACTCAGGCAGCGAAATGAAACAAGTAGAACCCCAAAAATCATGTTTGGTTATCAGCATCTTTGCCATCGCATTGACAAACTGTAAAAAGTCAAATGACTTTAGGTGGGTTCTATAAATTCAACGAAATAAAATACAAATGATATGACAAATTTAAAATTTCTTTTCCTCGCTTTTGTCCGCTTTTTGGCATCTTGCTGTTTATCAATCGGTTGCATAGCCCGCTATGCGCCCTCTTTCTGCGCAGCAATCTGCTCGAAAACCGACTCAAAATCACTGGAAATTAATTTATAGAACCCATCTTTAATGAGATTGAAGGGATTGTCATCACGCCAATTCGTGCTTATACTGAAAAGTCGCCTAACCCGATTAACCCCAACAACTACAAGTTGGCAAATTCAAAAGAGACCTTGGAGTCTCTCACCCACGTGTCCAAGAAACGTTTGTTCTACATGGTCTATTTAGTGGATTTCCCCATGGAACTACTCTGCAAGACACGTAACGAACGGTATGAGTCTGATGCCGCCTTGGAAGGTGAGAAGAGGTTCTACACCGATTATCTGGACTTGCTGTATCATGAACATCGCGACCCGATTCCGATGGACAACCATTTGGTTTGTTCCGCATTCGTATGCAAGAATGAGAAGAATGAAACCCTCTTCTGCCACAATATGGATGGCGCAGGGGTAAGTGTCATAGCATTTTATCAACGCCCCAAACCGGACAAATATGGTTTCGTGTCTTTATCGAGCACTATTTACAACGGATTCAGAGTGGCTCCGGAATATCTGAAAGAAGGGTGCTTGATGGACGGGGTGACTGACCTTTCCTACCTTCTTACCCAGCATATCTCCAACCTGGGCGGAATGAATGACCAAGGTCTGTGCTACTGCATGCTGCAGCTGCCACCACTACAGAAACCAGGCAATATTGACACAACGACTACGCAACCGCAAATCACCGTGGAAAACAAGAATGGTGACTATTCGCTGCCCCAGCTGACATATCCGTCTTTGTACTATATGCTGCTTACACGCTGCGCCACGGTGCAAGATGCTGAAAACATGCTGCGTAATGATTTCGACTTCACCCACCTTAACTACATAATGAACGGACACATGCTCGTGGCCGACACCACCGGCGACTATGCCGTCTTCGAGTATTGGAACGACAGTCTCTATGTCTTGCGGGCAGATGGCCGCAGGAAGATATTGGGAAACACTTCTCATGTAATCCCATTTGAATACTTCAGCATGGAAAATTATTATTGCAACCCGGAAGCAATAAAAACATACTTGCAGGACAAATGGCAATATGTTTTCATCTCTAAATCCCGCGTTGGACGAATGATGAATTCTTACAAACCAGTCATGACCGAATTCCAGGCACTCAAATGCCTGCAGGATGGCACCTGCGCCATCGAGTATCTAGGCAAACTGACTATTTACTCCGCTGTATATAATGCCAATCAGCGCACTGTACTCTTCAATGTTCACAACGACATGTCAGAAGCCTTTACCATTGACTTGAAAAAAGATTTTCTATAATAAAAATCTGAGCATATTAGTCAAAAATACTTATCTTCGCATGACAAAACCCAAGAAAATGAAAATATTAGTTTTGCGTTCTTCCTTCCAGACCGACGAGTTTGTTGAGAGAGAGTATGCTCCGTTGCTTAATCTGCTTAGGACTGACTGCGGTGCCGAGATAACTGTTCTGGGTGATGAGGATGGCGCATTGGATATGTTTGACATGTCAACGCCTGATGTCGTCATGACGGCTACGGGAGGCGTGGAGAACCTCTTCACCCGCATCATGCCCGTCTTGGGGAATGATGTCAGAATTGTCGCCGATGGTCGGAACAACTCGTTGGCGGCAGCATTGGAGATATTGTCGTATCTTCGCTACAACGGGCATCAAGGAAGCATAATCCACGGCTCGAACGAGGTGATTGCCGCTGCCCTGAAGTCTCTGCCTAATCCTTTGGCAAAGACAAGGATAGCGCGTTTCGGTAAGCCATCCGACTGGCTCATAGCAAGTGATGTGGATACGTCATATCTTCGTGAAAGGTATGGGGTCGAGACCATTGACGTGCCTCTGGAACGTCTCTCGGCTGAGTTGGCAAGAGTCCTGCCCAAAGAGGCTGTGGCATTGGCCCGCGATGTGGTAAGCCGCTCGAAAGTCAATAAGGAACCTTCGTGTGCTGATATGGTTGAAGCTGCCAAAGTGTATCTGGCAATCAAGAAAATATGCACTGACGACAATATCAATGCTCTGACAATACGATGCTTCGATGTGGTTAAGTCGGACAAGACCACTAGTTGTCTAGCCTTGTCGTTGCTTAACGACGATGGCATTGTCTCGGGTTGCGAAGGCGATATGCAGAGCCTTATGACCATGTTGCTTGCCAAAAGATTGTTTGGAGGGAACTCTTTCATGGCCAATCCGTCGCTTCTTACCGACTCCACATCGTCGTTTGCCCATTGCACCATACCTTTTTCCATGTGTAGTGAGGTGGTGTTGCGTTCACATTTCGAATCGTCGTTGGGAGTGGCCTTGCAGGGTGAATTGTTGACTGATGTCTATACCGTCATGAAATGGGGTGGCAAGCACTTGGAATCGTTTTTCGTTGCCGAGGCTGAGACATGCAACGCACCTTATAGCGAGCATTTTTGTCGCACTCAAATATCATTGAAGACAAACCTGAAGCCTTATCTCTTGAATCGACCTATAGGCAACCATCATATCATAACTAAAGGCCGTCATGCCAACGAGGTCTGCGACTTTATGATGAACAACGGTGTTCGTCGTGTTGGTGTGTGAAACCATTGTGTTCTGGGACTCAATAGGCTGTTGTGTACTACGCTTACGCTTGAGAATGAAATCAGTGTGCTTGCCAGCACCGACGTGATATGCCATGATGCGCCAAAGTATAGGGTAGCCCTGCTGATAGAGGAAGGCATATAAGGTTGCAGATGAAGACTAAAACAAGTTTTTGTGCATGACCATCACCCAGCCAGCCGCTTATAAATGCCATTTTTCTTTACAGGAAAAAGAACATTAAGCCAAATTCATATAGACTTTTATGCTTTTTTTATTATTTTTGTATTTCATATTTGACAATTATGAATTGGGTCAACCTTGTACTTATGATGTCGTCGGATGCCGATAATTCAGACTATATAACTAGTGATAGTATATATGATGATTTTTATGATCGAGATGAACTTGAGGTGGGCAAGCCGATACGTTATACAGACCCTTCGGGGACGCTGCCGACGGTGAATGTTGTCACACTGACGCCACAGATACTGGAACTTCAGGTGGGCGACAATGTGTGTCGTATAACAAACGACAGTTGGACAAAACTGGGTGAGGGAGGACGTGACTATACTCGTTTTTCTCTTGATGCCCGTCTTGATATGGAGCCTAAGGACAAGCAGATAACATGTCTGGCGTGCAACTGTCTTTCTCTTTTGAAGATGAGAAAATCAAAGATAGCCCGACTTGAGTTGGCTGACGATGCCGAAAGCAAATTCATTGTGGGACCTCGCGACAACCAAAGCTCATGTGCGAGTGGATGGCTCATTGCCAAGGCTGACGGCAAGACCGTTTGCGAGAAGTTGGTTAAACAAACCGATATGGCCTACAAGGCTATCCTTTTGCCTCTCTCCGAAGGCGAGACAGTACCTGAAGGCACTGTCATGAAACAGATTAGGTATTTTATGATGGATTAAGAAAAATTGTTATGAAAATAGTCAAAAATCTCACACTTGCAGTTTTGGTTGCCGTTTGCGGCAACGCTTTGGCCTGCACCAACTTCCTTATAACCAAAGGCGCCACTGTCGATGGCTCCAACATGATAAGCTATTGTGCCGATTCGCATATCCGCTATGGTGAGTTGTATTATACCCCAGCCGCCGATTGGCCAGCAGGAAGCATGAGGGTCTGTTACGACCGTGGCACCAATGCACCTCGTGGCTGTGTGCCACAACCACCTCACACTTATCAAGTGGTGGGCTATATCAACGAGAAACAAGTCGCTCTTGGCGAGACCACTTTCGGAGGCCGTCAGGAACTCATCGACCCATCGGGCATCGTCGATTACGGCAGCCTTATGTTCATTGCCTTGGAACGTAGTGCCTCGGCCCGCGAAGCCATAAAAGTCATGGCCGACCTCGTGGATGAATACGGCTACGGCAGCGACGGTGAATCGTTTAGCATCAGCGATGCCAACGAAGTGTGGTATATGGAGATAATGCCTAAGGGCTACACACCCATGATGACAAAAACTGGCGACACCATCAATGCCGACCGCGGCGCCGTGTGGGTCGCCATCCGCATACCCGACGGCTATGTGAGCGGTCATGCCAACGCAGCACGCATCACATCCTTCACCCTGCGTAACGGCAAATCATCCATCACCGACTTGGACTGGAAAAAACTTTACAACGAGCAGGTCGAGGTGATCTATAAACACGATGTCATTGACTTCGCCCGTCGAAAAGGCTTTTTCAGCGGCAAGGACAGCGAATTTGATTTCAGTGCAGCATACGCACCCGTTGATTTTAGTGCGGCACGTATATGTGACTTCCGCGTATGGACCATGTTCAACAAGGTCTGCGACGGCATGGACGAATACTGGGATTATGTCACCGGTAAGGACTTGACTCACCGTATGCCTTTGTATGTCAAACCAAACCGCAAAATAAGCCTCAGCGACATGATGGGCTTCCAACGCGACCATTTCCAAGGAACAGAACTTGACAAGACTCAAGATGTTGGCGCAGGCCACTTTGGCTCACCATTCCGTTGCAATCCATTATATTGGGAATACGATGGAAAACCTTTCTTTAACGAACGCAGCATCGAGACGGTACAGACGGGGTTCTCTTTCATCGCACAGAGCCGCAATTGGCTGCCAAACATGATAGGTGGCATAATATGGTTTGGCGTTGACGAAACTAACTCGACGGTCTATTCACCTTTCTATTGCTCTATTAGCGAGGTGCCGATAGAGTATCGCTCAGGCAATGGCGACATCCTCACCTACAGCGACAATGCAGCGTTTTGGGTCTTCAACCGCCTGGCCCATTTCAAGTACCTCTTCTATAACAGGGTCATCGGCGACATTCAGCGTGTGCAGAACGAACTTGAGAACGACTATCAGGAACAGGTGAAAAAGGCTGACGAGGTGGCATTGAACCTATATGGACAAAGTACTAAAAAGGTGGTGGATTACCTTACGGATTTTTCAAGCCAAGCCGGACATAACACTGTTGCACGATGGAAGGAGTTGGACAACTATTTGCTGGTCAAGTATTTGGATAGCAACATAAAACAGGAGGAGAATGGCGTGTTCAAACGCAACGGCTACGGCTATCCCGCCCGTCCGCAGCAGCCTGGCTATCCTGATTCGTGGAAAAAAGCCGTTATTGAGCAGACCGGCGACCGCTTTAGAAGACCTGACTGACTTGATTTTTAGAAGTCCCCTTTAATAACTTGATTGTAGGGCTTGTACCCTTTAGAAGCCAATGACGTGACAGACCATCCCTGCTACAAATGCTATTGAAGCATTTATGAGTTTGGCACGCAAGAATCCTCGCTTGTCGTCGGCAAGGAGAGGAAGCCCCGCATGACCGTCCTGTGAAATGCAACTTGTAAGGAAAACGGAGAAAGGAACACTGCCGCTGGCAAATAGCGTGACAAATATAAGGTGCGGCCCCGACTCGGGAATGAGTCCTATAAGAGCCGCAAGAACAATCATCCAGATGGTGTTCTCGCTTGTCCATTCGTCAATGTCGAAATAGTGGAGGCCTATTTGTATTACAAAAATGGTTCCAACTGTCCATAGAAATACTGATAGCATGTGTTTGCATATCACATGGTTCCAAAGGTGTTCTTCGACCACATGGCTTGGCAGGAAAAATGTGACAATTGCTATTGCGGCTCCTGCTATGGCAAACATGAACTTAAGCCATCGTTCTTCGATGAAAGAGAGGTTAAGGCCTTCACCATGACTTTCGTGGCCACTGTGACCACCAGTGTTGGTTATGAAAGTGTAGGCAAAGAAAGCCGTTAACAGCAACATTATGGCTATAGTTGCTATTCTTGCAACATTGTGTCCTTCGTTGTTATGTTTGTGTGTGTGCTGGTGCATGTCCTCTTCGTGCAACTCAAACGAACCCCCGCAGGCACTGCTGCCGGCAATCTTGGTCTTGAAGACTCTGTCTGTTGCGACGCCTGTTATTATTGCTATTACAAAGACAATGGCTGTCAGAACGAGAGCTTGTCGTGGTATCATGGCCAACATGAAAAAAGCCTCGTCGCCTGAAGAGGCTATCATCATGGCCACTAAGGCACCAAAACTGATTACGCCGTGCGAATACATCGACACAATGGCAAATCCTCCAAAACAACCGGGAATAATGCCCATGCCTGCACCAAGCAGAATTTGTCCTGTTCGGCTCTTGCCTAATTTGTTGAAAGCACGGCCTTGTGTGCCACGATTTATAAACTCAATTATCATCATCAGAATGATGACCATCCCAGTAATGCAAATGCCGTCGCCCAAAGTGTCGATAAAGATGTCAAGAATGTCGCTCATAGTCCATTGAATAAAGGTCGCAAAGATAGTCTTTTTTTCCATTGCTTGCAAATCTTTCATTCCGTTAGCCGTGAAAGACGCAGATCCCTTTTGTTGATAGTAAACAAATGTGTTTTTCCAACATTTTTTTTTGTAGCAAAAAAAACTGAAAGAACTCAAATTCAAAAAATATGTATATCTTTGCACTTGCCAAATGTCCGAAGCCCTTGGTGGGGCAGAGGGTGGGGGCGTGACATGATGAAAAAGACGTTGAACTGACGTTTTATCTGCGGCTAACTGAACTTCGCAATTCAAATCCAACCGCACGGTAAGGCAAGGTTCGATGTTCATGTGTTTGCATATATATATGTTTACATCAGTATATATGGCAGCGTGGGCTTCGGCATTGCTTATCCTCGGTTGGAAGGCAATGCGAGGGCTTGGTTAGCGGGATGAACAGTGGTTCAGACTGACTTGAATGCCGAAAGTTGGGCAAATTAGAAATCAGACATTTCCCGTGTTGATAGGCAAAGGTGTTGAATGTTTATCAAGGAGTTTGAAGCAGTAGAGAGCAGTCCTTTTACGATACATATAGCCCATTCGTAAGAAGACTTTGAGAAGATGATGACAAAGTTACGATGTCCAAATCGAGTCAACCTCTACCCTGATACGCTTTATTTGGATTCAACAAATGTATGAGTAAATTAATATTAACCCAAAACATTGAACAACCAAAAGAATAATCACAATTAACTGACATATAACCAATAGCGTTTGTAACTGACCTTGGGTCCTAAATTTCCACAAAGCCCTTAAAGGGCTAACCATAATCAAGGAGAGTTATCTAAAATGCCGTATTGCTACGGCGTGGAATATCTTGTTGATTATGGAGGGCGTGGAAACCCTTGGACTCAAGCAAGAAATAGATTCCACGCTTTTTTTTATGTCTTGCCACCACTGTAATCATGGCCAAAAAACATAATCTTCATATCGGACAAATGATTAAAGCCGTCTTTGACAAGAGCGGAATGAGTGTGTCTGAGCTGGCGCGCCGCATAAACACCACTCGCTCAAACGTTTATTTCATCTTCGAACGGCCTAGCATCGATGTCGAGAAGCTTATGGAAATATGCAAGGCCTTGGAACATAATTTTTTCGATGATATTCAGGTAATTGGCGGAATGAAGTCAACACTGTGTCCCAGGGAATTTCACATCAGCCTCAACACCTTAGATGATGACAAAGCGAAACTGTTGGCCGATTTACTGCAAACTCTGAATGGCAAAACCGTCTGTGATAATGACTAAAATCGTCTATAATAATGACAGTGAAAAACCTGATTTGGAACGGATTGTGTGTAATTTTGCTCAATGGATAATTAAATTAGAAACTAAATAAACTAAAGCAATGAAAAAGTTAGTAGTATTATTTATGACTGCAATAGCCATCATGATGTGCAATCCAGCTATGGGTCAATCTCGTAAAGAAAAAAAAGCTGCTCAAAAAGCTGCGTGGGAAGCTGAACAGAAACGCAAGGCGGAAGAGGATCAATTGCTACATGAAATGAAGATGGACAGTATTCGCAATGCACAAAAAAAACAGGAGGCTGCTGCCGCAAAAGCGGAAAAGCAAAGACAACAAGAAGAGTCTTACAATACTTACCAGGTGCCATGTTGGCATGCTGATGATGAGGATTACTATTATGCCAGTGCTTCACGCCGTAGAGGTTTCAACCAACAGAACACTTTGGTTACAGCCACATTACGAGCCGCCAACCAACAAATGCAACAGAAGATAAAGTCTTCTTTGAAGCAAGTGACAAGAGACTATTTTGACCAAATGGACATCAATGAAAATAGTGATGAAGCCTCCCATATTGAAAGTGCAGGTGAGCGAATTATTAATAATTTTCTTATGAATGACGTGGAAGAGTATTGTCGTGAAGTAACACGCCCTGACGCTGAGGGCAAGATTATCATGTACATTGGTATCAAAGTTAGCAAAAAAGCATTGGTGGACGCATTGTCAAACGGCCTTTCGCAAGAGCAACAACTCCGTTTGCGTTTCAATGAACAGAAGTTCAGAGAAGATGCTTGGAAAGTCTTTGAAAAAGACCAGCAGGAGTCTTATGACGATTTCCAAAAAGAAAACAAATAAATTCTTACAGAATACATAAAATATAAAGATGAAAAAATTAGCAGTTATTATCATTTGTATGGCGTTGGCACATGTGGTATTTGCCCAAAACAATAGAGACGGTCGCAACAACAGAATGCGTGATCGTGAAAGCAACAAGGAGCTCATGGAAAGCACCACACTGCAACCTTGCCAGCGTTACGATGACAACGAGTATTACGCAGCCAGTGGCTTCACAAGGGTAAAGGCCGGTGGTGACGCTGAAAGAGATTACACCTTAGTAATAAATAAGCAGCTGAACAGCCTCCGCCAGCAGGTCAAGTCAAAAATAGGCGGCAAGTATAAAGCTGTTGTCCGCGACTATTTCGACCAGATGGACATAAACGAAAAGAGTTCAGAAGCTTCGCATATTGAAAGCGCTGGTGAACAAATAATAGACCAATACTTGAACGACACAGAAGAAGACTGCCGCGAATTCGGCCCAGTTGACGATGCTGGTTACCAAAACATATATCTAGGCATTTTGGTACGCAAGGTTGACCTCGTTGATAAACTCGTTGACGGATTGGAAAACAACAACAACATCCCTACCAACGAAAAAGAACAATTGCTCAAGAATGAAAGTGCTTTCAGAGAGTCTGCTTTCAAGGTTTTTGAAATAAAGGAGTAAGCAACAATGAAAGACAGAACATTAGTATTTTTGGCGACAGTGTGCTTTTTGTGCACACTGTCGTTCTCCCCTTTGTCGGGCATAGCACAGGCAAGCAAAATGAAACCCAATTGGGCATCAGAGGGGTATCATAAAGATTTAGAGAAGTCGTATTTGGAGGTCGTTGTTATTAAGGGAGAACAGAATTTGACCAAAATGCGACAAATGGCCCAGACAGAAATAGAGAGTCGCCGACACTCTACTGTTGGCGTAAAAGACGAGATTTGGATGAAAGCCAAACCCGTAGCCGAATATTTTGACAATGACGGGACTGGCTATTTTCTTTATCAGACTCAGAAATTTCCAAATATCGTTCCCGAAAGTGTCTCATCAACCGACAGGTATCCCTTTTCAGCCAGAGTGTTTGTGCCAGGCATGGAACAGATTTACAAAGGCTGTTATGGAAAAGGAGTTGCATTTATTGCTGGAGAGGCCGTGCTTGTAGGCGGTATAATAACAACCGAGTTTATGAGGAGAAATTACTCACAAAAAGTAGCACAGACACACAATGTTTCGCAAAAAGAGAGTTACACCCGAAATGCAAACGCCTGCGCTATCACACGCAATGTTCTCATTGGCGGGGCAGCGGCATTGTATATATGGAATATTATCGATGGAGTGGTGGCAAAAGGCAGACCTTATATTAAGGTTAACAACAAAACGACTCTGACTTTCGCACCTACAGTCTCCTCAGAATGTACAGGTATAGTTATGAATCTTAAATTTTAATATTATGGTTACCTTAATTCCGCAGATTATTCTTGATTTTTGGTTGTTGAGAAATGACAAGCCGTTGTTAATAAATAACTTAGCAACGACTTGCATTTCTCAATAATTTCACCTATTTTTGTGCTGTGAAACCGTAAAAACGGGTGATA
>JAZLGA010000035.1:0-17303 GCA_045616045.1 Bacteroidales bacterium | reverse complement strand
TTTTCACCGTTCAAGAACTTCTTCACGCGGCCGAGGAGTTCGGTACCTTCTTCCATGATGGTGAGGTCGGCACTCCAGTCGGTATCGAACACATAGTCGAAGCCGAGTTGACGGAGAGCAGCGGCCATCTTGCCGGTAACGATAGTGCCAGGTTCCATTCCGAATTCCTCACCAAGTGCGACGCGGACTGCTGGAGCTGTTTGAACGACGACAGTCTTGGTAGGATCGTTGATAGCTTTCATCACATCAGAGATGTTGTCAACCAAAGTCAAGGCACCGACGGGGCAAACCTGGACACACTGGCCACAGTTGACGCAGCTTGATTCGGCGAGGTTCATCTCGAAAGCAGGAGCAACGACAGCATTGAAGCCGCGGTTGATAGCTGACAGAGCGCCAACGCTTTGGACAGTGTTGCACATGGTTTCGCAACGACGGCACATGACACACTTGTCGACGTCACGCATGACAGACAAGGTTTGATCCTTACGGTAGGTCGACTGAGCACCTTTGAAAGGAATTTCGCGGATGCCGAGCTTCTGAGCCAGAGCTTGGAGTTCGCAGTCGCCACTCTTTTCGCATTGCAGGCAATCATTCGGGTGATCGCTAAGGATCAGTTCGACGACGGTCTTACGGGCATTGATAACGCGTGGGCTGTGTGTCAGCACTTCCATTCCCTCAACACAGTCGGTAGCACATGCTGGGGCGAGGTTACGACGTGGGCGTCCGTTGAAGTCTTTAACCACCTCAACAACGCAAACACGGCAACCACCGGGTTTGTTTTCAAATTTCATTCCTGCCAATTCAAAATAGCAAAGGGTAGGAATATGGATACCAGCCATACGGGCAGCTTTAAGGATTGTTGTGCCCTCTGGAACCTGAATCTGTTTGTTATCTATTGTTACATTAATCATATTATTTCTCCTCCTCTATTTTTAGTTAACAGAAATGGCACCAAACTTACATCCGCTTATGCAAGCACCGCATTTGATGCACTTCTTGGTATCGATAACCATTGAAGGCAGTTTGTGGCCTTGAGCGATATAATCAGTCTTCGAGATAGCCTCGGCGGGGCAGTTCTTTGCGCACTTGCCGCAACCGATGCACTTATCTTTATCAATGACGTAACTCATAAGTTTCTTGCAAACGCCCGCACGGCATTTCTTGTCAACAACGTGCTCAACATACTCATCCCAGAAGTTGTCCAATGTGGAGAGAACCGGGTTGGGTGATGTTTGGCCAAGACCGCAGAGTGCGGTGTCTTTAATCACAGCGGCAAGGTTGCGGAGCTCTTGGAGGTCGTCCATTGTTCCGTTTCCTTCTGTTATCTTGTTCAGTATTTCAAGCATACGTTTGTTGCCGACACGGCAGGGTGAGCACTTGCCGCAGCTCTCTTCGCACGTGAATTCGAGATAGAACTTGGCTATAGCAACCATGCAGGAGGTCTCGTCCATGACGACCATACCGCCAGAGCCCATCATTGAGCCAGCCGCTACGAGGCTGTCATAGTCGATTTGTGTGTCAAGGTGCTTGGATGTCAAGCAGCCACCTGAAGGACCACCTGTTTGAACAGCCTTGAACTGACGGCCGTTTTTGATACCACCACCTATTTCATATATAATGTCACGCAGGGTTGTTCCCATAGGAACCTCAATAAGCCCTACGTTGTTTATTTGTCCTGCAAGAGCGAACACTTTGGTGCCTTTCGATTTCTCCGAACCTATTGAAGCAAACCAATCTGCGCCTTTGGTGATAATAATCGGCACATTGGCGAAAGTCTCAACATTGTTCACATTTGAAGGCTGGCCCATATAACCGCTCACAGCAGGGAACGGAGGTTTCAGAGTAGGCTCACCACGTTTGCCTTCCATCGAGTGGATAAGGGCAGTTTCCTCACCGCAAACAAATGCACCGGCACCGTAGCGGAGTTCTATATCAAAATTGAAGCCTGAGCCAAGTATGTCATTGCCAAGGAGACCGTATTGGCGGGCTTGAGCTATAGCAACTTGGAGGCGGTGGATAGCAAGAGGATATTCGGCACGGATGTAAACCAAGCCATGTGAAGCACCGATTGCATAGCCGCAGATGGCCATAGCCTCGATAATGCTATGCGGGTCACCTTCCATTATGGAACGGTCCATGAATGCGCCTGGATCGCCTTCGTCGGCATTGCAGATGACATACATATCATCGCATTTGTTCTTTGCGCAAAGGCCCCATTTCACACCAGTGGGGAAACCTGCACCACCACGGCCGCGAAGACCCGATTTGGTGACTTCGTCCACAACTTGTTGTGGAGTCATTTCTGCAAGGCACTTTCCTAAGCCTTCATAACCGCCACGCGAAATGCATTCATCTATGTTTTCAGGATTGATGAAACCGCAGTTGCGCAAAGCAATACGGAGCTGTTTACGATAGAAGCCCATGTGCTTTGAGTCAGAAACATGTTCCTTGTTTTCTGGATCAACATAAAGAAGGTCATTGACCTTACGACCTTTGACGATATGCTCATCAACAATTTTACGGACATCTTCAGGTTTAACCTGTGTGTAGAAAGTGTTGTCAGGCATGATTTTCACGATAGGCCCCTTCTCGCAAAAGCCGAAGCAACCTGTTCTGACTACCTGAACCTCATTCTGCAAGCCCTTCTCAGCCAAAATGTCCTCGAAGTTCTTGATGATTTGAGCACTTGCCGATGCTTGGCAGCCAGTACCACCGCAGCAAAGCACGTGCATCTTGATTTTTGTCATATAAATTCCTCCAAATTAAGATTAACCTATTGTTTCATAATTAACAGGGATAACGCCGTCCACCATTTCGTTGTTTATGACATACTTGGTAAGGATTTCGTCTGCCTTGTTGTTGTCAACATGACCAAACACTACCGGATCCTTTCCTGGGCATTTAACCTCGATGGTTGGCTCTGCGTGGCAGTATCCCATGCAACCAGTTTGGGTGAAGACTATGCTGAGTTTCAGCTCATCTGCCTTCTCCATCATGTGTTCCATAACTTGTTTCGCACCGGCAGCTATACCGCAGGTGGCCATTGCGACCTTAATCTGCACTAAAGAGTCGGGATTGTTGCTCTTCTCGCGAAGGTCGAGGTTTGACTGAAGTTTCTCTTTCATTGCCTTCAGCTCTGCTAATGACTTAACTTTTGCCATCTTTTTGTCTCCTTTCTAAGAGTTTTTTTTATGATTACTTTCTAAATTATACAACAATTTTTCGCATTTCTACAAATGCGCTGCAAATATAGCGCATTATTAATACATTCACAACATTTCATTCGTTTTTTGTGCTTTTTTTACACATTCTAATTAATAAGTATATATTATTGTTTATCAACAACATTTTTTTGAAAACAGACGAATAGCATAATTATAACCATTCTAAACAAAAAAAAAAGGCGTTCTTGATTGGAAATGACAACAAAACGAATGGTATTTAACGCTATTGCGACATGGACATAATCGAGATGATTATTGACAGAAAGGAGCTGGAATGGAACAGGCTACAATAAAAAAGCAAATACAAGCATAAAGACAGAAAATGAAAAAAAACATTTTAGGCAAAAAAAAAAAAAACGAAACAGCATATAACAATTATGATTAACTTTGCGAAAATTTGAAATTTTCATAAAAAAAAAGCATTTAAAGTTACGGGTATGAAATGCATGGGCAGCGTTTCTGTCGTTAAAAAAGACATCAAGGCTATTGATGGGGTCTACTCTGTTTTTGTTAACCTTCAAAAAAAAACAATCAGCCGATGTTGAATCTGACGAAGACAAAGTCCCCGAGGAAGCAATTACCAGTGCTGTTAATTCATAGTGATTCGTTATAGTAACAACATAAAGATTTAAATTAAAAACAAAAGCAATGACAACTCGTGATATACCTGTATTACTATTGACAGGCTATCTAGGCAGTGGCAAGACCACTCTTGTAAACAGCATTCTCACAAACAAGCGAGGAATCAAATTTGCCGTTATCGTAAACGACATCGGAGAAGTTAATATTGACGCTGACCTTATAGAGCAAGGCGGTGTTGTTGGCCAAAAGGACGACAGCCTTGTCGCACTTCAGAACGGCTGCATCTGCTGCACACTGAAAATGGATTTGGTGGAACAGCTGACAGACTTAGTGAAACAGCAGAAGTTCGACTACATCGTCATCGAGGCCAGCGGAATATGCGAGCCTGCTCCCATCGCTCAGACAATCTGTTCCATCCCCAACCTTGAGGACAAATACACACGTTACGGCACACCAAGTCTTGACTGCATTGTCACAGTGGTTGATGCCTTGCGCATGCAAAGCGACTTCGGAGGTGGTGAAGACCTTACAAAGGAATACATCTCTGACGACGACCTTGAGAACCTTGTCATACAACAGATAGAGTTCTGCAACATGATTCTACTTAACAAAGCATCGGATGTGACAGAAAAAGAACGCGGCCGTCTGAAGGAAATCATAAGGGCTCTGCAACCAAAAGCCGAAATCATCGAATGCGACTATGGCAAAATAGACCTTGACAAGATTCTAAACACAAAACTTTTCAACTTTGAAAAGACCGCCACATCGGCTGCATGGGTGCGTGAGGTTGAAGGCATACACGACGAGGATGACGACCATGACGAACATGAACATCATCATCACGATGAAGAAGGACATGGGCATCACGAGCATCACCATCACGACCACGGAGGCGGCGAGGTTGAGGAATACGGCATAGGGACATTCGTTTATTACACCCGCCAACCTTTCAACCTTGGCAAATTTGACGAGTTTGTTGCACGCAAAATGCCGGCCAACGTGATACGATGCAAAGGCATCTGCTATTTTAATGACGAGCGCGACACTTGCTATGTATTTGACCAAGCCGGAAAACAAGTCACACTGCGCAATGCGGGACTGTGGTACGCCACCATGCCAAAAGCCGAACTCGAGGACATGATGCGAAGCGAGCCATCACTCCGTCGCGACTGGGACGAGACCTACGGTGACCGCATGCAGAAATTGGTGTTCATAGGCCAGAAAATGGACAAGGAAAAGATCTGCCAAGAGTTGGATGCTTGTCTGACCAAATAAAAAACAAGATAAATGGACGCACAAAAATACATATCAAAACTAGGACTTGTCCCCCACCCTGAAGGTGGTTATTACAAGGAAGTCTTTGGTAATGCCAAAAACGGAAGGAAAGAGATTTCCACCATCTATTATCTGCTTAAGGACAACGACATTTCGGCTTTCCATCGCCTACATGACATGGTAGAAATATGGTACTATCATGCTGGTGAAAGGCTCAACATCTATGTCATAGGCAGTGACGGAGGACTCACGGTTCACCATCTCTATGCCAATAACGAGATGCAAGTTGTAATAAACTCAGGAGAATGGTTTGCTGCCGAGATAGCTTCCAAGAAAGGCTTTTGCCTTGTTGGCTGCGCTGTGGCTCCCGCTTTCACTTTCGACAAATTCGAGATTGCGCAAAAAAAACAAATGCTTGATATGTTTCCACAACATAATGAACTTTTGGGGCGCCTATGCAAAGATTAGTCTTTGTTGACATATTTTCAACCAAAAAAAAAGGAGATGCATGGCATCTCCTTTTGCATTTTTCAGTACAAAGACTCATCAGTTTTTCTTCAGCAAGTCACGAATCTCTGCAAGGAGCTCTTCTTGTGTAGGGCCTGCAGGTGCTGCTGGTTCTTCCGGTTCTGGTTCAGGTTTTTTCTTTAATTTGTTGATACCCTTGATAACCAAGAAGATAGAGAGAGAGATAATGATGAAGTCGAAGATGACTTGGATGAAATTACCCCATGTCATAGCCAGTTCGGGCACTGCTGCAGACAACACCTCGCCATCGGGTCCAAGGACCTCATCAACGCCCTCTTTGATGACCCATTTCCAATCGGTGAAACTCAAGCCGCTTGTGATTGCGCCTATGAGAGGCATAATAATGTCGGAAACCAATGATGTGACAATTTTGCCAAAGGCTCCGCCAATGACAACGCCAATTGCCATGTCCATCACATTGCCCTTAACGGCAAATTCCTTAAATTCTTCAATAAATTTTCCCATTTTAAATAATTTTTAAATCGTTACTTTATTTTATTTAATTAAATTTAATATCTTGTTTTAGAAGTCTGATGTGAAATAGAAGTATATGTCAGGATATTTCTCCATTGCTGTCTGAAGGGCATATTGCGACTCTGCCAGGAACACATCGCGACCGTCCTTGTCCTCGGCAAGATTCATCGCCTTACGCATGGTAAAATCCTTATACTGTTCGACATTTTCAGATGTTATCCAAGCCGTCTTGTAGAGTGAGATGGGTTGGTAACGGCAACTAGCTCCATATTCATGAAGCAGCCTGTATTGAATAACCTCAAACTGCAGTTCTCCTACGGTTCCAATAATCTTGCGACCAGTCATCTTTCCCGTAAAGAGTTGAGCCACGCCCTCGTCGGTAAGTTGTTCAAGTCCTTTTGCAAGTTGTTTTGCTTTCATTGGGTCAGCGTTTTCCACATAACGGAACTGTTCTGGAGAGAAACTGGGTATGCCTTTATAGTTTAACATCTCCCCTTCTGTCAACGTATCGCCAATCTTGAAATTACCAGCGTCATAAAGGCCTACGATGTCGCCGGGATAAGCCTCGTCGAGCACCGACTTTTTCTGTGCCATGAAAGCTGTGGGATTGGAAAATTTCAGTTCGCGGTTAAGCCTAACATGAGTATAAAGTTTATTGCGTTCGAATTTGCCTGAGACAACACGAACAAAAGCAATACGGTCACGGTGGTTTGGATCCATGTTGGCATGTATCTTGAAGACAAAGCCTGTGAATTTCTCCTCATCAGGCTCCACATGTCGCTGCTCAGTGTCACGGCCTATTGGAGAAGGTGCTATCTGTATGAAGCAGTCAAGTAGCTCCTTGACTCCAAAGTTGTTCAAGGCACTTCCAAAAAACACAGGACAGATGTCGCCATCGAGGTATTTCTGTCTTTCAAAAGTGTCGTAAACGCCTTGTACGAGTTCTGTCTCAGTGCGCAAGGTGGAAGCATCGCCCCCTATCATCTTGTCCAACTCGGGGTTCTCAAGGTCGTCGAAAGATATGCCTTGAGTGACATGTTGCTTGTCGGAATTGAACAAGTATAGGCTTTTGTCGTAAATGCTATAAACGCCTTTGAATTTCGGGCCCATGTTGATAGGCCAACTCAAGGGGGTGATATGTAAGTCAAGTTTTTGTTCAATCTCATCAAGGAGGTCGAACACGTCTTTTCCAGGCCGGTCCAGTTTGTTTACAAACACCATTATAGGAGTTTTGCGCATACGGCACACTTCGACAAGTTTCTCTGTTTGCGACTCCACTCCTTTTGCGGCATCAATAACGACTATAACGCTATCGACAGCCGTAAGTGTCCGGAATGTGTCTTCTGCGAAATCCTTGTGACCGGGAGTGTCAAGTATGTTGATCTTCATGTTTTTATACTCAAACCCCATAACCGAAGTAGCCACAGAAATGCCTCTTTGGCGTTCTATCTCCATCCAATCCGAAGTGGCTGTTTTCTTTATCTTGTTTGATTTCACGGCTCCTGCGACCTGTATGGCACCTCCATACAAAAGCAATTTTTCGGTGAGAGTTGTCTTTCCTGCGTCGGGGTGACTAACAATGGCAAATGTTCTTCTTCGGTTTATCTCATCAACAAACGACATACTATCAAATTATTAACGGCACAAAGGTAAGTTATTTTCTGTCACAAAAAGCATCATACCTAAAGAAATGCACATTTTTGCATCTTTCTTCACGTAAAGGGCTGTATTTTTGGAGCCACAAAAAGACACTGGGTACACATCAGCCGTCTCCGCAAAGCCAAAGCATTTTCTTCCGGATCGTTGCCATAGTGGGCATTGATAATGTGATTTACATAACGATTTCCTGAACTCGTCGATAGGATGAAATAGCATTTCGTGCATCACTATATATCGCCAGGCTTCTCATTTGAAAATCTTGAAAAAAAGAGCATCAGTCTTTACAAGTCCAAACAGCAAAACAACTCTGAGGATGTCTTTTTTTCGTATTTTTGCAGCGACAAATTAAGGAGAATCGGGAGAAAGGGCCGAAGAGGAACACACTACATTTACTATTGATTTCATAGTACAAAAAGATGCCCTTAGAATCAGAAACACGACAGACTGTCATTCCTTCTCATCTGGATGAGATAGAACAGGGATATGGTATTAGTATTCTTTTTGATGCCGAGATGGGCAGCCGCACCATTGGAGTCAACTCGCCACAAAACGGTTGGGACATACATTTCATATATGTCAATGATTTGGATTGGCATCTCAGCGTTAATGCCAAAGGAGACGAGATGGAAAAGGCTTTCAACGACAACACTGTCTTTTCAGGCTGGGAATTGCGCAAGACTTTGCAGATGTTTCGAAGGTCAACGCCCACTCTTATGGAATGTCTGCACTCGCCCATAGTCTATCGTTCCGACGAAGGCCTAACAAAACGTCTTGCAGAACTTGAGACGGTTGTATTCAATCCTGTGAAAGCCATGTTGCACTACAGCAGTCTTTTCATGAATCCAAACAAGAGTTATGCCCAATCAAGTTCCTCAAACACAAATCGCTTTATCTTCTATCTTCGATGGGTTCTTGCATGCCGTTGGATTGATAGAGACCTCAGCATGCCGCCAGTATCCATCAATGAGTGTGTTGAAGCCACTGTTGACGAAGATGATGTTCGGAAAAGAACAGAAGCCATCATTACAATAAAACGCAATGGAGAAGAAAGCGGCAAATCAGCTATTGCCCCGTCATAGCAGGATACACTCGCTATTGGGCAGACTATTTCAGGCATACCATACCAAGATTTCACCCAAAACACGAGACAACGCCTACAACACGACAACTTGACCAATTGGTGAAAGACAAGGTGTTGGAGAAAAACAACGGTCTTATTTAGCCAGGATGGTGTCGTCAAAAATCAGACCTATAGGTCATTTTGCAGGCTGTGACATAGATGAAAGCCTTGTAATCACTTTTCAATTTGTTGATAACTTCAGTCCACATTTTGACCTTAGGTGTGTTCTATAAATTCAACGAAATAAAATACAAATGATATGACAAATTTAAAATTTTTTTACCTCGCTTTTGGCTGCTTTTCGGCATATTGCTGTTTATCAATCGGTTGCACAGCCCGCTATGCGCCCTCTTTCTGCGCAGCAATCTGCTCGAAAACCGACTCAAAATCACTGGAAATTAATTTATAGAACCCACCTTACGCCTTTAATTTACCTGAAAAAGGGTTTGTCACTAGATAATCGTTAACAAAAAAAAAAAAAAAACCACCCTAAACCATAAAGTTCAGAGTGGTTTGTCTTTGCCGTAATGGCAATTATTAAGAGTTATTTCTCAATCTCTTTCTTCAACCTTTCGGTCAACATAGGAACTATCTTGTGCAAGTCACCAACGATACCCAAGTCGGCAACGCTGAAGATAGGAGCAAACTTGTCCTTGTTGATGGCAATGATAAAATCGGACTCTTCCATACCTGCGAGGTGCTGGATGGCTCCGCTGATACCACATGCCAGATAAAGATTAGGGCGCACAGTCTTACCAGTTTGTCCGACTTGACGTTCGTGAGGCATCACACCGTTATCGACCATAGCACGTGACGAAGAGACGACGCCGCCAATGACATCGGCCAAAGCCTGAAGTTTGTCGAAACCTTCCTTGTTGTGAACGCCACGACCACCGGAAACGAGTATCTTGGCGTCGGCTATATCAACAGTAGTCTTGTTTTCCTTAATGGTTTCAACGAGTTTAACCTTGAACTTGGATGTGTCGAACTTGGGTGTAAAGTCAGTAACAAGACCTTGACGGCCTTCTTCGCGTAAGCGTTTCTGCATCACGCCAGGGCGTACAGTGGACATCTGTGGGCGTGTATTGGGGCAAATGATGGTAGCCATAAGGTTGCCACCGAAAGCAGGACGCGTCATGCGGAACTGTAACTCACCATTGCTTTTCTCATCGGCAACAACCTCAAGTTTGGTGCAGTCGGCAGTAAGACCGGTCTTCAAACGAGAAGCGATACGAGGAGCCATGTCTCGGCCTATGGTAGTGGCGCCATAAAGCACAACATTTGGATTACGCTCCTTGATAATCTGGTCAACCACTTGGGAATACTGTTCTGACAGATAATCTTTCAGTTCTGGCACATCAGCTACGATGACCTCGTCAGCGCCGAATTCAATCAGTTTCTGGGCTTGGTCTTTCACGCCATATCCCAACAGCATGGCCACAACTTTCTCACCGAGAGTGTCGGCAAGGTCGCGTGCCTTACCTAAAAGTTCGTATGCAACGGATTGGATGACACCTTCACGTTGTTCTGCGAAAACGAATACGTTTTTATAATCTTTCAATTCCATAGCTATAACTTTTAGATGATGTGTTTTTCCTTTAATTTATTAACAATCAATTCCACGGCTTCCTCATCGCTCAATTCATGCACCTCTCCAGGTTCTTTCATAGCTTTTGGGAA
This sequence comes from Bacteroidales bacterium, assembly GCA_045616045.1. GTDB lineage: Bacteria > Bacteroidota > Bacteroidia > Bacteroidales > F082 > Limimorpha. Next base: position 6,761 of record JAZLGA010000035.1, on the reverse strand, counting down.
CGACTGGAACACCTTTGTTGGAGAGCCAGACAGACCGAGTTTTGACTCATCGTAATCAATCTTGTCGGCGCCCCACACTTCAACTTCCTTGTTATATGCCTCAACGATTCCGTTAACGGTCATATAACGAGGTTGGAATGCAGAAGCCAACACTGTAAGTAGGCATTTACCCTCTACTTCGAGGACTTGAACGCTGTCTTCGTTTTCCTTGTGAACCAACAGATTGCCGTTTGGCAGAGCCTTGGCGTCACAAACATACGACACTTGTGGAAGCCCCAGATGTTCGGCCATCTCAGGGCCCACTTGAGCGGTATCACCATCTATAGCCTGACGGCCAGTGATGATAAGGTCGTAATCCAACGAACGGCAAAGGCCCGACAATGCATAAGAAGTGGCCAATGTGTCGGAGCCGGCGAACTTGCGGTCAGAGAGAAGTATGGCACGGTCGGCGCCCATAGCAAAAGCTTCGCGCATAATGACATCAGCTTGCGGAGGGCCCATGGAGACAACAGTGACTGTGGCGCCCAATTGGTCTTTCAAGCGAAGAGCCAACTCAAGGCCTCCTTTGTCGTCAGGGTTCATAATGCTCGGGACACCCTCACGAATCAGCGTGCCCTTTACCGGATCAATCTTTATTTCAGTGGTATCCGGGACTTGTTTTATACAAACTATAATATTCATAATCTTCACTCCTATTATTTAAACAAATGACCAGAGATAACCATACGTTGAACTTCTGATGTACCCTCGTAGATTTCTGTAATCTTGGCATCGCGCATCATACGCTCGACCGGATACTCACGTGTATAGCCGTAGCCTCCATGGAATTGAACGGCTTTTGTAGTAACTTCCATAGCTGTTTCAGCGGCAAAAAGTTTAGCCATGGCTGCATCTGGTGAATATGGCAAACCCATATCTTTCTTCCATGCAGCGCTACGCACCAACAAACGGGCAGCTTCGACCTTGGTCTTAAGATCGGCCATTTGGAATTGTGTGTTTTGGAATTGTGAGATTGATTTGCCAAATTGCTTACGTTCTTTGGTGTATTTAACAGTCTCGTCCATAGCTCCTTGTGCAATACCGAGAGCCTGTGATGCGATACCTATACGGCCACCGTCAAGGGTCTTCATTGCAATGGTGAATCCTTTGCCAAGCGAGCCGAGAAGATTCTCTTTAGGCACTTCGCAGTTTTCAAATATCAACTCGCAGGTAGCGCTACCGCGAATACCCATCTTCAGTTCTTTCTTGCCAATGCTAAAGCCAGGCATGCCTTTTTCAACAATAAAAGCGGAAATGCCTTTTGTTCCCTTCGATTTGTCGGTCATAGCCATGACGATGAACACATGTGCATTAGCGGCATTGGTGATAAAAATCTTTGAGCCGTTTAAAATCCATTTGTCACCTGCATCAACAGCTGTAGTCTGCTGCATAGCGGCGTCTGTTCCTGCATTGGGTTCGGTAAGGCCGAAAGCGCCAATCCATTCGCCCGAAGCAAGTTTAGGCAGATATTTCATCTTTTGCTCCTCAGTGCCATTCTCCATAATGGGAGCCATGCACAAGGATGTGTGAGCCGAAAGGATGACACCAGTAGTAGCGCACACTCTCGAGAGTTCTTCAACGGCCATAATATACATTTGGACCGTACCTCCGGCACCACCATACTGCTTAGGCACAGGAATGCCCATAAGTCCTAATTTGCCCATCTTTTCGACGGTCTCAATAGGAAAGCGTTCCTGAACGTCAACTTCGGCTGCCAAAGGCTTTACTTCGTTCTCAGCAAACGAACGAATCATTTGCAGGAACAGTTCTTCAGTCTTTGAATAACTAAAATTCATTGCTTCTATATTTAATAATTTTCAATACGATTGCTCGAAATTCTTTCCTAATATTAATGCTCTGTCAGAAAGAAATCATGCAAATATAACAAATATCTATAAATCAAATTGATTTGTTCGATTTAAATATATTTAATTGATTTCTCGCACGGCTATTAACATCATTCTTAATACTTGTAAAAACCCTCTCCAGTCTTACGGCCTAGCAATCCGGCTCTCACCATTTTGCGGAGCAATGGGTGTGGGCGATATTTGGGGTCTCCGAACTCTTTATACAGCACTTCCATGATGGCGAGGTTAACATCGTTTCCGATAAGGTCGGCCAAAGCCAAAGGACCCATAGGGTGGTTTGCGCCAAGCATCATGCACTTGTCGATATCCTCGGCACTTGCAATACCATCGGCCAAAATGCCGACAGCCTCGTTAATCATAGGTATGAGGATACGGTTAACAACAAATCCAGGAGCCTCCTTCACTTCAACAGGCTGTTTGCCAATGGAAGTAGCAAGGTCAACGATGCACTTGGTCACATCATCGCTTGTGAGCTGGCCTTTGATGACCTCGACGAGAGCCATGCGATCGGCTGGATTGAAGAAATGCATGCCGATGAATTGGGCAGGACGGTTAGTGCAGGCTGCTATTTCAGTAATAGATAACGATGAAGAGTTTGTGGCGAAGACGGTCTCGGGCTTGCATATCTTGTCAAGTTCCATGAAGACATCTTTCTTCAGTTGCATCTCTTCTACAGCGGCCTCAATGACCAGGTCGGCATCTGCAAATGCAGCATAGTCTGTTGTAGTGGTGATGTTTTTCAACAAAGCATCAACAGCCTCTTGGGTCATCTTGCCTTTCTCCACCAATTTGCCATAACCTTTGGCGATTGAAGCCATAGCCTTGTCAAGGCTGGCTTGTGTGCGGCTCTTCATGACGACAGGCATCTTGGTAGCGAAAGCTTTCACGATGCCTTTTGCCATAGTGCCGGTTCCGATAACACAGATTTTCATGTCTTTTGAATTTAAAAATTTGAAATTTAATGAATTAACTGATTTGGTATTTCTTGTAATTTATTGAAAATCAATTTATTGCTTCCTTGATACGGTATTAATCCGGAAATATTCACTCTCCAAGCATGTACCTAAGACATTCGCAATTTAAGGATAGAATGCTGGCTATTGTGGCGGTTCAAGTCCAGTTGAAACTGATTGGAGATGTTTCTTTTCCCTTCCTTGCTAACTAACGAGATTTCCTCGGATGTCGAAATCGTGTCTATTTCGTGTTCACCATAGACGTTCTTCAAATGAAGTCCGACATTATAAGTGGGACAACCAAACAGCAAAGCCATCTGTGCCTGCGTAAGCCAAACCGTTTCGCTTTCCATACGCAATCCCAACTTAATGCTGTTGTCAGGTTGATATAATACGACTTTACCTTTTTCCATTACAAAATTCCGCATTGTTCCACCACCCATCTTCCCGGCAATCATCTATTAGCATCGGTAAAGCCACGCCAACAGCTGACTGCCGATAGCAGAAGACAATTCATTTTCCTATAAAATTAGCATTGCGTTTCTCAAGGAATGCGGCCATACCTTCCTTCTGGTCAGCAGTGGCAAAGCATTTCCCGAAGTTGCGACATTCAAGCTCGATGGCTTCGTCGGCGTTAAGGTCGTAACTCTCGTTGATGCATTGTTTGGCATATTTTATGGCAAAGGGTGCATTTTTTAGTATTTTCTTTGCCATAGTGAGAGCTTTGTCCATCAGTTCCTCCTGTTCATAAACAGCATTCACCAAGCCTATCTTCAAAGCCTCATCAGCTTTAATTGCACGACCTGTAAAAATCATCTCTTTGGCCATGCCTTGCCCCACTAGTTTGGCGAGACGATAAGTGCCAGAGAAACCAGGTGTTATACCCAGTCCCACCTCAGGCTGACCAAAGCGGGCGTCGTTTGAGCAGATGCGTATGTCGCATGCCATAGCCAACTCGCAGCCTCCACCCAAAGCAAAGCCATTGACAGCGGCTATGACAGGGATAGGCAGAGTCTCTATCTTGCGAAAAGCAATGGCACCGAACTTGCTGAACTCATAGCCTTCCTTCTCATAAAGGCCAGCCATTTCAGAAATGTCAGCACCAGCCACAAAAGCCTTTTCACCGTCACCAGTGATGATGAGCACTCTTGTCGTAGCGTCAAGGTTTTCAACGAAATCACCGATTTCACGCAAAATCGTGGAATTGAGAGCATTCAAAGATTTGGGAGCAGACACCTTCATGATGCTGATTCCGTCAATTCTCTCAATCTTCAAAAATTCGTATTCCATGACCCAGTGATTAAATGTCCATTGGTTTCAGGTTAGGAGAAATGATGAGCTTGGCATCAGTAGCGGCCTGAACCTGTTCGACGGTGAATTCAGGATGAATTTCAGTCAAAACAATGCCTTCCGGCGTGATTTGCATGACACCCATTTCAGTGATAATCATATCAACCTGACCAGCAGCTGTCAAAGGCAAATTACATTCTTTCAAGATTTTAGGAGCACCTTTCTGGGTGTGTTCCATGGTGAGGATAACACGGCGGGCACCAACCACGAGGTCCATAGCTCCACCCATACCAGGAGCCATCTTGCCAGGAATAATCCAGTTAGCCAGATTACCCTTTTCATCCACTTGCAGAGCACCGAGGAACGACACATTAACATGGCCTCCGCGTATAATTGCAAAAGAAGTTGCTGAATCAAAAGAGCATGCGCCTGGATTCAAGGTGATATATCCACCACCAGCGTTAATCAGGTTCTTATCTTCCTGACCTTCAGCAGGTGTAGGGCCCATGCCCATTGCGCCGTTTTCGGTCTGGAGTACCACTTCAACGCCTTCCGGAAGATAATTTGGAATCATTGTAGGAATGCCAATACCCAGATTGACAACATCGCCGTCATGCAGTTCCTTGGCTGCTCTCTTGGCGATAACCTCTCTCATTTCGTTTTTATCCATAATATGAATTTTTTAATTGTTTATTGTTGATTTGTTTAATTGTTTCTATTATTTCACGCCTCTTTTCACCATTTCCTGAACGATGAATGAAGCCACATCGTCAGCGTAAGTGTTCATGCCGAAACCAGCGTCGAAACCGAGTTCCTTGGCCAGTTCGTGCGTGACACGCGCGCCACCGCAGCAGCAAATCATCTTGTCGCGCAGACCTTCGGCTTCCATCAGTTCGATGAAATTAGTCATGTTCTTGATGTGAACATCCTTTTGGGTCACGGTCTGTGAAACGATCAATGCGTCAGCGTGAAGTTCAATACCCTTGGCAATGAATTCTTCGTTAGGAACCTGTGAACCAAGGTTGTATGCTTCAATCATTTCATAGCGTTCCAGTCCATAGTGACCGGCATAACCCTTCATGTTCATGATAGCATCGATACCCACAGTGTGAGCATCAGTACCCGTAGATGCACCGACGATGACAATCTTACGACCGATATTTTCCTTGATGTACTTGTCGGTTTCGTACATGTCCAACGTGTTGGATTCAACTTTCGGAACATAAATGGTTGAGTAATCGACTGTGTGTGTGCAACTTCCGTAGCAGTTGAAGAAAGTGAAGCCTGGAGTCAGTTCCTTGTAATAGACCACACTCGGATTTTCCAATCCCATTTTCTTCATCATCTGTTTGGCAGCTTCAACAGCTTCTGCGCCACATGGAACAGGCAGCGTGAAACTCAGTTGCACCTTACCATCGTTCATGGTGTCGCCGTAAGGCTTGATTTTCGTTAAGTCTAAGGTCTTGTCGAAATCCTTAGTTTCCATTGAATATAATCCTTCGCTCATTATTGTAAATTTTAATTGTTCACCTATTTACTTTTAGTTCAGTTTGTTATGAATTACATTATATCAATCTTTGAGAAAATAACGTTCGTCAATTTCAACCTCGTTTTCTTCAAGAAACGCTCTGTATTCATTTTCAAACTTCTGTTTCTTATGATGTTCTTTTTGTCCTTTGATATAATTGATGGTTTCCGTTCTGTCCCGAAAGCTCCTCGAAAATGCAGCATAACCTTCTCCCCATCCAATGAAATCCGGAAAATGAGCATTGGCTTTCAACCATTTGCTCGAATATTCCTTCAAGTCCCTGACGAAGTCAGACAAGGCTATGGTTGGATGTATGTCCACGAGGATATGGATATGATCAGGCATACCGCCAATACGATACACGAAGGCTTTCTTGTTTTTAGCAATGCCAACCATGTAAGCATACAGATCTTTCTCGTATTCTTCCACGATAGTTAGACCGCTGTGTTTTGTGCGGATTACTATGTGATATAGCGACTGCGTGTAACTCATATTCTTCTTCCTTCTTGTGTTCTCCCGCAGGTCGGCGGCCTAAGGGAAAGCTGATGTCTGACCCTTCGGGTCAAGTGTTCTGCGTTGTCCAGCCACCTGAAAGGTGGAACTTCACTTGTCCGTATGCAAACTTGCGCAGCTTACGGTCTCAGCGTTGTCGTCAGACCCAACTAGAATCTGGTATCACCAAACAAAGAACAGAACTTATCTCTTACCTTTCATCAGTTCAACAAATGGGTTCAGGTAGTTCTCACCCTTCATGGTGACGCCTTCCAGACCCTTACCACCGTTCTTCGGACGTTTCACATCGCCAAAGATACCCTTTTCGAGTGCCGTGAACAAACCTTCCTTGTTAATCTCTTCCAACAGTTTGATGGTGTTGTCAACGACTTCCTTAGCGCGGCGGCGGCAGATACCGTCTTCGGCGAACTGCATTTCGTCGCCAATGCTCTTCATGTTGTTGAAGATGTACTTGGCGTTTTCGATTGACAGATAACGGTCGCTCATGAATGGCGTGTGGATGGCTTCGGTAGGCATACCCAAAAGCTGAATGCCTTGGTGCGTCCAAATGCCAATCATGTTGAACAAAGC